>NZ_JBEYCQ010000007.1:0-116924 GCF_040632905.1 Streptomyces sp. NPDC016469
GGCGTCGTACGCGACCCGCTCACCGGCGACCTGAAGGTCGTCGCCGTCACCGAGGACAACAAGTCCCAGATCCTCGTCCACGACGCCCATGCCCCGAGCCCCACAACAGCCTTCGCACTGTCCCGGCTCGCCGACGCCGACACCCTGCACCACACCCCCATCGGAGTCCTGCGCAGCGTCGAACGACCGGTCTACGACACAACCATGGCCCAGCAGCTCGACACCGCCGTCGAACGGCACGGCAAGGGCGACCTGGCCGCACTCCTCGCCGGCAACGACAACTGGACCGTGGTCGGCTGACGTCCAGGACCTCAGCGCGCCGGACCTGCCCCTCGCGGCGGGACCGGCGCGCTTTTGCATGCGCCGACCCGTGCACTTTCTTTTAGTTAGCGCATTCCGTAAGGTGGTATGTGAGAACGAAGCGAACAAACGAGGAGGAACCCCCCATGAGCATCGTCGTCACCGGAGCCACCGGAGCACTCGGCCGACTCGTCGTGGAGCACCTGCTGACCACCGTCCCCGCCACCGGCATCGCCGCCGTGGTCCGCGACAAGAAGAAGGCCGCCGGCCTCGCCGCCCGGGGCGTCGAGCTGCGCATCGCCGACTACGACCACCCCGAGACGCTGGCGAACGCCTTCCGCTCCGGCGACCGGGTCCTCCTCATCTCCGGCAACCAGGTCGGCAGCCGCGTCGCCCAGCACACCGCGGTCATCGACGCGGCCAAGGCGGCGGGCGTCGCCCAGCTCGCGTACACCGGGATACTCGGCGGCCCCGAGGCCGACTTCACGCTGGCCGACGAGCACCGCGCGACCGAGCAGCTGATCCTGGACTCCGGGCTGCCGTACACCTTCCTGCGCAACGGCTGGTACACGGAGAACCAGACCGAGAACCTGGCCCCGGTCCTGGCGCACGGCGCCGTCGTCGCCAGCGCGGGTGACGGCCGCATCGCCTACGCCTCCCGCGACGACTACGCGGCCGCCGCTGCCGCCGTGCTCACCGGCGAGGGCCACCTCGCCCGCGCGTACGAGCTGAGCGGCGACACCGCCCTGTCCTACGCCGAGTACGCGGCCGAGGTCGCGAAGGCCACCGGCAAGGAGATCGTCCACAACGACGTGCCGCCCGCCGTCCACCAGGAGATCCTGACCGGCGCCGGGCTGCCCGCGGGCTTCGCGGCGATCCTGGTCGATGTGGACCAGGCCGTCCGGCGCGGGCGTCTGGCCGGCACCAGCGGCGACCTGGCCCGCCTGATCGGCCGCCCGACGACCCCCGTCGCGGACACCGTCGCCGCCGCGGTCGCCGCGCTCTGAGCCCTACCCCGCCCGGTGTCATGACCGTCTGACGATACGGGCATGACACCGGGCCCCGGCGGCGCTACCTTCGTGTGGTTGACGGTCGTACGACAGCCACCCACCAGGAGGGCCCGTGCAGGGGACGAATGACCAGCGGGCCGGACTCCTCTCCGGGTTCGCCGCGTACGGGATGTGGGGCATCGTCCCGCTGTACTGGCCGCTGCTGAAGCCGGCCGGGGCGGTCGAGATCCTGGCCCACCGCATGGTGTGGTCGCTCGGCGTGGTGGCGGTCCTGCTGCTCGTCCTGCGCCGCTGGTCCTGGATCGGCCCGCTCCTGCGGCAGCCCCGGAAGCTGGGGCTGCTCGGCATCGCGGCGACCACGATCACCGTCAACTGGGGCCTGTACATCTGGGCCGTGAACAGCGGCCATGTGGTCGAGGCGTCGCTCGGCTACTTCATCAATCCGCTGGTCACCATCGCCATGGGCGTCCTGCTCCTGGGCGAGCGGCTGCGCCCGGCGCAGTGGGCGGCGGTCGCCACCGGCGCCGTGGCGGTGCTCGTGCTGGCCGTCGGTTACGGGAAGCCGCCGTGGATCTCGCTGATCCTGGCGTTCTCCTTCGCCACGTACGGCCTGGTCAAGAAGAAGGTCGACATGGGCGGCCTGGAATCGCTCACCGTCGAGACCGCCGTGCTCTTCCTGCCCGCACTCGGCTATCTGATCTGGCTGGGCGCGCAGGGCACCTCGACCCTGACCTCCGAGGGCGCCGGGCACACCGCGCTCCTCGCGTCGACCGGCGTCGTCACGGCGGTGCCGCTGATCCTGTTCGGGGCCGCCGCGATCCGCATCCCGCTCTCGACCATCGGGCTGCTCCAGTACATGACCCCGATCGCCCAGTTCCTCCTGGGTGTCGCCTACTTCCACGAGGAGATGCCGCCGGAGCGGTGGGCCGGGTTCGGCCTGGTGTGGGTGGCGCTGATCGTCCTCACCTGGGACGCGCTGCGGACCGCCCGCCGCAACCGGGCCCGGGCGCAGGCGGCCCGGCTCGCCGCGACGGCGACGGCAGCACCGGCGGGCGCGGAGCGGATCGAGGTCTCACCCGGCAAAAGCCCGGGCACCGGTACAGAATGCCGGTCATGACCCTTGAGTGGAAAGTCGTCATCGACGCCGCCGACCCGCACGCGCAGGCCGGCTTCTGGTCCCAGGCCCTCGGTTACGAGATCGAGGACAACAGCCCCCTGATCGAACGCCTCCTGGGGATCGGGGCCGTACCGGAAGCCCTCACCACCACCGCGCACGGCCGCCGCGCCTGGCTCGATCTGGCGGCGGTGCGGCACCCCGACGACCCGTACGACGAGGACAGCGGCGCCGGGCACGGCCGCCGGCTGCTCTTCCAGCGCGTCCCCGAGCCGAAGACGCAGAAGAACCGCCTCCACCTCGACCTGCACGCGGGCCCGGAGCGCCGCGAGGCCGAGGTGGCGCGGGTGGTCGGGCTGGGCGCGAAGGTCGAGCGCGAGGTGGAGGAGCCGGGGGGCCGGTGGACGGTGCTCACGGATCCTGAGGGCAACGAATTCTGCGTGCAGTAGACGCGGAAGAGGGGTGCCGGACCCCGGCACCCCTCCCTTCTGGTCCCCCTAGTTGAGGAACGTCACGTCCCAGTGGCTGCCCTCGTCCGCGTAGACGTTGCCTGACGGGGCGGTGTAGAGCGTGGCGCCGTCGCCGCGGGTGCCGCTGTACGCGAAGTTGCCGGTGATGTGGCTGGTCAGGCAGCTCACCCGCTGGAAGTCCAGCTTGTAGCCGTTGCCGTGGCTGTACGTGCCGGACGCGTGCCCGGTCTCGGTGCCGCCGGTGATGGTGAGCGTGCAGCCGCCCACCGCCTGCTTCAGCGCGACGGCCCCGTCGGCCGTGGCGGCGCGCAGCCCGTCGAACGAGGTGCAGCTGCTGCTGTTGCGGTCCGAGCAGTTGCCGGACGAGACCCAGCCGATGCCGGCCGCGTTGAACCGGGCGGCGGCCTGGGCGTGCGTCAGGGTGCCGCTGCCGCCGCTGCCGGCCCCGGAGCCGGACAGCAACGCCTCCCAGGTGGCCGGGCCGACGATGCCGTCGACCGGGCTCAGGCCCTTGGACTGCTGGAACGAGCGCACCTTCGCCTCGGTCCCGGAGCCGAAGGCCCCGTCGACCGCGAGCCCGCTGCCGTACTTGTTGAGCTGGACCTGAAGGGCCTTGACGGCCGAGCCGTTGCTGCCGTTGCTGACGGTGACGATGAGCTTGGGCCAGGTGGCGGGGCCGACCGCGCCGTCGGCGGAGAGGCCGTTGGCGCTCTGGAAGCCGCGCACACCGCTCACGGTGCCGGGGCCGAAGTCCCCGTCGGCGGTGGTGCTGAAGCCGCGCGCGGTCAGCAGGTGCTGCACGGTCGTGACATCGGCGCCCTGGTCCCCGCTGTCCACGGTGGGCCAGCCGGCGGCCTGGGCGGCCGGCACGACGAGCAGGGTGGCGAGGAGTGCGGCGAACACCGCGGTGATGACGGACGCTGCGCGTCTCATGAACGTTTCTCCTTGTGGGATGTGGTGCGGGAAGGGGAACTACGCGACGAGCCGGCTCCACGTACGGGCGTCCACGACCCCGTCGGCGGGCAGCGACCGGGTCGTCTGGAACCGGACCACGCTCGCCGCGGTCCCGGGCCCGAAGGCGCCGTCGACGTCCGTGGCGATGCCGTGCGCCACCAGCTGGCTCTGCACGGCCTCCACGGCCACGCCGGAGTCGCCCTGCCGGGCGGGCGCGGCGAGCTGGTTCCAGGTCTGCAGGCCCGCGACGCCGTCCGGGGTCGCGCACATGGTGTTCTGGAAGGCGAGCACCGCGGCCTGGGTCGCGGGGCCGTAGTCACCGTCCGCCGTGAGCGCCGCGCCGCGCCCGTTCAGCAGGAGCTGGAGCGTA
Organism: Streptomyces sp. NPDC016469; assembly: GCF_040632905.1. Taxonomy (NCBI): domain Bacteria; kingdom Bacillati; phylum Actinomycetota; class Actinomycetes; order Kitasatosporales; family Streptomycetaceae; genus Streptomyces; species Streptomyces sp. NPDC016469. The sequence goes on from NZ_JBEYCQ010000007.1 coordinate 4,219, forward strand.
CGGACGCGCTCGCCGGTGTTCCCGGTGGAGAGCACGGGCCACACGGGCGGGGTCGCGTCGCCCCCGATGCGGGCCGCCACGTCCTGGCGCAGCTGGGGCAGCAGGGCGTAGAGGCGGTCGCCGGGGCACTCGGTGCTGTTGAAGTCGCGGTGCCCGTAGATCTGGTACGCGGGAAGCCCGTACTGCCGGCATATCCGCGCGCACAGCTCCACCAGCGCGGCGTACTGCTCGCCGCGGGGGTCGACCGTGGTGTACGTGCCCTCGTTCTCGATGCCGATGGCCACCGTGTTCTGCCCGGTGCAGTGCGCCGACTCCACCTGCCGCGTCCCGCCCTGGAGCGCGGCGAGGCTGCCGTGCCGGCCCTCCAGCACGTACGCGCCCCGGCTGATGGTGAAGTGCTGGCCGGTGTCGATCCAGTGTTCCGTGTCCATCTGGTACGCCTGCATCGACCGGGCCAGCGCGAACGCGTGGGCCTGTGAGTAGTCCGTGGAGCTGGGGTCCGCGGTGTGGTGGACGATGATCTTCTGCGGCGGGGTGGCCAGGGTCTTCACCGGGCTGCTCGGCTGCCGGGCGCCCCAGGCGGCGCAGTCGGAGATCACGGGCCCGGTCGCGGCGCGCGCCCGGCCCGGCGCGGCGAGCGGCAGCAGGGCGGCGGCGCCCAGCGCGAGTGTTCCGGTGAGTACGGCCCTGCGGCGCGGGTACGGCTGGGGTCGGTCGAGCGCGGTCATACGAGGTCCTTCGGGGTCAGCGGGTGGTGGGCAGCGCGGCGGAGCAGGCGCTCTTCATGCCGGGTGCGTTGTCGGCGATGTAACGGAGCATCACGTCGCCCGTATAGGGCCCGACGACGCCGTCCGCCGTGAGGAAGACCGGGTCCCCGTGGGCCGGGTCCACTCCCCAGATGTTGATCAGCTGGAACGTCTTCACGGCCGTCTCCGTGCGCGCCCCCCAGATCCCGTCGACCGCGATACCGGCGTGCACGTTGGACACGTTGACGGCGACCTGGACGCATTGGACGGCGGTTCCGGTGTCGCCGTACGCGACGTAGCCGGCACTCGTGGACGCCTGGGCCGGTCCGGCCAGCGCGACGGCGGCCAGGGCGGCGGCGGTGACGGCCGCGGCGCGGGCGGCCTTGGGCAGCGTGGGCATGCGGATCTCCTGAGGGGTGCGACGAACCGGACGGGGCCGACGCCGATGAACCTAGGGAGAGCGGAGACCGTCCCTCCACGCTTCACCGTCCCGAAAGCCCGACGGCCGTCCCGGCGGGGCGGTCCGGGACGGCCGTGGGACGTCGGCACAGGTGCGCCGACCTGCGGCTATGCGTGCATACGAGGCTGAGGCACGGGCCCGCCGCGTGGGACGCCGGGACGGGGCGGCGGGCCGCCGGAGCGCTCAGGCCGCCCGGTGTCCGGCCGTGCGCGGGCGCATGCCGGGGTCGCGCAGCAGGTCGAAGCGGTCGCCACCGCGCCCGGTGGGCAGCCTGTCACACCCGCTCCGGCAGGTTCATCCGGGCGAGTTCCGCCGGGTCCACCTGTGCCGTGATCTCCGTGATGCGGTCGTCGGTGACCGTGAAAGTGAGGAGGGAGAGGGGGGTGCCCTCCGACGTCCAGGAGAGGATGGCCGGGAGGCCGTTGGCGGTGGCCGGGTGACCGTGGGCCGCGGCGGCGCCCACGCGGGCCCGGGTGGCCACCTCCGTGGCGCCGAGGGTGATGAACGTGCCGTCCGGGGTGTGCGCGGTCAGCTTCACCTCGGGGTGCAGGACCTCCAGCAGCCGGTCGAAGTGGCCGTCCCGGGCTGCCGCCAGGAACGCCTGGACCACCTCGCGCTGCCGCCGGTCCGCGCTCGCCGGCCGCTGCGCCCCCTGGACCTTCCGCCGCGCCCGGCTCGCCAGCATCTTCGTCGCGTCGGCCGACTTGCCCAGGATCGGGCCCACCTCCGCGAACGGCACCGCGAACACGTCGTGCAGCACGAAGGCGAGGCGTTCGTCCGGCCGCAGCGAGTCCAGCACCGTGAGCAGCGCGAGGCCCACGGAGTCTCCGATCGCCGCCAGGTCCTCCGGCGCGGGGGCGTCGTCCAGTGTCACGGTGAACTCCGGCCCGTCGTCGTACGAGACCTCCGGGCGCGCCCGGCCGGACCGCAGCACGTCGAGGCTGATCCGGCCGACGACCGTCGTCAGCCAGCCGCCCAGATTGTCGATCGTGCCCGGCTCCTGGCGCGACAGCCGCAGCCAGGCCTCCTGCACCACGTCCTCCGCGTCCGCGTGCGACCCGAGCATGCGGTACGCGACCGCCCTCAGCCGGTCGCGGTGCGACTCGAAAGCGTCGGCGAGCGTCATCTTGTTACCTCCGTGGCAGCGGCTCCGTCATAGGGATGACGCGCACCGGCGTCGCAACGTAACCCTCCGAAGGAGCCCTTCCCCCGTGGAAAACCGTCTCAAGGACAAGAACGCCGCCAGCCCCGACGTCTGGACCGCCGTCCGCCACCTCCACCAGGCGATCGCCGCCGGTGGTGTCGACCCCCAGCTGCTCGCCCTGGTCCATCTGCGCGTCAGCCAGATCAACGGCTGCTCGGCGTGCGTCTACGCCGCCGTGGCCGCCGGGAAGAAGGCCGGCGACACCGACGAGCGACTGCACAACGTCGCGGCCTGGCGCGAAGCGCCCTTCTACACGGACGCCGAGCGCGCCGCGCTGGCCCTCGCCGAGGGCGCCACCCGGCTCCAGGACGGGGCGCCCGGCGTCACCGACGAGATCTGGGACGAGGCCAACGCCCACTTCACCGAGGAGGAGATCGGTGCCCTCAACCTGGAGATCGCCATGACCAACTTCTTCAACCGCATCAACCGCACCATCAAGGAGCCCGCCGGCAAGACCTGGGGCTGAGGGTGGGGGCCGGTGCACTGCGGGCGGTGCCTCCCGCGCCCCCGGGCCGCGCCGCGCACGGGAGACGCACCGGCGCTTGACCGAGGTCGTACAGGCCGTGATGCTGTGAGCCCGCGCGGGAGGCGAGCGGGCTGTGCGAGGGGGATGCGTGACTGAGCGACACATGACCGTGCCCGATTTCTGGGCACACATAGGCTTCCTGATCGCCATCGTGCTCGTCGTCGTGGCCCTGTTCACCGGCTGGCCGACCGGCCTGCTGCTGGTGGCCCTGATCATCATGACCGTCAGCGTCGTGGTGGCGGCGATCGAAAAGCCCAAGCGCAGGCGCTGACCTCGCCGCCGGAGCCTTGCGGAGCGCCCCTCAGCCGATGTCGAGCCGTCCCGGGTGCTCCGCGGCCTGATGCCGCCTGCGCAGCACCCGGGCGTCCGCCTCCCGGCTCCCGTCCCGCTCGCTCCGGGCGACGGCTTCTTCGAGGTCGAACTCCTGGCACGTGCGGCACGGTTCGGGTTCCTCCGGGGCGGTCATGCGACCTCGCCCCGGCTCCGGGCGTTCTCCCGCGCGGTCCGCGCCGCGAGCCGTTCGGCGGGGGTCGCGTCCCGGGTGTGCTCCGGCCGCACCTCCCACTCCGTGCCGCCCTTCGGCGACCGGAGCGTCCAGTAGGGGCCGGCGACCCCTCGGAACTCCCCCACCAGCGGTCGATCCCACCGCCCGACGTCCACGACGATCGCCCCGATGGCCGGAACCGGCCCCTCCCTCGGCCTCCGCGCCGACGCATACGCGGCCTTCGTTACGGGCATCAAGGACGGCGGGTTCAACACCCTCTGATCCGCCCTACGAAGGAAAGCCCCGTGGCCACCGAATCCCCCCGCTGGTCCACCTCGTCGTACAGCGACAACGGCGGCCAGTGCGTCGCGGTCGCCACCAACCTCGTCGCCTCCACCGGCACCATCCCCGTCCGGGACTCCAAGGTCCCGGACGGGCCCGCCCACCCCCTCCGCGCCGACGCCTTCACCGCCTTCGTGGCAGGCGTCAAGCGCGACGCGTTCGGCCCGGTCTAGTCGATCCCGGCCCCGCTGATCCGGCGCAGCATGTCCAGGAAGCGGACCCGCTCGTCGGGGCTCAGCGGGGCCAGGAGTTCCGCGTTGGCGCGGCCGCCCGCCGCCGTGCACTCCTCCAGGCGGCGGCGCCCCGCCTCCGTCACGCTCACCGCGTTCTTGCGGCGGTCCTTCGGGTCCGGGGCGCGGACGATCAGGGACTCCTCCTGAAGGTCGTTCAGGATGCCGACCAGGTCCTTCGGGTCGAGTGCCACCGCGCGGCCCAGGTCCGCCTGGGCGACCGGCGCCAGGTCCTCGATCGCTGCCAGCACCACGTGGTGCCACATCTTCATGCCGTGCGCGGCCAGCGCATCCGCCACCAGGGACCGGCCCCGTGCCGCCGCCCGGCCCAGGAGCCAGCTCGGGAGAGGGCGGATGCGGCTCGGGGCCGCCGCCGCTGCTGCCTTGTCTGCCATGCTCCGCATCGTATCCAGGAATCGTTGGACTTCCCCACGACTTTGAGCTTACCGTTGGGATTCCCAACGAACCCCGGTCGGTCGGAGGTCATCGCCATGCGACGCATTCGGTACGAACACAGCGGCGGGCCCGAGGTGTTGTTCGAGGAGGACGTGCCGGTCCCCGAGCCCGGCCCCGGCGAACTCCTCGTCAAGGTCGAGGCGGTCGGCGTCACCCTCCCGGTGGTGCGAAAGGTGCGGGAGAGCCGGGAGCCCATCCCGCTCGGCGGCGAGATCGCCGGTGAGGTGGTGGCGCTCGGGGACGGGGCGAGCGCGCACGCCGTCGGCGACCGGGTCACCGGCCTGTGCTTCGGACACGGGTACGCCGAATACGCCCTGCTGAACCAGGCCATGGCGTCCGCCGTCCCCGCCGGGGCCACCGCCCAGGACACCGTCGCGCTCGTCCGCAGCGGGGTCGTCGCGCTCGGGGCGCTGGAGGCGGCCCGGCCCGAGAAGGGCGAGTCGGTACTCGTGACGGCTGCCGCGAGCGGGGTCGGCCATCTCGCCCTCCAGCTCGCCCGGCTCCGGGGCGCGTCCCGGGTCGTGGGCGCCGTGGGCGATCCGGCGAAGGCGGACTTCGTGCGGTCACTGGGGGCCGACGAGGTGGTGACGTACACCGACGAGAGCTGGGGCGAGCCCTGCGACATCGTCCTGGACGCGGTCGGCGGCGACCTCCTCCCCCGGGCCGTCCGGGCAACCGCCCCCGGCGGCCGGCTCGTCGCGTACAGCTCGGGCGGCGGCACGATCGAGGCGTACGACCTGCTCGTCGGCGGCAAGTCGGTCATCGGCTTCCAGGTGGCCCGCGTCGCCCGGACCCGGCCCGCACGGTACGCCGGGTGGATCGCGGAGCTGTGGGCGCTGCGCACCGAAGGCGCCCTGCGCCCCGCCATCCACGCGGCCCACCCGCTCGCCGACGCGGCCCTCGCCCACGCCGCGATCGAGGGCCGCCGCAACCGGGGCAAGGTCGTCCTCACCGTTGCGTAGCCGCCCTACCCCACGTCCCCGCCCCGCCACAACTCCGGCCGGGGCTCCGGAATCCGGCGCCTACGCTTGCCCCCATGCCCATCCCACCCGCATATGCCCTCGTGGCCACCGACCTCGACGGCACCCTGCTGCGCGGCGACGACACCGTCGGCCCCCGCACCCGCGCCTCGCTCGCCCTGGCCCGCGCGGCGGGCGCCCGCCACCTGGTCGTCACCGGGCGCCCCGTGCCCGGCGTGCGGGAGCTGCTGGACGGGCTCGGGTACGAAGGGCTGGCCGTGTGCGGGCAGGGGACGCAGGTGTACGACGCCGGCGCGCGGCGCACCGTGCGGGCCGTCACGCTCGACCGGGAGGCGGCCGGCACGGCGCTCGGGAAGATCGAGGCCCAGGTGGGGCAGGTCTACGCGGCCGTCGACCAGGACGGACCCGAGGGACGCACGCTCATCGAGCCCGGTTACCGGCTGCCGCACGCCACGCTGCCCGCGCAGCGGACCCGGCACCGGGACGAGCTGTGGGCCGAGCCGGTGATCAAGGTGCTCATCCGGCACCCCGAGCTGAGCGACGAGGCGCTGACCGCCGAGGCGCGGGCGGTCGTCGGGGACCTCGCCACGGTGACGCACTCCGGGCCGGGGACCGTCGAGCTCCAGCCGTACGGCATCGACAAGGGCGCCGGGATCGCGCTCGCCGCCGAGGAGCTGGGCGTGGACCCGCGCACGGCGATCGCCTTCGGCGACATGCCCAACGACCTGCCGATGTTCCGCAGCTGCGGCTACGGCGTCGCCATGGGCAACGCCCACCCGGAGCTGCGCGCGGCGGCCGACGAGGTGACCCTGTCCAACGAGGAGGACGGCATAGCGGTCGTGCTCGAACGGCTCTTCGGCTGAGGTGCCGGTCGGCCCCATGCCGCTGGGCAACCCTCCGGCCCCGTGCGCGGTCATACCGGCATGGTCTCCCCTCTGATCCTGCGCGGCCGAGGCGTCACGGCCCACTTCGAAGACCGGTCGGTCCTGCTGGAACAGGACGGCGTCCACCGGCGCATTCCGGTGCGGGCGATCCGGGAGGTACGGGCGGCGGGCGGCGGCGACACGGTCGAGATCGAGCTGACCAGCGCCGGCGGCGCTCCCACCGTCTTCATGGTGTCCCGGTCCTCACCGGCCGCCGTGGCGGCCTTCGTCTCGGCGGTGACCTCCGCGCTGCCGGAGGGGCGCGCCCCTCGCGACGGCATGGAACTGGTGACCGAGGAGGCGTCCGAGGCCCCGGCCTGGCGCCTGTTCCTGGCCCGGCGCACCGGGGCGGTCGTGGCGGCCGTGGGCGTGGTGGCCGTCTGGGCGGCTCTCGTGGTGCACGCCGCGGCGGCGGGAGCGCCCGGCCGGTGGCTCATGCCGGTCTTCGGGGTGCCCCTGCTGCTGGGCGTGGGCCGCTTCGTGCGGCTGGGCGCCGGCATCGCGCGCGACCACCGGTCCACCCGGCGTCACGGCATCACGGTCGCGGCGGACTTCGCGGGCCGTAACAGCGCGAACAAGGAGACCTGGCGGTTCACCGACGCGGAGGGCCGGGAGCGCCTCTACGTCGGGAGCGGAAGGACCGTCAGCCGCGACCCGCGCAGGATCGAGGTGCGTTACGACCCGCGCCGCCCCGACGAGTTGTACGCCCCTCAGCCCGCGATCCTGTACGTGGTCGTCGGGGCCGTCCTGGGCCCCATGCTGGCGGGCATCCTGACCCTGGGCCTGGGGCTCGCCTTCTGGCCGCTCGCCGAAGCGCTCGCAGGCTAGACCGTCGCCCCCAGCGCCCGCAGCACGTGGTCCACCAGCTTCCCCACGTCCTCCGCGTCCTGCATCGGCTTGCGCAGCACATGGCGGTAGTACAGCGGGCCGTACAGCATCTCCACCGCGAGGTCGAGGTCCGCGTCCGGTGGGATCTGGCCCCGGTCCCGGGCGCTGCGCAGGCGGCCGACCGCCTCCTGGAAGCGGGGGGCGATGAGCTGTGTGCGAACCGTTTCGGCCAGCTGGTCGTCGTGGTGGAGTTCCGAGAGGATGCCCGCGTAGGCCGGGCCGAACGGGGGTACGGCGAGGACGTTCACCGCGCCCGTGAGGTGGGTGCGCAGGTCCTTCGCGATGTCCCCGGTGTCCACGAACGGGGTCGCCGACACCAGCATCTCCGTGAAGGCTTCCAGGAGCACCGCGCTCTTCGACGGCCACCAGCGGTAGATCGTCTTCTTGCTCACGCCCGCCCGCGCCGCGATCGCCTCGACCGTGACCCGCCCGTATCCCCGCTCCGTACAGAGGTCGAGGGCGGCCTGCAGGATCGCCCTGCGTGAGCTCTCGCTCCGGCGCAGCGAACTCGGCGATGTGTTCATTCGGTGAGCATAGGTCTGTTTGAGCCAAACCTTATTGACAGCGCGTCGCCACAAGTCGAACAATGCTTTCGCGGAAACGGAACGTACCGTGTCGGCTCGTTCCCTCTGTTTCCGCGCCGTTCGTGCCGTTCGTGCCGCGACGAGCCGATCGGGGGACGGCTCGCCGGCCGACGGTACGGGCGCGGCTCCCGGTCAGGCGTTGATGTCCTTCGTCGTGAACCGGGCCCAGGCCGCAGAGCCGAACACCGCCGCGTACAGCGCCTGGAGCTCCAGGTTCTTCAGCAGCTCGTCCCAGTAGACCGGCTCGCGCAGCAGGTCCGCGAAGGACAGCCAGTAGTGCGGGAAGAGGTAGGGGTGGACCCCGCTCAGCTGGGGGATGGTGTCCACGATCTGGACGGTGATCAGCACCCCGACCGTCGCCGCCATGGCCGCGATCCCGCTGTTCGTGAGGGTCGAGATGAACAGCCCGAGCGCCGCGAAGCCGGTCAGGGACGCCGCCACGAACACCGCGACGGCTCCCGCCCGTACCAGGCCCTCGCCGAAGCCGATCGTCGTCCCCGAGATCGTCGTGACGTCGCCCACCGGGAACAGCAGCGCGCCCACGGCCAGCGCGGACGCGGCAACGACGAGCGTCGCGACCAGGCAGAAGCCGAGCGTGGCGGCGTACTTCGCGAGCAGCAGCCGGGTCCGGCCGGCCGGGGCGACCAGCAGATAGCGCAGGGTGCCGGCGTTGGCCTCGCCCGCGATCGCGTCGCCCGCGATCACGCCGACGGCCATGGGCAGGAAGACCGGGAGCGTCGCGGCGAGGGCGGCGAAGACCAGGAAGAGCCCGTTGTTGGTCACCTGGGACAGGAACGCGGGCCCGGCGCCCCCGCCGCCGGGCCCGGCCGAGGAGCCGTCGGCCGTCTCGATCCGCACCGCGATCCCGATCAGGACGGGGACGGCGGCCAGCACGCCGAGCAGCGCGAGGGTGCGCCAGCGGCGCAGGGTGGTGACCAGCTCGGAGCGGAGGATTCCGAGGGTCCGGAGGGGGCTGCGGGCGGCGTGTGCGCGGACGGGCCCCTCGGCCCCCACGCGAACCGCCCCTTCGCGAGCGGCCTCCGCCGCCGGCTCCCCGGCGGCTCCGGCCGCCCCCTCAGCTTGCGACATCGAATCCCTCTCCCGTCAGGGCCACGAACGCGTCCTCCAACGAAGCCCGCTCCACGCCGAACGCGCGCACCCGTACGCCCGCCCGCACCAGCGCCGCGTTGAGATCGGCCGGCTCCACCGTGCCCGGCGGGGCGTCGGCGCGGACCCGGTCGCCGTCCACCGTGATGCCCGTGACGCCCTGCTCCTTCAGCACGCGCGCCGCGTCCGCCGGGTCCGGCGTGGTGACGGCCAGGCGGCCGCCCGTGGCCAGGTCCGCGACCGGGCCCTGGGTGAGGAGGCGGCCCCGGGCCATCACCGCGGCGTGCGTGCACACCTGCTCGATCTCGTCCAGGAGATGGGAGGACAGGAAGACCGTGGTGCCGTCCGCCGCCAGCTCCCGGACCAGGGCGCGGATCTCGCGCATGCCCTGCGGGTCCAGGCCGTTGGTCGGCTCGTCCAGGACGAGCAGCCGGCGCGGCCTGAGCAGGGCGACGGCGAGGCCGAGGCGCTGTTTCATGCCCAGCGAGTACGCGCGCGCCTTCTTGCCGGCCGCCGGGGCGAGCCCGACCCGTTCCAGCGCGTCGCCGACCCGGGCGTCGCGGGTGCGCGGGTCGGCGGTGGGGTCGGCCCTGTCGTACCGGAGGAGGTTGTCCCGGCCGCTCAGGAACCCGTACAGCGCGGGTCCCTCGATCAGCGCGCCGACCTCGGGGAGCACGGTGCGCGAGGCGTCCGGCATGGGGCGGCCGAGGACGCTCGCGGTGCCGGAGGTCGGGGCGATGAGGCCCATGAGCATCCGGATGGTGGTGGTCTTGCCGGAGCCGTTGGGCCCGAGGAAGCCGAAGACACTGCCGCCGGGGACGGTGAGGTCCAGGCCGTCCACGGCGAGCTGGCCGCCCCGGTAGCGCTTGGTCAGCCCGCGCGTCTCGATGACGGGTGCGGTGCCGGGTGCCCCGGGCTGCCCGAGGGGCTCGGCGTCGGGCCCTGCCATGCGTGCTCCCCACTGGTCGTACCGTCGCGCCCGCCCCGCCGCGCGACACGCACGGCGGGGCGGGCGTAAGGAAGCGTCAGCCCGCGTTCGCGGCGGCGACCAGCGCGTCCTTGGTGACCGCGCCCACGTAGACGCGGCCGTCGTCCGTCATCAGCGCGTTGATCAGGCGGGTCTTGAAGACCGTGCCCGAGCCGAACTTCCCGCTGACCTTGTCGCCGAGCGCGTCCAGGAACTGCTGGGCCTCGGCCGGGACGTCCTTCGACGCCTCGGACGGCAGGGCCGCGCCGCCGGGGGTCCTGAACTCGGCGATGCTGTTCCAGCCCTTGCCGATGATCTTCGGTGCGCCCTCGCCCTCGAACGTGCCCAGGTCGTCGCGCGCCTTCTCGGCGGCCTCGCGGGCCTCCTTCTCATGGCCGTCGGCGTCGTCGGCCTCGGTGACCTTCGCTCCCTTGGGCGGGGTGAAGGCGAACGAGGACGCGGCGGGCTTCCCGAAGTCGACCGAGGTGAAACCGGCGTCCACGACCGCCTTGCCGCCGCTGCTGGGCTGAAGCGTGAACTTCAGCGGCACGCCGTTCTCCGCGTCCACGGCGACGGTGACCGAGCCGATCGTGGAGCCCTTCTGCTCGGGCTTCAGGACCAGGCGGTACGCGTCGCGCCCGGCGATCCGCGCGGTGCCGTCCACCGTGACGGACGTGGTGCCGTCGGCGGCCTTCAGCGCCTCCTCGGCGAGCTCCTTCGGCGTGGACGGGACGCCCTCGGGGGCGGCCCGGTCCTTGCCGTGGGGCGCCTCGCCCCTGCCCTCGGCGTGGTAGACCGCGTGGGAGCCGCTGTCGTAGGCCCAGACCTCGTCGCCGTTGTGGATGAGGCTGTACTCGGACGCCTTGTCCAGGACGGACAGGCGCTGCTTGTCGGGGCCGTCGGCGGCCACCCGGAGGGTGTGCGTACCGGAGGCGAGTTCGGTGAGCTTGGTCTGCGGGTCGGCGCTCGACGTGTCCTTGCCGCCGTCGCCGCCCCCGGCCGCGCCGGACAGGAAGGAGCCGGCCAGGCCGCCCATGGACGGGATGCCGAGGTCCGTGCTGATCTTCACCGTGCCGGAGAACTGCTCGGTGTCCGATGCGGCGATCTTCTCGATGAGTTCCTGAGCGGTGATCTTCGGCAGATCGGGGTCGCCCGAGCTGGCGAGCGCCGGGACCAGGCCGATCGTCGCGGCCGCCACCCCCGCCACCGCGACGGGGACGATGTAGCGCGCGGCCTTGCGGCGGCCGACGGGCCTCCGGACGGCCGTGCCGTTGGTCTCCGCGCTGTCGTTCGGTGCCATGTGTGCCCTACCTCCGTGGTCGGCGGCTTCCGTCGGGATGCACTCGTCCACTCCGTGCCGCCATTCTCACCCGTTTTGGTCAGGAGTGGTTGTTCTCCATCTGACCAAATCGGGCGGCCCGAAGCGTCAACCCCCGGGAGCAACCTCGTGTACCTCTTCGGTATGACGGCGGAGGGTCATTTCTCCGCCGTCCAGTAGGGGTTGGGCCGTCAGTGGCCCCAGGGCCCGGTCAGCCGGCGCGGTGGACCACCGCGTCGCACATCTCTTCGAGCGCCAGCTTCGCGTAGCACTCCGGCAGCGGCTTCAGCGTCGCCCGCGCCTCCTGCGCGTACCGCACGGTGTCGCGGCGGGCCTGCGCCAGCGCCGGGTGGGCGCGCAGCAGGCGCAGCGCCTCCGCGAGCCGGTCCGGGTCGCCGAGGTCGCCGTCGAGCAGCTCCACGAGGGCCAGGTCGTCCGGCTTGCCGTCCGCCGCGGCCTGCGCCCTGAGGTGGAGGACGGGGAGGGTGGGGATGCCCTCCAGGAGGTCCGTGCCGGGGGTCTTGCCGGACTCGTGGGAGTCCGACGCGATGTCCAGGACGTCGTCGGCGAGCTGGAAGGCCACGCCGAGCCGTTCGCCGTACTGGGTGAGGATGTCCACCGTGGCCTCGTCGGCGCCGGACATCATCGCGCCGAAGCGGCAGGCGACGGCGATCAGGGAGCCGGTCTTGCCGCGCATCACTTCGAGGTAGTGGTCGACCGGGTCGCGGCCGTCGCGCGGGCCCGCGGTCTCCAGGATCTGGCCGGTGACCAGGCGCTCGAACGCCTCCGCCTGGATGCGGACGGCCTCCGGGCCGAGGTCGGCCAGGATGTGCGAGGCGCGGGCGAAGAGGAAGTCGCCGGTCAGTACGGCGACCGAGTTGCCCCAGCGGGAATTGGCGCTGTCGACGCCGCGTCGCACATCGGCCTCGTCCATGACGTCGTCGTGGTACAGCGTCGCCAGGTGGGTGAGCTCGACCACGACGGCCGCGGGCACCACGCCCGGTGCGTCGGCGTCGCCGAACTGGGCGGCGAGCATCGCAAGGAGCGGCCGGAACCGCTTGCCGCCCGCGCGCACCAGGTGCTGGGCGGCTTCCGTGATGAAGGGCACGTCGCTCTTGGTGGCATCGAGCAGGCCCGACTCGACAGCAGCCAAACCGGCCTGGACACCGGCCTCAAGAGCCTGGTCCCGCACGCTCAGTCCGAACGGCCCGACGACGGTCACGAGGGGATCTCCTGTCTGCTGACGATCACACGGAATGTCGATGTGTCGTTGTCACCACTCAAGTCAGCGTATCCGGTCCCCTTTGGATCACCGTGGGCGCCTTCCCGCCACCGCCGGTATGTTCGGGATCAGCTCATACGATCAGGAGTTGCCGCTTTGTCCCACGCAGCAGCAGACACCGAACCGGCGCAGCCGCCCCCGGCCGACGACCACGCCTTCTTCGGCCAGCCCCGGGGTCTGATGACCCTGTCCGGCCTGGAGGTGTGGGAGCGGTTCTCGTTCCTGGGGATGCAGGCGATCCTGGTCCTCTACTTCGCGGACACGGTCGCCCACGGCGGGATGGGCATGGAGGCCGGGACGGCCGCCTCCGTCTCGGCCGCGTACGGCACGCTCGTCTACCTGGTGTCGGTGGCGGGCGGCTGGCTGGCCGACCGCATCCTGGGCTCGTACCGGGCGGTGCTGTACGGCGGCATCCTGATCGCCTGCGGGCATTACGCCATGGCGGTGCCCACCGACGCGATGACGTGGGTCGGCCTCGGTCTGATCAGTGCCGGTACGGGTCTGCTGAAGCCCAATGTGGCGACGATGGTCGGCAAGCTCTACCGCACGGACGACGAGCGGCGGGACGCCGGCTTCGCCCTCTATTACATGGGCATCAACATCGGTGCCTTCCTCGGGCCGCTGATCACCGGCTGGCTCGGTGACCACGCGAGCTGGCACTGGGGTTTCTCGGCGGCCGCCTTCGGCATGACGCTGGGCCTCATCCAGTACGTGGCGGGCCGCCGTCACCTGGCCGGGCGAAAGCACACCGCCGAATACGCGCTGGCCCCCGGGCCCATGCGCCGGGCGGTCCTGCTCATCGCCGTCGGGGCGGTGGTGGTGGCGGCCGTCGCGACCGCGCTGGCCCTGGCGGGGTGGCTCACCATGGACCGGTTCGTGGACGTGCTCACCCTGATCTCGGTGATCGCGCCCGTCGTCTACTTCGCGGTGATGTTCCGCAGCCCCCGGGTCACCGCCGAGGAGCGCGGCAGGCTGCGCCCGTACGTGGTGCTGTTCCTGGCGTCCGTGGTGTTCAACTTCATCCTCTTCCAGGCGTACTCGACGATGATGCTGCTCGCGTCGACCAACGCCCGTACGGAGGTCTTCGGCTTCCACTTCCCGGCGAGCTGGTACGCCTCCGCGCTCGGCGCCTTCGAGGTGCTGCTCGCCCCGGTGGTCGCGGCCGTCTGGGCGAAGATGGGGCCGCGTCAGCCGCACGCGTCCAACAAGATCGCGATCGGGGTGATCCTCGGCGGTCTCTCGTTCCTGCTGATGGTCCTGCCCACTTCCGGGCACACCGGCGACACGTACAAGATGGCCGCCTGGTGGATCGTCGGCTCCTATCTGCTGCTCGGCCTCGGCGACATCCTGCTGGAGACCTCCGGCATGTCGGCGACGACCAAGCTCGCCCCGAAGGCGTTCGCCAGCCAGACCATGGCCCTCTGGTTCCTCTCGCTGGCCCTCGCCAACGGCATCCAGGCCCAGATCGTGAAGCTGTACGGCGAGGTGTCCAACCCCGCCTACTTCGGTGTCAACGGCGCCGTCGCGGTGGTGGCCGGCGTGGCCGTCATCGCCGCCGCCCCCTGGCTCAGGCGCACGATGCACCCCGTCCACTGAGGTACGCCCATGCACATCCAGACCGCGTTCCCGTACGAGACGACCCGCGAGGACCTCTACATCCCGCTGGCGGACGGCACCCAGCTGTACGCCCGGATCTGGCGGCCGGTCACGGACGAACCCGTGCCCGCCCTGCTGGAGTACCTGCCGTACCGGCTGAGCGACTGGACCGCGCCGCGCGACTGGCAGCGCCACCCCTGGTACGCCGGACACGGCTACGCCTCCGTCCGGGTGGACGTGCGCGGCCACGGCAACAGCGAGGGCATGCCGGGTGACGAGTACGACGCGACGGAGCTGGCCGACGGGGTCGCGGTCGTCCACTGGCTGGCCCAGCAGGAGTGGTGCTCGGGCCGGGTCGGCATGTTCGGGATCTCCTGGGGCGGCTTCAACTCGCTCCAGATCGCCGCGCTGGCCCCGGAGCCGCTGAAGGCGATCGTCACGGTGTGCTCGGCGGACGACCGCTACGACAACGACGTCCACTACATGGGCGGCTCGGTCCTCGCCGTGGACATGCACGCCTGGGCGGCGACCATGCTGGCCTTCGTCTGCCGGCCGCCCGACCCGGCGGACGTCGGCGACGACTGGCGGCAGATGTGGCTGGACCGGCTCGAAGCGGTGGACCCCTTCATCCACACCTGGCTCTCCCACCAGACCCGGGACGCCTACTGGAAGCACGGCAGCGTCTGCGAGGACTACTCCGCGATCGAGGCGAACGTCCTCGCGGTCGGCGGCTGGCACGACCCGTACCGCGACACCGTCCTCCGGCTGGTCGAGCACCTGGACCCGGCGAAGGTGCGCGGGATCATCGGCCCCTGGTCGCACCAGTACCCGGACCGGGGGCTGCCGCCCGGACCGGGCATCGGCTTCCTCCAGGAGACCCTGCGCTGGTGGGACCAGCACCTGAAGGACGAGGACACCGGGGTGATGGAGGAGCCGCTGCTGCGGTCCTGGATCAGCGAGTCGCACCGGCCCGCCACGGTGTACGAGACGCTGCCCGGCCGCTGGGTCGGGGAGACCAGCTGGCCGTCGGAGAACGTCACCCCGGTCGCGTACGCCCTCCAGGGCGGACCGCAGATCGTCCACTCGCCACAGCAGACCGGCCTGGACGCGGGGAGGTTCTTCCCCTTCGGCAACGACGCCGACCTGCCGCCGGACCAGCGGGACGAGGACGCCAAGTCGCTCTGCTTCGAATTCCCGGTCGCCGACGCGCCGATCGAGATCCTGGGCCGGCCCAGGGTGAGCCTCCGCATCACGATGGACGTCCCGCGCGGCCAGGCCATCGCCCGGCTCTGCGACGTCGCCCCCGACGGCTCCTCCACCCTCGTCACGCGCGGCGCGCTCAACCTCGCCGCCCGGGGCGGCCGGGACCGCACCGAGGACTGGACCCCCGGCGCCACCGAGGACGTCACCTTCGAGCTGAACGGCATCGGGCACACCTTCCCGCCCGGCCACCGCATCCGGCTCGCCGTCTCGTCCTCGTACTGGCCCTGGATCTGGCCGCAGGCGGGCTCGGCGGGCTTCACCCTGGAGGCGGACGGCAGCCTCGTCGAGCTCCCGGTGCGGCAGCACACGGAGGACCCCGCGATCCGCTTCGAGGAGCCGGAGCAGTCCGAGCCGCTGGGCGTGGTGTACCCGGAGACGCTGGACGCGCCGCGGCCGGAACGGCTCGTCGTCCGCGATGTCGCCAAGGGCGAGTGGCGGATGGAGGTCGACCCCCGCTACGGCGGCACGCGCGTCTACCCGGACGGGCTGGAGTTCACCGAGGACGCGGTGGAGACGTACACGATCCAGGAGGGCGACCCGCTCTCCGCGCGGACCCGGTCCGACTGGACGATCCGGCTGCACCGGCCGGAGATGTCCTGGGACGTGCAGATCGACACCCGCTCGGAGATCACCGCCGACGCGGACGACTTCCACACCGTCAACGAGGTCGTCTGCACCGAGGGCGGCGAGGTCGTCTTCCACCGGACCTGGGAGAAGAGCATCCCGCGAACTTCCGGGTGACGTCGCATGTGAGGCGTACTTTCCGGGGCATTGGGGATGGTTGGGGCACTGCCCTCCGGCAGTCCTCCCGACGTAACGTTGTCCCCAAGCGACCCGGAAAGCGAGGCAGCGACCCATGCCCGAGCAGAGCAGCCCGCTCGATGTGGCCGAGGGCCATCCCTTCGGCCCGCACAACCTGCCGTACGGCGTGTTCTCCACCCCCGACCGCCCGGGCGAGCGGCGCGTCGGCGTCCGCATCGGCGACCACGTCCTGGACGCCGGGGCCGCCGCGCTCGCCCTCGGTTCGCCGTACGCCCGGCTGCTGGCCCAGCCCGACCTGATGCCCCTGCTCGCCGCCGGGCGCACCGCCTGGCGCGATGTGCGCCGGGCGCTGACCGCATGGGTCACGGTCCCCGCGCACCGCGCGGACATGGAGCCGCTGCTGCATCCGCTGGACACGGTCACGCTCCATCTGCCCTACCGGGTCGCGGACTACGTGGACTTCTACGCGAGCGAGCACCACGCCACCAACGTGGGCCAGATCTTCCGGCCGGACGCCGACGCGCCGCTCACCCCCAACTGGAAGCACCTGCCCATCGGTTACCACGGACGCGCGGGGACCGTCGTGGTCTCCGGCACCGATGTGGTGCGCCCGGCGGGCCAGCGCAAGGCACCGGCCGACCCGGTGCCCGTCTTCGGCCCGTCCGTGAAGCTGGACATCGAGGCGGAGGTCGGCTTCGTCGTCGGCACCCCGTCCGAGCAGGGCAGGCCCGTCGCCCTCACGGACTTCCGCGAGCACGTCTTCGGGCTCTCGCTGCTCAACGACTGGTCGGCGCGCGACATCCAGGCGTGGGAGTACGTGCCGCTCGGCCCGTTCCTCGGCAAGTCCTTCGCGACCTCCGTCTCCGCCTGGGTCACCCCACTGGAGGCCCTGGACGCCGCCCGCACCACCCCGCCCGCCCGCGACCTCCCCCTCCTCCCCTATCTGGACGACGCGGACGAGGACGAGCCCGGCGGCTACGACCTGCGGATCTCCGTCGCGATCAACGGGCACGTCGTCGCGGAGCCGCCGTTCTCCACGATGTACTGGACGGCCGCCCAGCAGCTCGCCCAGATGACGGTCAACGGCGCCTCGCTGCGCACCGGCGACCTCTTCGCCTCCGGCACGGTCAGCGGCGCCGAGCCGTCTCAGCGCGGGTGCCTCCTGGAGCTGACCTGGAACGGCCGCGACCCGCTGGAACTGCCCGAGGGCAAGCGGACGTTCCTGGAGGACGGCGACACGGTGACGATCACCGCCTGGGCCCCGGGACCGGACGGAACCCGGGTGGGGCTGGGCGAGGTGACGGGGCGGGTGGTGGCCGCGGGGTGACGGGGGCGGGGTCCGCATCGCGGACCGCCCGGGTGGCGGATCTTTCCCCGGCCGCCCACATCACCGCAGGTCACGGGCGCCCCGCCGGGGTCCGTTGATGGCGCAACACTGCGGCAACACCAACTCCCGTACGCCGTCGGTATGGTCCACCGCATGCCAGCCGAACGCACCCGCGAGCACACCGTGCCCGTCGCCGCCGCCCGCCGGCGCCGGCTGCGTGCGGACGGCGCCCGGCTCCTCGCCGACCTGCTGCGCCACCAGGTGCGCACGGGCGCGTTCCCCGGTGGCGTCCTGCCGTACGAGGACACCATCGGGCGCGACTACCGCGTCTCGCGCAACACCGTCCGCCAGGCCCTCGACCTGTTGCGCGGGGAGGGGATGGTCGAGCGGCAGCCGGGCGTCGGCACGGTTGTCGTCGCCGAGAAGTATCCGCACGCGCTCGACCGGCTCCAGGGTCTGGCGGAGACCCTGCGCGAGCACGGCCGGGTCACCAACGAGGTCCGCACGGTCGGGCCCGTACCCGCTCCGGCCCCGGTCGCCCGGCGGCTCGGTCTCGCTGAGCACACCGATGTGCTCTACATCGAGCGCCGCCGCCTGCTGAACGGGCTGCCGCTCTCCCTCGACCTCACCTACGTCCCGATGGACGTCGGCACCGGGCTGCTCGGCGCCGACCTGGAGAACACCGACGTGTTCCGGCTGCTGGAGTCCCTGACCGGGCAGCGGCTGGGTGACGCCGACGTCACCCTGGAGGCCGTCAACGCCGACGCGCACTCCGCCGCCGTCCTGGAGGTCCCGCGCGGATCCGCCGTCCTGATGCTGGAGCGGCTGACCCGGCTCGCCGACGGCCGGCCGGTGGACCTGGAGTTCATCCGCTTCCGCGGTGACCGCATCAGCATGAACGGCGTGCTGCGCCGCGCCTGTTGAACCAATCCCACCCATTCGGAAGACCTTCCCTGGAGCCCCGCCATGCCTCTGGCGCCCCAGCGGGCCGACGTGCCCGTGACCATCGACGAGTCGAAGTGCATCGACGGATGCACCCTGTGCGTCGACATGTGCCCGCTCGACTCCCTGGCCATCCACCAGGACAGCGGCAAGGCGTACATGCACGTGGACGAGTGCTGGTACTGCGGCCCGTGCGCCGCCCGCTGCCCCACCGGGGCGGTCACCGTCAACATGCCCTATCTCCTGCGCTGAAAGGCCCCGACTCCATGCGACGCACAGCACCCGGCGCACTGGCCGGCGCCGCGCTGCTCCTCACGCTCACCACGGGCTGCGGCGGCGGGGCGAGCGCGGACGACAGCGGTACGGTCACGGTGACCGTCGGCTATCAGTCCCGGACCATCAACACCGTCACCGCCGGCACCCTGCTGCGGTCCCTCGGCTACTTCGAGGACGAGCTGCGCAAGCGCGGTGCGCGAGACGGTGTCACGTACAAGGTGAAGTGGCAGGACTACGCCACCGGCGCCCCGATCACCGCCCAGATGACCGCCGGAAAGATCGACATCGGCTCGATGGGCGACTTCCCGCTGCTGATCAACGCGGCCCGGGGCGTGCAGCTGAAGCGCCCCACCCGGCTCGTCTCGGTCACCGGCTACAACCTGGCGGGCGGCCTCAACACCGTGGTCACCGCCCCCGGTTCCCAGCTCCGCTCGCTCACCGACCTGCGCGGCAAGAAGGTCTCCACGAGCGTCGGTTCGGCCGCCGACGGCACCCTCGTACGCGCCCTGCAACAGGCCGGGCTCGACCCCGAGAAGGACATCCGCAAGCTCAACCAGCAGCCCGCCGTGGGGGCTTCGGCGCTCCAGGCGGGCAGCGCGGACGCGTTGTCGCAGTTCGTGGCCTGGCCGGGGCTGCTCGCCTTCCAGGGCCGGGCCGAGGCGCTGTACGACGGCGCGGAACTCAACCTGCCGACCTTCCACGGCGTCACGGTCAGCGAGGACTTCGCCGAGAAGCGGTCCGCCGTGGTGGAGGACTTCCTGCGCGCCCAGGGCCGGGCGACGGCCTACCTCCACGAGCACCCCGTCGCCGCGTCGGAGTCCGTCGCGAAGGCCACCGGGCTGCCGGCGGAGGTCGTGCACCTCTACAACGGCGCCCAGGGCATCGCCACCTTCGACACCACGCTGAAGCCAGCGCTCATCGTCGCCCTGAAGAAGGACGTCCCGGTGCTGGCCTCCGCGAAGCTCGTCGGTGACGTGGACGTGGACGCCTTCGTGGACGACCGGTACATCAAGCGGGTGTACGGCTCCGGCTACGCGAAGGCCCTCGCCGCCGGGCCGCCCGCCCGGCGCGGCGGAGAGGTCTGGCTGAAGGGCAAGGACGCCACCACGGCCTTCGCCACCTCCGCCGAACTGCTGCGGTACGCGGCCGCGCACCGGGATCAGGTCCGGGCGGCGTACGTCCCCGACGCGAAGACCGGCACGCTGTGGTTCGCGGACCGCGCGGTGTGGGTCGAGGACGGCTCGGCACTGCGGCCGTACGTCACCGGGTCGGCGGCCCGCGCCGATGTCGCGGCGCACCCCGGCGCCCGGACCGTCTCCTACGCCGACGCGCTGAAACGCGCCGGGACCGCGTCATGAGCGGGCGGTGGTACGGCCCCGCGCGGCGGGTGCTCTCACTGGTCGCGGTGCTCGGGCTGTGGCAGGCGCTGACCACGTACGACATCAATCTGTGGCTGCGCTTCGAACAGTTCCCGACGGCCGGCGAGGTCGCCCGCGCGTTCGCGGACCGGGTCGCGGGCGACGCGTACTGGCAGGACCTCACCGACAGCCTGACCCGGATCGTCACCGGCTTCGCGCTGGCCGCCGTCCTCGGGGTCACCGTCGGCACCGCCGTCGCCCGCTCCCGGATCGCCGCCGATCTGCTGGGCCCGGTCCTCGAAGTGCTGCGGCCCGTCCCGGCCATCGCGCTGGTCCCGGTCGCGATCCTGCTCTTCCCGAGCAACGAGCAGGGCATCGTCTTCATCACGTGCACGGCCGCGTTCTTCCCGGTCATGGTCTCCACCCGGCACGCGGTGCGGGCGCTGACCCCGGTGTGGGAGGAGGCCGTCCTGACCATGGGCGGCGGCCGGCGGCGGGTCCTGTGGTCCGTGGTGCTGCCCGGCGCGCTCCCCGGCATCCTCGGCGGCCTGTCCGTCGGGATCGGGGTGTCGTGGATCTGCGTGATCTCCGCCGAGATGATCTCCGGCGAGTACGGGGTCGGTTACCGGACCTGGCAGGACTACACGGTGGTCGACTACCCGGGGGTCTTCGTCGGCATGGCCACCATCGGCCTGCTCGGCTGGCTCACCTCCACCGCGGTGGAGCTCCTGGGCCGGCGGCTGACCCGCTGGCTGCCGCGTACGGAGAGCCGCCCGGCCACCCCCGCGCGCCGGCGCCGCCCCACCCCGGCGGCGCCCACCGCCCCCTCGGTCCGTACGGCACAGGAACGGGTGCGCTCATGACGACCACCACGCCTCCGACCACGACCACGCACGGGCTGCGGCTCACCCTGCGCGGCGCCACGCTCGGCCGGGCCGGTGCGCCGGTCCTGGACGGCATCGACCTCGATGTCGTGCCCGGCGAGATCCTGGCCGTCGTCGGCCCGTCCGGCTGCGGCAAGTCCACGCTGCTGCGGACCCTGGCCGGGCTGCTTCCGGCCCTCGGCGGCGAGGTGGGCGAGGACGGCGCGCCCGTCACCGGACCCCGCGCCGAACGGGCCCTCGTCTTCCAGGACGACGCGCTGCTGCCCTGGCGCACGGTCCGGGCCAACGTCGAACTGCCCCTAGCCATCCGGGGCGTGGGACGCGCCGAGCGCCGGACCCGCGCCGAGGAGTGGCTGGCCCGGGTCGGGCTCGCCGAGCACGCGGCGAAGCTGCCGCACCGGATCTCCGGCGGGCAGCGCCAGCGCGTCCAGCTGGCCCGGGCGCTCGCGGCGGGTCCCCGGGCGGTCCTGATGGACGAGCCGTTCGGTGCGCTGGACGCCCAGACCAGGGCCGGCATGCAGCAACTCCTGGTCGATGTGCTCCGGGGCAGCGGCGCCACGGTGGTGTTCGTGACGCACGACGTGGACGAGGCGCTGTTCCTGGGCGACCGGGTGGCGCTGCTGCCGGGCGGGCGGGTGCTGCCGGTGCCACGCCCGCGCGAACGGGCCGCGCACACCGACCCGGCGACGGTCGCGCTGCGCCGCGAGGTCCTCGAATCCCTCACCCCCTGAAACCTCTTCCGGAAAGGCACTCCCGTGCAGATCCCCGCCCTCGCGGACGCCGAGGAACTCTCCTGCGACGTGCTGGTCGTCGGCGGCGGTACGGCCGGCACGATGGCGGCCCTCACCGCCGCCGAGCACGGCGCGTCCGTCCTCCTCCTGGAGAAGGCACACGTCCGCCACTCCGGCGCGCTCGCCATGGGTATGGACGGCGTGAACAACGCGGTGATCCCGGGCCGGGCCGAACCCGACGACTACGTCGCGGAGATCACCCGCGCCAACGACGGCATCGTGGACCAGTCCACCGTCCGGCAGACCGCCGTCCGGGGCTTCGGCATGGTGCGGCGCCTGGAGTCGTACGGGGTGAAGTTCGAGAAGGACGAGCACGGCGAGTACGCGGTCCGGCAGGTCCACCGCTCCGGCTCGTACGTCCTGCCCATGCCCGAGGGCAAGGACGTGAAGAAGGTCCTCTACCGGCAGCTGCGGCGGCGCGAGATGCGGGAGCGCATCCGCATCGAGAACCGGGTCATGCCGGTGCGCGTGCTCACCGGCGACGACGGCCGGGCGATCGGCGCGGCCGGCTTCAACACCCGCACCGGGCAGTTCGTCACGGTCCGCGCGGGGGCCGTGATCCTCGCGACGGGCGCCTGCGGCCGGCTCGGACTGCCGGCCTCCGGATACCTCTACGGCACGTACGAGAATCCGACCAACGCGGGTGACGGCTACGCCATGGCGTACCACGCGGGCGCCGAGCTGACCGGTATCGAGTGCTTCCAGATCAACCCGCTGATCAAGGACTACAACGGCCCGGCCTGCGCGTACGTCGCCAACCCGTTCGGCGGCTACCAGGTCAACCGGCACGGCGAGCGCTTCGTGGACTCCGACTACTGGTCGGGCCGGATGATGGCGGAGTTCGCGGCGGAGGTGGCCTCCGACCGGGGGCCGGTCTACCTCAAGCTCAGCCATCTCCCGGAGGAGTCCGTCAGCGCGCTGGAGACGATCCTGCACTCCACGGAGCGCCCGACGCGCGGCACCTTCCACGCGGGGCGCGGTCACGACTACCGCACCCATGACATCGAGATGCACATCTCCGAGATCGGCCTCTGCGGCGGCCACTCCGCCTCCGGCGTCCGTGTGGACGACCACGCCCGCACCACGGTGGACCGCCTCTACGCGGCCGGTGACCTGGCGTGCGTCCCGCACAACTACATGATCGGCGCGTTCGTCTTCGGCGACCTGGCGGGCGAGGACGCGGCCCGGTTCACGGCGTACGAGGGCGAGTTGCCCGCCGACCAGCTGCGGGCGGCGCACGAGCTGATCTACCGGCCGCTGCGCCATCCGGACGGGCCGCCGCAACCCCAGGTCGAGTACAAGCTGCGCCGCTTCGTGAACGATTACGTGGCTCCGCCGAAGTCCGGGGCCCGGCTGTCGATCGCTCTGGAATCGTTCGAGCGGATGCGGACGGACCTCGCGGAGATGGGCGCGACGACCCCGCACGAACTGATGCGGTGCGCGGAGGTGTCGTTCATCCGCGACTGCGCGGAGATGGCCGCCCGCTCCTCGCTCGCCCGTACGGAGTCCCGCTGGGGGCTCTACCACGAGCGCACGGACCACCCGGAGCGGGACGACGCGGACTGGTTCCATCACCTGGACCTGTACAAGTCGGCGTCCGGGGCGATGGAGTTCACCGCGCGCCCGGTGGCGCCGTACCTGGTCCCGGTGGAGGGGTTCGCCCCGGCCGGGGGGCCGGTGCGGCGGATCGGCGCGGTGGAGCCGGTGGGGGTGGGGACGGCGGGGGCGCGGGAGGCTGCGCCGGTGTCGGTGCGTGTTCCCGTGGCGGCGGCCTCCGAACCGGCCGTCTCCACCTCGCCGCGCATCCTTGAGCTGTTGGCGCTGGGCGAGGGCGAACCGGACCTGGCGTCGCTCGCCCCGTACCTGGACGACCCGGACCCCGCCGTGCGCCGGGCCGCCGTCGCCGCGCTCACGGAGTCCACCCCGCCGGGCGCGGGCCCGGCGCTGGCCACGGCCTTGGGCGACCCGTCCGCCGCCGTGCGCGCGGCCGTCGCGGCGTCCCTGCGCGAACTGGTCGAGGTCCTGCCCCCGTCCCCGGAGCTGCGCACCCCGTTGGTCGCCGCGCTCTCCTCGGCCGACGCGGTGGTCCGGGCCGCCGCGCTGGACACCCTGCGGGCGCTGCGGCTGGGCGACGCGGAGCTGTACGCGGGCATGCTGGGCGACCCGGATGCCGGCGTACGGGTGGAGACCGTGCGGGCGCTGGTCTCGGTGGACGCGGTGCAGGGCCTGTCCCGTGCGACGGCCGACCCGGCCCGAGAGGTCCGGGTCGCGGTGGCCAAGGGCCTGGCCGCCGTCCGCCTCCCCGGCCCGGCCCCGCTCACTCCACTGCTTGACGACCGGGACGCTCTGGTCCGCGCGGCGGCCCTGGGCGCGCTGGCGGAGACGGGCTGCCCGGCGGGGTACGCCGAGCGCGCGGCGGCCGCGCTGGACGACCCGGCCTGGCAGGTCCGCGCGGGCGCGGCGAGGGCCCTGACCTCGGCGGACCCGTCGCAGGCGGTGGCCCCGCTGGCCGCCGCCCTGGACGACCCGAACGCGGACGTCCGCAAGGCGGCGGTGCTGGCACTGCTGCGTCACGGGGACGCGCCGGGGGCCCGGGAGGCGCTGGCGGGGGCGGTGGCGGACCCGGACGCGGATGTGCGGGCCTATGCGGGGCGGGGGGTGGCGGTCAAGGGCGCGTGAGTCGTTCACACGTTCAGGGGAGCCGCTTCCGGTTCCCGGCGGATACGCTGAAAGCTCCCGCGAGACTCCGTCCATGGGAGCACTGATGAGCGTCGGCCCCGAGGCCCCGGAACCGCGGTGGGCGGTCCCGCCCGAGGGCGGCTGGACCGCCGATGACCTGGACACACTCCCGAATCTGCCTCCGCACACGGAGCTGATCGACGGGAGCCTTGTCTTCGTGGGTCCGCAGACCCTTTTCCATTCGCGGGCGGTTGACATCTTCAACTGGCAGTTGCAGTCACTGGCACCTCCCGGCCTGGAGGTCGTGCGTGAGTTCACGATCGACATCGACCGCTACAACCGGCCCGAACCCGACGTGATCGTCGTCGACGGCGAGGTCATCCAGGACCCGAGCCAGACCCGCTTCCCCGCCGCATCCGTCCAGCTGGCCATCGAGGTCGTGTCGCCGGAGTCGCGGTCGCGGGACCGGGAGACCAAGCCGATGAAGTACGCCCGTGTGAAGATCCCGCACTTCTGGCGGGTGGAGAACCACGACGGCCGTGCCGTGGTCTATGTATTCGAGCTGGAGCCCGCCACCGGCGCGTACACCTCGACCGGGATCTTCCACGACCGGATGAAGGTGTCCGTCCCGTTCCCGGTCGACCTCGACCTCGGCGCCATCACGCCGCGCCGCCGGGCGGCGGACCCGCAGTAGGCCCGCCGCGCGGCCCACCCGTCTCACTCGTACTCCGGGGGCTCCTCGTCCCAGCCGAACTCGGCGTCGTCGAAGGCGGACGGCTGGGCGGGCACGGCAGCCGGTGCGGGCTTCCGGACGGGGGCAGGGGCCGGGTCGGCCGGGGCGGGGGCCGCCTGCGCCGGGGGCGCCGGGGCTTCCGCAGCTGCCGGGGTGTCGTCCGTGTCGAGCCCCGCCAGGACCTCCAGCACCCCCTCCCCGTACGTCGCGAGCTTCTTCTCGCCCAGACCGCTGATGCCGCCCAGCTCGCCCAGGGTCGTCGGGCGGACCGTGGCGATCTCACGCAGGGTCGCGTCGTGGAAGATCACGTAGGCGGGGAGGCCCAGCTCCTTGGCCTGGGCGGCGCGCCAGGCGCGCAGGGCCTCGAAGACGGGGAGGGCCGTCTCCGGGAGATCGGCGGCGGCCGCCGCCTTGGGCTTGCGCTCACCCCGGGAGGAGGACGCGCGGGCGGTCGTCGGCTTCTTCGGTTCCTTGCGGAGCTGGACCTCACGCTCGCGGCCGAGGACCTTGCCGCTCTCCTTGGTCAGGACCAGCGTGCCGTACTCGCCCTCGACGGCGATCAGGCCCTGAGCGAGGAGCTGGCGGACCACGCCGCGCCACTCCGCCTCGGCCAGGTCCTCGCCGATGCCGAACACCGACAGCTGGTCGTGGTCGAACTGGATGACCTTGGCCGTGCGGCGGCCGAGCAGGATGTCGATGATCTGGCCCGCGCCGAACTTCTGACCGCGCTCCCGCTTCAGCCGTACCACCGTGGACAGCAGCTTCTGCGCGGCCACCGTGCCGTCCCAGGTCTCGGGCGGGGTGAGGCAGGTGTCGCAGTTGCCGCAGGACTCGGCCGCGGGCTCCTGGCCGAAGTACGTGAGGAGCTGGGCGCGGCGGCACTGGGCGGTCTCGCACAGGGCGAGCATGGAGTCCAGGTGGGCGGCGGCCCGGCGGCGGAACGCCTCGTCGCCCTCGCCGCCCTGGATGAGCTTGCGCTGCTGGACGACGTCCTGGAGGCCGTACGCCATCCACGCCGTGGACGGGGCACCGTCGCGGCCGGCCCGGCCGGTCTCCTGGTAGTAGCCCTCGACGGACTTCGGGAGGTCCAGGTGGGCGACGAAGCGGACGTCCGGCTTGTCGATGCCCATGCCGAAGGCGATCGTGGCGACGACGACCAGGCCCTCCTCGCGCAGGAAGCGGGACTGGTGGGCCGCGCGGGTCCCGGCGTCGAGCCCCGCGTGGTACGGGACGGCCTCGATGCCGTTGCGGCAGAGGAATTCGGCGGTCTTCTCCGTGGACGCCCGGGAGAGGCAGTAGACGATGCCCGCGTCCCCGGCGTGCTCCTCCTTGAGGAAGGCGAGCAGCTGCTTCTTCGGGTCTGCCTTGCCCACGATCCGGTACTGGATGTTGGGCCGGTCGAAGCTGGCCACGAAGTGCCTGGCGTCGGGCATGCCGAGCCGCTGGGTGATCTCGCGGTGCGTGGCGCCGGTCGCCGTGGCCGTCAGGGCGATGCGCGGCACGTCCGGCCAGCGCTCGCCGAGCACGGACAGGGCGAGGTAGTCGGGGCGGAAGTCGTGGCCCCACTGGGCGACGCAGTGCGCCTCGTCGATCGCGAAGACCGAGACCTCGCCCCGGGCCAGCAGCGCGAGCGTGGAATCCAGCCGCAGCCGCTCCGGGGCCAGGTAGAGGAGGTCCAGCTCGCCCGCGACGAACTGGGCCTCCATCGAGCGGCGCTCGTCGAAGTCCTGCGTGGAGTTGATGAAGCCGGCCCGCACGCCGAGCGCGCGCAGCGCGTCGACCTGGTCCTGCATGAGGGCGATCAGCGGGGAGATCACGACGCCGGTGCCCCGCCGGACCAGCGCCGGGATCTGGTAGCAGAGGGACTTGCCGCCACCGGTTGGCATGAGCACGACGGCGTCCCCGCCGGCCACCACGTGGTCGACGATCGCCTCCTGCTCGCCGCGGAACGCCTCGTAACCGAAGACGCGGTGCAGCGTGCGCCGGGCCTCGCTCTCGGTCGCGGCGGCGGCCCCGCCCGTGCTCACATCCGTGGTCATGCCCGTCACGCCCGTCCCGCTCATCGCTCTGTCCCCCGCTACCGGTCCCGCTGCGTCCCAGCGCTCCCCTGCCACGATAGGCGCCGCCTGTGACAACGCCGGACGGGCTTGACTTCCCGAAGGAAGGTCAAGCCCGTCCGGCGTGCTCGTGCGGCCGCTTCCGGCTACCTCACGAACGTTCCCGCCTGGCCCGCCAGGTCCAGGAAGTACTGCGGGGCCACGCCCAGGACCACGGTCACGGCGACGCCGATCGCGATCGTCGTCATCGTCAGCGGGGACGGGACGGCGACCGTGGGGCCGTCCGCCTTCGGCTCGCTGAAGAACATCAGCACGATGACCCGGATGTAGAAGAACGCGGCGATCGCCGAGGAGATCACACCGACCACGACCAGGCCGCCCGCGCCGCCGTCCGCCGCCGCCTTGAACACCGCGAACTTCCCGGAGAAGCCCGAGGTCAGCGGGATACCGGCGAAAGCCAGCAGGAACACCGCGAAGACCGCCGCGACCAGCGGCGAGCGCCGGCCGAGCCCGGCCCACTTCGACAGGTGCGTCGCCTCGCCGCCCGCGTCCCGTACCAGCGTGACGACGGCGAAGGCGCCGACCGTCACGAAGGAGTACGTGCCGAGGTAGAAGAGGACGGACGAGATGCCGTCGGGGGTGGCCGCGATCACACCGGCCAGGATGAACCCGGCGTGCGCGATCGAGGAGTAGGCCAGCAGCCGCTTGATGTCGGTCTGCGTGATCGCGACGACCGCGCCGCCCACCATCGTGACGATCGCGACGCCCCACATGACCGGCCGCAGGTCCCAGGTGAGCCCGGGCAGCACCACGTACAGCAGGCGCAGCAGCGCGCCGAACGCGGCGACCTTCGTGGCGGCGGCCATGAAGCCGGTGACCGGGGTCGGGGCGCCCTGGTAGACGTCCGGGGTCCACATGTGGAACGGGACGGCGCCGACCTTGAAGAGCAGGCCGGTGAGGATCATCGCGCCGCCGATGAGCAGCAGCGCGTCGTTGCCCATGGTGTCCGCGAGCGCCGGGTCGATCTTCTGGATCGAGCCGTCGACCACGGTCGCGATCTGCGCGTACGAGACGGAGCCCGCGTACCCGTAGAGGAGGGCGATCCCGAAGAGCAGGAAGGCCGAGGAGAACGCGCCGAGCAGGAAGTACTTCACGGCCGCCTCCTGCGACATCAGCCGCTTGCGGCGGGCGACGGCGCACAGGAGGTACAGCGGGAGGGAGAAGACCTCCAGGGCCACGAACAGCGTCAGCAGGTCGTTGGCCGCCGGGAAGACCAGCATGCCCGCCACCGAGAAGAGGACGAGCGGGAAGACCTCGGTGGTGGTGAAGCCGGCCCGGACCGCGGCCTTCTCGCTGTCGCTGCCGGGGATCGACGCGGCCTGCGCGGCGAAGGAGTCGACCCTGTTGCCGTGCGACTCGGGGTCGAGCCGGCGCTCGGCGAACGTGAAGACCGCGACCAGGGACGTCAGCAGGATGACGCCCTGGAGGAACAGGGACGGTCCGTCGACCGCGATGGCGCCCATCGCGGCGATGTGCGCCTTGGTCGTCCCGTAACCGCCGGCCGCGAGGCCGACCACCGCGGCGAACGCGGCGACCAGCGCGACGACGGTCAGGAACACCTGCGTGTGGTACCGGGCCCGGCGCGGCACGAACGCCTCGACCAGGACGCCGATGACGGCGACGCCGATCACGATCAGGACCGGCATCAGCTGGGTGTACTCGATGACGGGGGCCGTGAACTTCTCGTCCGGGGCGGCGGATGTCACCCCGCCCGCCGTCGTCCACAGGCTGTGGACAGCTGTTGCGCTCACTTGGCGGCCTCCACCTCGGGCTGGGGGTCCTTCTTCTGTACGTCCGACATGGTGTGCCGCACCGCCGGGTTGACGATGTCCGTCAGGGGCTTCGGGTAGACACCCAGGAAGAGCAGCAGCGCGATCAGCGGGACGACCACCACGAGCTCACGGGCCTTGAGGTCCGCCATGCCCTGCACCTCGGCCTTGACCGGGCCGGTCATGGTGCGCTGGTAGAGGACCAGGACGTAGATCGCGGCGAGCACGATGCCGGTGGTGGCGATGATGCCGACCGCCGGATACGCGGCGAACGCGCCGACCAGGACCAGGAACTCGCTGACGAACGGGGCGAGCCCCGGCAGCGAGAGCGTCGCCAGACCGCCGATCAGGAAGGTGCCGGCCAGGACCGGGGCCACCTTCTGCACCCCGCCGTAGTCCGCGATGAGGCGCGAACCGCGCCGGCTGATCAGGAAGCCCGCGACCAGCATCAGCGCGGCCGTCGAGATGCCGTGGTTGACCATGTACAGCGTCGCGCCCGACTGGCCCTGGCTGGTCATCGCGAAGATGCCCAGGATGATGAAGCCGAAGTGCGAGATGGACGCGTAGGCGATCAGCCGCTTGATGTCGCGCTGGCCGACCGCGAGCAGCGCCCCGTACACGATGCTGATCAGCGCCAGGACCAGGATCACCGGCGTCGCCCACTTGCTGGCCTCCGGGAAGAGCTGGAGGCAGAAGCGGAGCATCGCGAACGTGCCGACCTTGTCGACCACGGCGGTGATCAGCACGGCGACCGGTGCGGTCGCCTCGCCCATGGCGTTGGGCAGCCAGGTGTGCAGCGGCCACAGCGGGGCCTTCACCGCGAAGGCGAAGAAGAACCCGAGGAACAGCCACCGCTCGGTGCCGGTCGCCATGGAGAACGTGCCGTTGGCCCGGGCCTCGGCGATCTCGGAGAGCGAGAACGAGCCCGCGACCACGTACAGGCCGATCACCGCGGCCAGCATGATGAGGCCGCCGACCAGGTTGTAGAGGAGGAACTTCACGGCGGCGTACGAACGCTGCGCCGCCGCGTTCTCGTCGCTGCCGGTGTGCGCCCGGTCCCCGAAGCCGCCGATGAGGAAGTACATCGGGATGAGCATGGCTTCGAACAGGATGTAGAAGAGGAAGACGTCGGTGGCCTCGAAGGAGAGGATCACCATCGCTTCGACCATCAGGATCAGGGCGAAGAAGCCCTGGGTGGGGCGCCAGCGCGAGGAGTTCGTCTCCAGGGGGTCGGCGTCGTGCCAGCCGGCCAGGATGACGAACGGGATCAGCAGGGCGGTGAGCGCCATGAGCGCGACGCCGATGCCGTCGACGCCCAGCTCGTAGCGGACGCCGAAGTCCTTGATCCAGGCGTGCGATTCGGTGAGCTGGAAGCGGTCGCCGCCGGGCTCGAAGCGGGCGAGCGCGATGCCCGCCAGGACGAGCGTGGCCAGCGAGAAGACCAGCGCCAGCCATTTGGCGGCGGTGCGCCGGGCGGCCGGGACGGCGGCGGTGGCCACCGCGCCGATCGCCGGGAGCGCCGCCGTCGCTGTCAGGAGGGGAAAGGACATGTGATCAGACCGCCCTCATCAGCAGGGTCGCGGCGATGAGAACCGCCGTACCGCCGAACATCGAGACCGCGTAGGAGCGGGCGTAGCCGTTCTGCAGCTTGCGCAGCCGGCCGGAGAGCCCGCCCATGGACGCGGCCGTGCCGTTGACGACGCCGTCGACCAGGGTGTGGTCGACGTAGACCAGGGAGCGGGTCAGGTGCTCGCCGCCCCGGACCAGGACCACGTGGTTGAAGTCGTCCTGGAGGAGATCGCGGCGTGCGGCCCGGGTGAGCAGCGAGCCGCGCGGCGCGGCCACCGGCACCGGCTTGCGGCCGTACATCGCCCAGGCGATGGCGACCCCGACGACCAGGGCGACCATGGTGGCCGCGGTGACGGTCGACGCGCCGATCGGGGCGTCGCCGTGATCGTGCCCGGTGACGGGCTCCAGCCAGTGCAGGAAGCGGTCGCCGATCGAGAAGAAGCCACCGGCGAAGACCGATCCGAAGGCCAGCACGATCATCGGGATCGTCATGGACTTCGGGGACTCGTGCGGGTGGGGCTCCGCGTGCTCGCCGCGCGTCTCGGCGGCGGGCTCGACGTCCGGCGCGTCCGGGGACGGCGTCGCCGTGCGGCGCCAGCGCTCCTCGCCGAAGAAGGTCATCAGCATCACGCGCGTCATGTAGAACGCGGTGATCGCGGCGCCCAGCAGGGCCACGGAGCCGAGGATCCAGCCCTCGGTGCCGCCCTTGGCGAACGCCGCCTCGATGATCTTGTCCTTGGAGAAGAAGCCGGAGAGGCCGGGGAAGCCGATGATCGCGAGGTAGCCGAGGCCGAAGGTGACGAAGGTGACCGGCATGTACTTCCGCAGGCCGCCGAACTTCCGCATGTCCACCTCGTCGTTCATGCCGTGCATGACCGAACCGGCGCCGAGGAAGAGCCCGGCCTTGAAGAAGCCGTGCGTCACCAGGTGCATGATCGCGAAGACGTAGCCGATGGGGCCGAGCCCGGCGGCCAGGATCATGTAGCCGATCTGCGACATCGTGGAGCCGGCGAGGGCCTTCTTGATGTCGTCCTTCGCGCAACCGACGATCGCACCGAACAGCAGCGTGACCGCGCCGACGACCACGACGACCATCTGGGCGTCCGGGGCGGCGTTGAAGATCGCGCCGGAGCGGACGATCAGGTAGACGCCGGCGGTGACCATGGTCGCGGCGTGGATGAGGGCGGAGACCGGGGTCGGACCCTCCATCGCGTCGCCGAGCCAGGACTGCAGCGGCACCTGGGCGGACTTGCCGCAGGCGGCGAGCAGCAGCATCAGGCCGATCGCCGTCAGCTTGCCCTCGCTCGTCTCACCGGTCGCCTCCAGCACCGGGCCGTACGCGAACGTGCCGAAGGTGGTGAACATCAGCATGATCGCGATCGACAGGCCCATGTCGCCGACGCGGTTGACCAGGAACGCCTTCTTCGCGGCGGTCGCCGCGCTGGGCTTGTGCTGCCAGAAGCCGATGAGCAGGTACGACGCCAGACCGACGCCCTCCCACCCGACGTACAGCAGCAGGTAGTTGTCGGCGATGACCAGGATCAGCATCGCCGCCAGGAACAGGTTCAGATAGCCGAAGAAGCGGCGCCGGCGCTCGTCGTGCTCCATGTAGCCGATCGAGTAGATGTGGATCAGCGTGCCCACACCGGTGATCAGCAGGACGAAGGTCATCGACAGCTGGTCGAGCTGGAAGGCCACATCGGCCTGGAAGCCCTCGACCGGGATCCAGCTGAACAGCTTCTGGTGCAGCGCCCGGTCGTCCGCGCCCTTCCCCAGCATGTCGGTGAAGAGCACCACGGCCACGACGAACGAGGCGGCGGCGAGCAGGGTGCCGAGCCAGTGTCCGGCGCGGTCGAGGCGCCGGCCGCCGCAGAGCAGCACCGCCGCTCCGAGCAGGGGCGCCGCGACGAGCAGCGCAATCAGGTTCTCCACAGTGCAAACGCCCCTTACAGCTTCATCAGGCTGGCGTCATCGACCGAGGCCGAGTGGCGGGAACGGAACAGCGACACGATGATCGCGAGCCCGACCACGACCTCCGCGGCGGCGACCACCATCGTGAAGAAGGCGATGATCTGACCGTCGAGATTGCCGTGCATCCGGGAGAAGGTCACGAACGCCAGGTTGCAGGCGTTGAGCATCAGCTCGACGCACATGAACACCACGATCGCGTTCCGCCGGATCAGCACACCGGCCGCGCCGATGGTGAACAGCAGAGCGGCGAGGTAGAGGTAGTTGACCGGATTCACTTGGCGACCTCCTCTTCTTCGGTGTCCCGGCCCAGCCGCTCACCGGAGCGCTGCTCCAGTGCCTTGAGGCCGGCCAGTGATTCCTGGGACACGTCGCGCACCTGGCCGCGCTTGCGCAGCGTGTTCATGACGGTCAGCTCGGACGGGGTGCCGTCGGGGAGCAGGCCCGCGATGTCCACCGCGTTGTGCCGGGCGTAGACGCCGGGGGCGGGCAGCGGCGGCACGTGGTTGCTCCGCACGCGCTCCTCGGACATCTCCCGCTGGGTCTTGGCCCGTTCGGTGCGCTCGCGGTGCGTGAGCACCATCGCGCCGACCGTCGCGGTGATCAGCAGCGCGCCGGTGATCTCGAAGGCGAAGACGTACTTGGTGAAGATGAGGCTGGCGAGCCCCTCCACGTTTCCGCCGTGCGCGGTGTTGGCGGTGCCCAGGCCGTTGAAGGTCTTCAGCGAGGCGTTGCCGATACCGGCGATCAGCAGGACGCCGAAGCCGATGCCGCATCCGGCGGCCAGCAGGCGCTGGCCCTTGATGGTCTCCTTCAGCGAGTCCGCCGCCGTGACACCGACGAGCATGACCACGAAGAGGAACAGCATCATGATCGCGCCGGTGTAGACGACGATCTGCACGATGCCGAGGAAGTAGGCGCCGTTGGCGAGGTAGAACACCGCGAGGATGATCATCGTCCCGGCGAGGCACAGCGCGCTGTGCACGGCCTTCTTCATGAGCACCGTGCACAGGGCGCCGATCACGGCGACCGTGCCGAGCACCCAGAACTGGAACGCCTCGCCGGTCGAGGTCTGCGAGGCCGCTGCGGCCAGGCCGGTCATGCGTCCACCCCCTGCGCGGCGCCGTTGCTCTGAGCCTCGTCGGACGGCTTCTCGCCCTTGGACACGGCGAGCTGGCGCTCCGTACCGGGGGCGGCCTCGGTGACCAGGCCCCGGTAGTAGTCCTGTTCGTCCATGCCGGGGAAGATCGCGTGCGGGCTGTCGACCATGCCTTCCTCCAGGCCCGCGAGCAGCTCGTCCTTGGTGTAGATGAGGCTTTCGCGGGTGGTGTTGGCGAGCTCGAACTCATTGGTCATCGTGAGCGCCCGGGTCGGGCACGCCTCGATGCACAGTCCGCAGAGGATGCAGCGCGCGTAGTTGATCTGGTAGACGCGGCCGTAGCGCTCACCCGGGGAGTAGCGCTCCTCGTCGGTGTTGTCCGCGCCCTCCACGTAGATCGCGTCGGCGGGACAGGCCCAGGCGCACAGCTCGCAGCCGACGCACTTCTCCAGCCCGTCCGGATGGCGGTTGAGCTGGTGGCGGCCGTGGAAGCGGGGCGCCGTCACCTTCGGCGTCTCCGGATACTGCTCGGTGAGCCGCTTCTTGAACATGGCCTTGAAGGTCACGCCGAAGCCGGCCACCGGGTTGTGGAACTTGTCCTCCGAGGACTGGGAGGACTGCGACGCCGTCGACCCCGTCGGGCCGGTGGATTTCGCCGGCCTCTTGGACCCCGGCGAATCAGGCAGTTCAGACACCGTCGGCCTCCTTTCCGTCACTCGGATTTCCGTCACTCTGAGTATCCACCCCGCCACTGACAACGAGCTCCCGCTCACGGCGCGGCCGGCGCCTCGGCACGGGCGGCAGGGTCTGTCCGGGCAGTGGCGGCACCGGGAATCCGCCCGCCATCGGGTCGAACGCCGGCTCGGGCCCGGCCTGCTCGGCCGCGGCCTTCTCCTTCTTGTCGCGGAAGATGTCGGCGACGAAGGAGATCAGCAGCACCGCGATCACGGCACCCGCCACGTAGAGCAGGATCCTGGAGAAGTCGTAGCCCTCGTTGCGCAGCGCCCGTACGGTCGCGACCAGCATCAGCCAGACGACGGAGACCGGGATCAGGACCTTCCAGCCGAGCTTCATCAGCTGGTCGTAGCGGACACGGGGCAGCGTGCCGCGCAGCCAGATGAAGAAGAACAGCAGCAGCTGGACCTTGACGACGAACCAGAGCATCGGCCACCAGCCGTGGTTCGCGCCCTCCCAGAAGGTGCTGATCGGCCACGGGGCCCGCCAGCCGCCCAGGAACAGGGTCGTGGAGACCGCGGAGACGGTGACCATGTTGACGTACTCGGCGAGCATGAACATCGCGAACTTGATCGACGAGTACTCGGTGTTGAAGCCGCCGACGAGGTCGCCCTCGGACTCCGGCATGTCGAACGGGGCGCGGTTGGTCTCACCGACCATCGTGACGATGTAGATGATGAAGGAGACCGGCAGCAGGATGATGAACCAGCGGTCCTCCTGCGCCTCCACGATCTTCGACGTCGACATCGACCCGGAGTAGAGGAACACCGAGGCGAACGCGGCGCCCATCGCGATCTCGTACGAGATCATCTGCGCGCAGGAACGGAGCCCGCCGAGCAGCGGGTACGTGGACCCGGACGACCAGCCGGCCAGCACGATGCCGTAGATGCCGACCGAGGCGACCGCGAGGATGTACAGCATCGCGATCGGCAGGTCGGTGAGCTGCATCGCCGTACGGTGCCCGAAGATCGAGACCTCGTTGCCGGACGGGCCGAAGGGGATCACCGCGATCGCCATGAAGGCGGGGATGGCGGCGACGATCGGCGCGAGGACGTAGACGACCTTGTCCGCGCGCTTGACGACGACGTCCTCCTTCAGCATCAGCTTGATGCCGTCGGCGAGCGACTGGAGCATGCCCCAGGGGCCGTGCCGGTTGGGGCCGATGCGCAGCTGCATCCAAGCGACGACCTTGCGCTCCCACACGATGGAGAAGAGCACGGTCACCATCAGGAACGCGAAGCAGAAGACGGCCTTGATGACGACGAGCCACCAGGGGTCGGTGCCGAACATCGACAGGTCCTCGGCGGCGAGCACCGCACCGTGCGGGGCCGCGGCCAGTTGAGCGAAGGCGGTCACGCCCGCACCTCCGGTGTGACGTCGGGAGTACCGGGAGCGGCGGGGCCGATCCGGACCAGGCCGCCGGGGCGGGTCCCGGTCATGGCCGGCACGCCCCGCCCGGTGGAGTTCAGCGGCACCCAGACCACGCGGTCCGGCATGTCGGTGACCCGGAGCGGGAGTTCGACGCTGCCCGCCGGGCCGGACACCGCCAGCAGGTCGCCGTCCTTGACCCCGCTCTCCGCGGCCGTGGCGGCCGACAGCCGGGCCACCGCCTCGTGCCGGGTCCCGGCCAGCGCGGTGTCGCCCTCCTGGAGGCGGCCCAGGTCGAGCAGCATCCGGTGGCCGGCCAGGATCGCCTCGCCGTCGCCGGGCCGGGGCAGCGGCTGCGCGGAGACGCGCGGTTCGTCCGCGTACCCGCCCTGCCAACCGCCGAGGCGGTCCAGCTCGCGGCGGGCGGCCCGGAGGTCCGGCAGCGCGAAGTGGACGTCCATGGCATCGGCCAGCATGTGCAGGACGCGGGCGTCGCCCGGGGCGAGGTTCCGCGTCATCTGGTCGGGCTTCAGCGCGGCCTCGAACATCCGCGCCCGGCCCTCCCAGTTGAGGAAGGTCCCGGACTTCTCGGCGACCGCGGCCACCGGGAACACCACGTCGGCGCGGTCGGTGACCTCGCTCGGCCGGAGCTCGAAGGAGACCAGGAAGCCGACCCGGTCCAGGGCCTCCAGGGCCCGCGCCGGGTCCGGCAGGTCCTCGGTGCCGACCCCGGCGACGACCAGCGCGCCCAGCTCACCGGTGGCAGCGGCCTCGATGATCTGGCCGGTGTCGCGGCCGAAGCGGGACGGGAGTTCGGCGACGCCCCACGCGGCGGCGACCTCGCCCCGGGCGCGCGGGTCGGTGGCCGGGCGGCCGCCGGGCAGCAGCGACGGGAGCGCGCCCGCCTCCACCGCGCCGCGTTCGCCCGCCCGGCGCGGGATCCACACCAGCCGGGCCCCGGTCGCGGTCGCGGCCCGGACCGCGGCGGTCAGCCCGCCGGGCACCCCGGCCAGCCGCTCGCCGACCACGATCAGCGCGCCCTCACCGCGCAGCGCCTCGGCCGCGACAGCGCCCTCGCCCTCCAGGCCGACACCGCCCGCGATGGCGTCCAGCCACTCGGTTTCGGTACCGGGGGCGGCGGGAAGCAGCGCGCCGCCCGCCTTCACCAGGCCCCGCGTGGCGTGCGAGGCGACGGAGAAGGTGCGCTGCCCGTGCTTGCGGTGGGCCTTGCGCAGCCGCAGGAAGACGCCGGGGGCCTCTTCCTCCGACTCGAACCCGACCAGCAGCACGGCCGGGGCCTTCTCCAGGGAGGTGTACGTGACACCGGACCCGTCCAGGTCCTTGCCGCGCCCGGCGACGCGCGAGGCCAGGAAGTCGGCCTCCTCGTCGCTGTGCACCCGGGCCCGGAAGTCGATGTCGTTGGTGTCCAGGGCGATCCGCGCGAACTTGCTGTACGCGTACGCGTCCTCGACGGTCAGCCGGCCGCCGGTGAGGACGCCGGTCCGGCCGCGTGCGGCGGACAGGCCCTCGGCCGCGGCGGCCAGGGCCTCGGGCCAGCTCGCCGGTTCCAGCCCGCCCGACTCGCCCCGGACGAGCGGGGTGGTGAGGCGGTCGCGCTGCTGGGCGTAGCGGAAGGCGAAGCGGCCCTTGTCGCAGAGCCATTCCTCGTTGACCTCGGGGTCGTTGGCCGCGAGGCGGCGCATGACCTTCCCGCGCCGGTGGTCGGTGCGGGTGGCGCAGCCGCCGGCGCAGTGCTCGCACACCGAGGGCGTCGACACCAGGTCGAAGGGGCGGGAGCGGAACCGGTAGGCCGCCGAGGTGAGCGCCCCGACCGGGCAGATCTGGATGGTGTTCCCGGAGAAGTACGACTGGAACGGGTCGCCCTCGCCGGTGCCGACCTGCTGGAGCGCGCCGCGCTCGATCAGCTCGATCATCGGGTCGCCGGCGACCTGGTTGGAGAACCGGGTGCAGCGCGCGCAGAGCACGCACCGCTCACGGTCCAGCAGCACCTGGGTGGAGATCGGTACGGGCTTCTCGTACGTCCGCTTCCTGCCGTCGAAGCGGGAGTCCGGGTCGCCGTGCGACATCGCCTGGTTCTGGAGCGGGCACTCGCCGCCCTTGTCGCAGACCGGGCAGTCCAGCGGGTGGTTGATGAGCAGCAGCTCCATCACACCGCGCTGCGCCTTGTCGGCGACCGGCGAGGTGATCTGTGATTTGACGACCATGCCGTCGGTGCAGGTGATGGTGCAGGACGCCATCGGCTTGCGCTGGCCCTCGACCTCGACGATGCACTGCCGGCAGGCGCCGGCCGGGTCGAGGAGGGGGTGGTCGCAGAAGCGGGGGATCTCGATGCCGAGGAGTTCGGCGGCGCGGATGACCAGGGTGCCCTTGGGCACGCTGATCTCGATGCCGTCGATGGTCAGCGTGACCAGGTCCTCGGGCGGGATCGCCGCTTCGCCGCCCCCGGAGGGCGCACTCGTGGTGACTGTCATGCGTTCACCCCCTGGTGAGCGTTCTTGTCGTCGGCCCAGAGGGTCGATTTGGCGGGATCGAAGGGGCAGCCCTTGCCGGTGATGTGCTGCTCGTACTCCTCGCGGAAGTACTTCAGCGAGGAGAAGATCGGCGAGGCGGCGCCGTCGCCGAGGGCGCAGAACGACTTGCCGTTGATGTTGTCGGCGATGTCGTTGAGCTTGTCGATGTCGGACATCCGGCCCTTGCCCGCCTCGATGTCGCGGAGCAGCTGGACGAGCCAGTAGGTGCCCTCCCGGCAGGGGGTGCACTTGCCGCAGGACTCGTGCGCGTAGAACTCGGTCCAGCGGGTGACGGCCCGCACCACGCACGTCGTCTCGTCGAAGCACTGGAGCGCCTTGGTGCCGAGCATGGACCCGGCCGCGCCGACGCCCTCGTAGTCGAGGGGCACGTCGAGGTGTTCGTCGGTGAACATCGGGGTGGAGGAGCCGCCGGGGGTCCAGAACTTGAGGCGGTGGCCGGGGCGCATGCCGCCGCTCATGTCGAGGAGCTGGCGCAGCGTGATGCCGAGCGGCGCCTCGTACTGGCCGGGGCCGGCGACGTGGCCGCTGAGCGAGTAGAGCGTGAAGCCCGGGGACTTCTCGCTGCCCATCGACTTGAACCAGTCCTTGCCCTTGTTCAGGATCGCGGGAACCGAGGCGATGGACTCGACGTTGTTCACCACAGTGGGGCAGGCGTACAGACCGGCGACCGCAGGGAAGGGGGGCCGCAGCCGGGGCTGGCCACGCCGTCCTTCGAGAGAGTCGAGCAGCGCGGTTTCCTCACCACAGATGTACGCGCCGGCGCCCGCGTGCACCGTGAGTTCCAGATCGAGCCCCGAACCCAGGATGTTCGTCCCCAGATATCCCGCCTCGTACGCCTCTCGAACGGCCTCGTGCAACCGCCGCAGCACGGGGACGACCTCACCGCGCAGATAGATGAACGCGTGCGACGACCGGATCGCGTAGCAGGCGATCACGATGCCCTCGATGAGGCTGTGCGGGTTGGCGAAGAGGAGCGGGATGTCCTTGCAGGTCCCCGGCTCCGACTCGTCGGCGTTGAC
Organism: Streptomyces sp. NPDC016469; assembly: GCF_040632905.1. Lineage (NCBI taxonomy): Bacteria > Bacillati > Actinomycetota > Actinomycetes > Kitasatosporales > Streptomycetaceae > Streptomyces > Streptomyces sp. NPDC016469. The sequence goes on from NZ_JBEYCQ010000007.1 coordinate 43,523, forward strand.
GACAAGATAGTGAGGCTTGCCGTCCCCCTGCGGGATGAACTGCCACTTCATGCCGGTGGGGAAGCCGGCGCCGCCGCGTCCGCGCAGACCGGAGTCCTTGACGTACGCGATGAGGTCGTCCGGGGACATGGTGAGGGCCTTGCGCAGGCCCTCGTAGCCCTCGTGGCGGCGGTAGGTGTCCAGGGTCCAGGATTCCGGCTGGTCCCAGAAGGCGGACAGGACGGGTGCGAGCAGCTTCTCGGGGCTGGTCCCGTTCTGGTCGATCTCGGTGGCCAACGTCATCACTCCCCCTCCTCGGCTGCGGGTCCGGCCGGGTGGTCCGGGTCGGATGCCGAGGTCTGCTGCGGCGCGTCGTGGGAGCTGAGGTGCTCGGCGCCCTTCTGCGGCTGGTCGGTGGGCGCCTCGCCGCGCGGGCCGACCACGCGGGCCTGCGGTGCGGCCTCGCCCTTGGCCAGCTTGAGGCCGATGAGCGAGGCGTGGCCCGCGCCGCCGCTGGCCGCGACGGCGCCGGGGCGCTCGTCGGGGAAGCCGGCCAGGATGCGCGCGGTCTCCTTGTACGTGCACAGGGGCGCGCCGCGGGTGGGCTCGACGGTGCGGCCGGCGAGGAGGTCGTCCACCAGCCGGGTGGCGCTCTCCGGGGTCTGGTTGTCGAAGAACTCCCAGTTGACCATCACGACGGGCGCGAAGTCGCAGGCGGCGTTGCACTCGATGTGTTCGAGCGTCACCTTGCCGTCCGCTGTGGTCATATCCGGCTGGTCGTTTCCGACCCCGAGGTGCTCCTTCAGCCGGTCGAAGATCGCGTCGCCGCCCATCACCGCGCAGAGCGTGTTGGTGCAGACGCCGACCTGGTAGTCGCCGCCGGCCTTGCGCCGGTACATCGTGTAGAAGGTGGCGACCGCGGTGACCTCGGCGGTGGTGAGGCCGAGCGTGTCGGCGCAGAAGGCCATGCCCGTACGCGAGACGTACCCCTCCTCGGACTGCACGAGGTGCAGCAGCGGCAGCAGCGCGGAGCGGCTGTCGGGGTAGCGGGCGATCACCTCCTTCGCATCCGCTTCGAGCCTGGCGCGCACCTCGGCCGGGTAGGCGGGGGCGGGGAGCTGCGGCATCCCCAGACTGACTTCCTGACGTGCTTCGGTCACCGGTCGACGCCTCCCATCACGGGGTCGATGGATGCGACGGCGACGATGACGTCGGCGACCTGGCCGCCCTCGCACATCGCCGCCATGGCCTGGAGGTTGGTGAAGGACGGGTCGCGGAAGTGGACCCGGTAGGGGCGGGTTCCGCCGTCCGACACGACGTGCACGCCGAGTTCGCCCTTGGGGGACTCGACGGCGGTGTACGCCTGCCCGACGGGGACCCGGAAGCCCTCGGTCACCAGCTTGAAGTGGTGGATCAGGGCCTCCATGGAGGTGCCCATGATCTTCTTGATGTGGTCCAGCGAGTTGCCCAGGCCGTCCGGGCCGAGCGCGAGCTGCGCGGGCCAGGCGATCTTCTTGTCGGCGACCATGACCGGTCCGGGTTCGAGCCGGTCGATGCACTGCTCGATGATCCGCAGCGACTGGCGCATCTCCTCCAGGCGGATGAGGAAGCGACCGTAGGCGTCGCAGCTGTCGGCGGTGGGGACCTCGAAGTCGTAGGTCTCGTAGCCGCAGTACGGGTCGGTCTTGCGCAGGTCGTGCGGGAGGCCGGCCGAGCGCAGGATCGGGCCGGTGGCGCCGAGGGCCATGCAGCCGGTGAGGTCGAGGTAGCCGACGTCCTGCATGCGGGCCTTGAAGATGGGGTTGCCGGTGGCGAGCGCGTCGTACTCCGGCAGGTTCTTCTTCATGGTCTTCACGAACGCGCGCAGCTGGTCGACCGCGCCCGGGGGAAGGTCCTGGGCGAGGCCGCCGGGGCGGATGAACGCGTGGTTCATGCGGAGCCCGGTGATCAGCTCGAAGAGGTCGAGCACCAGCTCCCGGTCGCGGAAGCCGTAGATCATGATCGTGGTGGCGCCGAGCTCCATGCCGCCGGTGGCGATGCACACCAGGTGCGAGGAGAGCCGGTTGAGCTCCATCAGGAGCACGCGCAGGACGGTGGCCCGGTCGGGGATCTGGTCCTCGATGCCGAGGAGCTTCTCGACGCCGAGGCAGTACGCCGTCTCGTTGAAGAACGGCGTCAGGTAGTCCATGCGCGTGACGAAGGTGGTGCCCTGCGTCCAGCTGCGGAATTCGAGGTTCTTCTCGATGCCGGTGTGGAGGTAGCCGATGCCGCAGCGGGCCTCGGTGACGGTCTCGCCGTCGATCTCCAGGATGAGCCGGAGCACGCCGTGCGTGGACGGGTGCTGCGGGCCCATGTTGACGATGATGCGCTCGTCGTCGGACGCGGCGGCGTTCTCGACGATCTCGTCCCAGTCGCCGCCGGTGACCGTATATACAGTCCCCTCGGTGGTGGCGCGGGGCGTTGCATGGGGAGTGGTCATCAGGAGTACGACCTCCGCTGGTCCGGAGCCGGGATCTGGGCGCCCTTGTACTCGACGGGGATGCCGCCGAGCGGGTAGTCCTTGCGCTGCGGGAAGCCCTGCCAGTCGTCCGGCATCATGATCCGGGTCAGGGCGGGGTGCCCGTCGAAGACGAGCCCGAAGAAGTCGTACGCCTCGCGCTCGTGCCAGTCGTTGGTCGGGTAGACCGGGACCAGCGAGGGCAGGTGGCGGTCGTCGTCCGGCGTGGAGACCTCAAGGCGGATCAGCCGGCCGTGGGTGAGCGAGCGCAGGTGGTAGACCGCGTGCAGCTCGCGGCCCTTGTCGCCGGGGAAGTGGACGCCGCTCACGCCGGTGCACAGCTCGAAGCGGAGCGCCGGGTCGTCGCGCAGGGTCCTGGCGACGGTGACCAGGTGCTCGCGGGCGATGTGGAAGGTCAGCTCGCCCCGGTCGACCACCGTCTTCTCGATGGCGTTCTCCGGGAGCAGGTCCTGCTCCTCCAGGGCGCCTTCGAGCTCGTCGGCGACTTCGTCGAACCAGCCGCCGTAGGGGCGGGAGGAGGCGCCGGGGAGGGCGACGGTACGGATGAGGCCGCCGTAGCCGGAGGTGTCCCCGCCGTTGTCGGCGCCGAACATGCCCTTGCGGACGCCGATGACCTCGCCGTGCTCGTCGCGCGGGGCGGGGACGGCGGAGCCGCTCAGCTCGTCGCTCATCGCAGGAGCCCCTTCATCTCGATGAGGGGCAGGGCGTTGAGCGCCGCTTCCTCCGCCTCGCGGGCGGCTTCCTCGGCGTTGACCCCGAGCTTGGAGCCCTGGATCTTCTGGTGCAGCTTGAGGATCGCGTCCATCAGCATCTCGGGCCGCGGTGGGCAGCCCGGCAAATAGATGTCAACCGGAACAATGTGATCAACACCCTGAACAATGGCGTAATTGTTGAACATTCCGCCCGATGATGCGCAAACGCCCATGGAGATGACCCACTTGGGGTTCGGCATCTGGTCGTAGACCTGCCGCAGGACGGGCGCCATCTTCTGGCTCACCCGCCCGGCCACGATCATCAGGTCCGCCTGCCGTGGCGAGCCGCGGAAGACCTCCATGCCGAAACGGGCCAGGTCGTAACGGCCTGCCCCGGTCGTCATCATCTCGATGGCGCAACAGGCGAGGCCGAAGGTCGCCGGGAAGACGGAGGACTTCCGCACCCAGCCGGCCGCCTGCTCGACGGTGGTCAGAACGAAGCCGCTCGGCAGCTTCTCTTCGAGTCCCATGGTGTGCCCCTCAGCCCCTCAGTCCCATTCCAGACCGCCGCGCCGCCACACATACGCGTAGGCGACGAAGACGGTGAGCACGAAGAGCAGCATCTCCACGAGCCCGAAGATCCCCAGGGCGTCGAAGCTGACCGCCCAGGGATAGAGGAAGACGATCTCGATGTCGAAGACGATGAAGAGCATCGCCGTCAGGTAGTACTTGATGGGAAAGCGGCCGCCTCCGGCCGGCGTGGGTGTCGGTTCGATACCGCACTCGTACGCTTCGAGCTTTGCCCGGTTGTACCGCTTGGGGCCGATAAGCGTGGCCATGACCACGGAGAAGATCGCAAACCCTGCCCCGAGGGCGCCGAGCACGAGGATGGGCGCGTAGGCATTCACGCTCCTCGCTCCTTCCAGTCGTCCTTGACCGTTGGACCGCATCGGGCGAACCGGCTCCCCGCCTCACCAAGATCGTGCACATGTGAGGCAGTTCACAAGCCCGACTGCCCCGCATCCTATGCCCGCCGTCCTGTGATCTGCGACACGGGGTACGCCAACGTCTTTGTGATCTCCACCACCTGACGAACGATCATGAAGTCGGATGAGCGGTGATCTTCGTACACGAAGCGGCCGAGTGATCACGAGACGTGACATCTACTGCCGTTATCGCTGGTCAAAGGGGTGTCGCACTATCAAGCCGCAGCGCTGCACGCAAAATTGGCGATGGACACGATGGGGTGATAAAGGGATCTGCCCCACTCTGCGCCAGCGACGACCGGAAGGGGTCACTCGCACGAGGCCTCACGCGGAACCAAGTGGACGCAGAACGACAAAAGGGGCTTACGGGGTGAATGAGCCGCCTCACGCCGCGAGTTCGGCGGGCCGGGCCCCGAACCCCGCACCGGCCGGCCGCACGCCTCCCGTGCCGAGCGCTCGTATGCCCACCACACTGAGGCCACACTGTGAGCTGCATCACTTCACATCAGTGGCCATACAAGCGGGCTTGGCCAACTGTGTGGACGGGTGGTAAGTGGCGGGCAATTCGGGCGTATTGCAGAAAGCCCATGATCACAGCCATGATCACGAGTGCCCGATTTGCCCGTTACGGCGTCAATAAGGGCCCTCAGAAAGCGGATTCACAGATTCCGGACGTAACTGTGTCGCAACACACGTTTCTTGATGGGACCCCGCACGCCCTGATAGCGCTAGTACTCATGTCCCACACCGCTCTCATACCCAGCCACCGGAAGCCCCGCCGGAACGCCTCGACGACGGCGCTGCGTGCCGGAGTTGCCGGTGGCGTCCTCAGCACCATCGCGGTCGCGGGTGCCGCGGGCCCGGCCCAGGCCGAACCGGTGACCCAGACGATCGAGATGCCCACCATCACGGCGGGACTCTCCACCACCGTCGCCGCGTCCGCCGAGGCCACGCAGCAGGTCGCCCTGGACCTGGAGACGCAGGCCCAGGAGGACGCGGCGGCCAGCAGCGCCGCCAAGGACGCCAAGAAGGCCAAGGCCGAGGCCGTCCGCAAGGCCGAGGCCAAGAAGAAGGCCGCGGCGGCCGCCAAGGCCAAGGCGGAGGCCGCCGAGCGCGCCTCCCGCGACGCCGCGCGCACCACGCTCCAGAAGAGCACCGGCTCCTCGTCGTCCGGGTCCACCAACGCCGCCACGACCTCGTACTCCACCAACGCCACCGGCTCCGCGGCCTCCGTCGTCGCGTTCGCCCAGGCGCAGGTCGGCGACGCGTACGTGTCCGGCGGCACCGGCCCGAACTCATGGGACTGCTCCGGCCTGGTCCAGGCCGCGTTCCGCACGGTGGGCGTCGACCTGCCGCGCGTCTCGCAGAGCCAGTCGACCGCCGGCACCCAGGTCTCGCTGAGCAACCTCCAGCCGGGCGACATCCTGTACTGGGGCGGCGCGGGCAGCGCGTACCACGTCGGGATCTACGTGGGCGGCGGCCAGTTCGTCGGCGCGCAGAACTCCTCCACCGGTGTGGTGCAGCGCCCGCTGGACTACGACATGCCGACGGGCGCGGTCCGCGTCCTCTGAGTGCACGGATTCACAAGCGCCTCGGCGCGCTGCGAAGGGCCGTCGTTCCCCCGCTCGGGAGCGACGGCCCTTCGGCGTCACCGTTGACGTCGCGAACCTGCCGGACATCGTCCGCGCGTGCTTGTGAACTGGGGTGCACAGCCCCCGTTCCACCGAGCACAGGACGGCCCCTCCATGCACCGTACGGCCCCCACGGCCCCGACCCTCTCCGCCCCTCCCGCCGGCACGCGGTTACGCGGCCGGTCCGCGGTGGGCGCGTTGACCCTGGCCCTCTTCGCCATCGTCACCTCCGAGATCCTGCCGATCGGTCTGCTGACCCCGATCGGGGCCGAGTTCGGCGTCGCGGACGGTACGGCGGGCCTGATGATGACCATGCCCGGCCTTCTCGCCGCCGTAGCCGCCCCGACGGTGACCCTCGCGACGGCCCGCGTCGACCGCAGGCTGATGCTCTGCGCCCTGGTCCTGCTGCTCGCGGTGGCCGACTTCCTCACCGCCGCGGCCACGGCCTACTGGCTGGTGCTCGTCGCCCGGGTACTCGTCGGCATCACCATCGGCGGCTTCTGGTCGATCGGTGCCGGGCTGGCCGGCCGGCTGGTCCGCCCCGCGTCGGCCGGGCGCGCGACGGCGGTCATCTTCGCGGCCGTCCCCCTCGGTTCCGTCCTCGGCGTCCCCGCCGGCACGCTCATCGGTGATCTGACGGGCTGGCGCACGGCGTTCGCGGTGATGGGGCTGCTGAGCACCGGCGCGCTGGCCCTGCTGCTGCTGACGCTCCCCGCCCTGCCACCGGACGGGGGCACCCGCCCCTCGGTGCTCGTCGCCCTGCTGCGCGGCACCGGTACCCGGTACGCCCTGCTGTTGACGTTCCTCATCGTCATGGCGCATTTCGCCACGTACACCTACGTCACGCCGCTGCTCCAGCGGATCACCGGGGCCGGTCCGGCGCAGATCACCGTGTACCTGCTGATCTACGGCTCCGCCGGCGTGGCCGGCAACTTCATCGGGGGCACGCTGGTCACCCGCGCACCCCGCCTCGCCTTCGGGGCGGCCGCCGCGACGATCGCCGCCGCGACCGCCCTGCTGCCGGTCCTGGGCCGCACCGACGCGGGCGCGCTCGCCCTGCTCGTCGTCTGGGGTCTCGGCTACGGCGCGGTGCCGGTCTGCTCCCAGACGTGGTTCGCCCGCGCGGCCCCGCACGCGCCCGAGGCCGCCACGGTCCTGTTCACCGCGTCCTTCCAGGTGACGCTCGCCGCCGGCGCCCTGACGGGGGGCGCGATCGTCGACCACACCTCGCTGCGCACGGTCATGTGGTGCGGGGCGGTGGCGGCGGCCCTGGTGGTGCTCGTCGCGTGGCGGACGAAGGAGCCCGCGGCCGTGCCGCCGCCCCCACCGGGGCGGTGAACCGGCCGGGAGCCGGCACCCCGCCCGGGAGTGACGGCTCCTCCGTTCGCGAACGGCGGTACGGGGGTCAGGAGCTGGGCGCCACCTTCGCCAGGCCGTTGATGATGCGGTCCATCGCGTCGCCGCCCGTCGGGTCGGTGAGGTTGGCGAGCATCTTCAGCGTGAACTTCATCAGTACCGGGTGCGTCAGGCCGCGCTGGGTCGCGACCTTCATGACCTTCGGGTTGCCGATCAGCTTCACGAAGGCGCGGCCCATCGTGTAGTAGCCGCCGTAGGTCTCCTTGAGCACCTTCGGGTAGTTGTTCAGCGCCAGCTCCCGCTGGGCCGGGGTCGCGCGGGCGTGCGCCTGGACGATGACGTCGGCCGCGATCTGGCCGGATTCCATGGCGTACGCGATGCCCTCGCCGTTGAACGGGTTGACCATGCCGCCCGCGTCACCGACGAGGAGCAGGCCCTTGGTGTAGTGCGGCTGGCGGTTGAAGGCCATCGGCAGGGCGGCGCCCCGGATGGGCATCGTCATGTTGTCCGGGGTGTAGCCCCAGTCCTCCGGCATGGACGCGCACCACGCCTTCAGGACCTCGCGCCAGTCCAGCTCCTTGAACGCGGACGAGGAGTTGAGGATGCCGAGGCCGACGTTGGACGTGCCGTCGCCCATGCCGAAGATCCAGCCGTAGCCGGGCAGCAGCTTCTCCTGGGGGCCGCGCCGGTCCCACAGCTCCAGCCAGGACTCCAGGTAGTCGTCGTCGTGCCGGGGCGAGGTGAAGTACGTCCGCACGGCGACGCCCATCGGGCGGTCCTCACGGCGGTGCAGGCCCATCGCGAGGGAGAGCCGGGTGGAGTTGCCGTCGGCGGCGACCACGAGCGGGGCGTGGAAGGTGACCGGGGTCTTCTCCTCGCCGAGCTTCGCGTGCACCCCGGTGATCCGGCCGGTCCGCTCGTCGGTGATCGGGGCGCCGACGTTGCACCGCTCGTACAGCCGGGCACCGGCCTTCTGCGCGTTCCGGGCCAGCTGCTCGTCGAAGTCGTCGCGCTTGCGGACGAGTCCGTAGTCCGGGTAGGAGGCAAGATCCGGCCAGTCCAGCTGGAGCCGGACGCCGCCGCCGATGATGCGCAGGCCCTTGTTGCGCAGCCAGCCCGCCTCTTCGGAGATGTCGATGCCCATGGCCACGAGCTGCTTGGTGGCACGCGGGGTGAGGCCGTCGCCGCAGACCTTTTCGCGCGGGAACGCGGTCTTCTCCAGCAGGAGGACGTCGAGTCCGGCCTTGGCCAGGTAGTACGCGGTCGTGGAGCCGGCGGGGCCCGCCCCGACGACGATGACGTCCGCGCTGTGTTCGGACAGGGGTTCGGTCACGGTCGGTTCTCCCGAAGACTCGAATTCGCGTGCCGCGCGGCACAGGTCCAAGGCAGTCTATGGGGGCCTGTCGATCAACCCTCCGAAGGGCTGCCTCATGTCAATCGCGCCTGCCGCTCCCCCCGTCGTACAGCTGCGTGTCCCGACCGACGAGGACGCCGTCGCCTGGCACCGGGCCTTCGACGACCCGGAGGTGATGCGGTTCTTCGGCGGGCGGCCGGAGGAACTGTCGATGTACGAGGAGTGGACCGCACGGCAGCGCAGACACGACGCCGAACTCGGGTACTGCCTGTGGACCGTGCTCGACGGGGAGGGAAGCGTCGTCGGTTTCACCGGCGCGCAGCCGTGGGGGCCGACCGCGTACGGACCGGTCGGCGAGACCGAGATCGGCTGGCGGCTGACCCGGCCGGCCTGGGGCCTGGGTTACGCGACGGCCGCCGCGCGCCTCACGCTGGAGCGGGTGCGCGCGGCGGGGGTGGAACGGGTGGTGGCGGTGGTCGACGTGCTCAACGAGCGGTCGGCCGCGGTGGCACGGCGCCTCGGCATGGAACCGGCCGAGACCTTCACGACCTCGCTGCCGGGCCAGGAGGTGCGGTGCTTCCGGCTGGAGCTGTGACGGTCAGTCCACGTCGTTGAGCATCCACGTGGACAGGGCGGTGTCGAAGACCTCGCGGGCACCGGCCCAGTCCACGTCCCGCTCGGTGACGTAGATGGCGTACTCGGTGCCGTCCTCGGCGATGTAGCTCTGGTCGATCGCATGGATCGGCAGACCGCTCCTGTCCTCGTACGTGTACTCCCACCGGGCGCCCGGGCGGCCCTGGAAGGTGTTGGCCGACAGCTGGACCTGCTGGTAGTTCCGCTGGTGGGCGGAGGCGGTCTTCTCCAGGGCCTTGAAGTTCTCGTACGAGGTGTAGGGGGCGTCCGCGATGACCCCCACCTTCAGCAGGCCGGTGTCGCCCGGCGACCTGGCGTAGGTGACCTGGTGGTTCTCCTCGCCCTGCCGCTCCCAGTCGTCCGGCAGGGCGAGCGAGAAGCCGGCGGTGTCGGCGACGACGCTGTAGCCGTCCGGGAAGACGAGTTCGGCCGGGTCGGTGGTGGCGGTCGCCTCGGCGGAGGGGGCCGCGCTGGTCCGGTCCTGGGCGGGCGTCGCCCGGTCGCCGTCCTTGCCCCTGCCGTTCCCGGAGGTGCCCGGGTCGTCGTCGTGGCGGTCCATCAGGGCGAGGGTGCCCGCGGTCGCCCCGCCGCCGAGGACCAGGGCGGCGGCGAGCGTGGCCCCCCAGACGAGGACGGCCCGCCGGCGCCGGGGCGCGGGAGGCTGCGCGGGGGCCTGGGCGGGGACGTACGGGCCGGGCAGGGTGCTGGTGGGCGGCTCGGTGTCCGGCGCGGGCGCGGGTGCGGCGGCCTCGGCGGCCGTGGCCTGGGCGGGCGGGGGGTACGGACCCGGGCCCTGCGGGCCGGGCTTCGGAACGTACGGGCCGGGGGCCGCGGTCTTGCCCGGGGCGGGGGTGTACGGGCCGGGGATGTGCGGGCCGGGGTGCGGGGGGCCGTACGGGCTCGGCGGGGCCGGGTACGCCGGGGAGCCGCCGCCCGGGCCTCCGCCGCCCGTCATCCGGGCGAGGTACGGCGCGACGAGCACCGCGCCGCCGACCCACAGCAGCCCGAACAGCAGCGCGTCGGCGACGCTGGGCGCGACCTCCAGGGTGCCCGAGCCGCCGATGTCGGCGACGTTGCCGGAGAACTCGGCGGACAGGCCGCTCATCGCGGTCAGCGCGAGGAACCCGAGCAGGAACAGGCCGCCCGCGGTGACCTGTTCGCGCCGGTCGGCGGAGCGTCGTCCGGCGAGCAGCCCGACGATGAGCGCGCTGACGAGGCCCGCGGCGAGCGCGCCGACGAGGGCCCAGTCGTTGGCCGCGTCGCTCAGCTCACCGAGCCCGAACGAGCCGTGGTCCATACCGGAGCCGATGATGTCCGCCTGTCCCCGCGCGTCGTACTCGACGGAGCCGCCCCAGCTCACCGAGAGCACCATCAGCGCGATGTTGGGCAGCAGCGGCAGGGCCATCAGCAGGGCCGTGCCGTTGACGTCGTCCAGGGTGGCGTACGTGATGTAGCCGATCAGACCGCAGAGCAGGAGGACGGCGCCGAGCGCGCGGACGGCGGTCCCGGCGGCGCGTACGAAGCTCTGCGCGCCCGGCCGCTGGGCCAGCCAGGCGGCCGCGACGTCGCGTTGCAGGACGGCGCAGGTGGTGACGAGCGCGATGGCGAGGGCGCCGAGGGCCGCGAGGACCGGCGAGGAGTGGAGCGAGTAGCCCTCGACCTCGGGCTGGGCGTAGAGCCCGAGGACCAGGACCGCGGCGGTGGCCACGACGCTGATCCGGACCGCCGCGTCGAGACCGCCGCCCTGCCGGCGGACGCCCCGGGCGCCGAGGATGAGCGCGCCGATCCACAGGACGGTGACGGTGAGCGGGATCAGCGAGAGCGTCGTCTGGCTCTGCGCACCCGGGTCGAAGTCCCCGTACGAGTCCCCGTACGGCGAAGCTCCCCCGTATCCGCCGCCGCCCGGCACGACGGCCCGGACCTCGAAGCCGCCGCCGAACGCCTGGAGCAGCATCGCGAGCGCGATCCGCAGCCGGTCGCTCCATCCGACGACGACGTCGTCCCCCTGCCCGTAGTCGGGGATGGCGAGGACCACGGCGAGCCCGACGATCAGCCCGGTCGGCCAGACAGCCGCCTTCAGCGAGCCCGCCCAGTCCCCGCGCATCACCCGCCCGAAGAAGATCCCGGCCGGCGAGGGCCCGGCGGGCACCGGCGGGTACCCGGGCGGTGGCGCGGCGGGCCGTGTCATGTAGGCCGGCACCGCGGGCGGCTCGACGGCCGGCGCCCCGGCCGGCGGCGGCGGTGCGGCGGGCTGAGGAGGCGCGGCGGGCGCGGCGGGGCGTTCCCGCCCGCACTTCATGCAGAAGCGCGCGTCGTCGGGCGCCTGGGTTCCACAGAAGGGGCAGTACGAGGGCATGAGAGCTCCGCAGCGGGCCGGGGACGGGCGAGACGGTGACACAGGGAAACGGGGAAGACGCGTGCCGTATCAACGGACACATCTTCCCCGCCCACCGGTTCCCGTCAACTCGGAATACCGGCAACCGTTTTCGCGAGTGCGGCGGTTCCCGTCCGGGGCCCGCCGGAAACGTCAGGCGCGCACACCTCGGTGCAGGGCCACCACGCCCCCCGTGAGGTTGCGCCAGGCGACCGCGGACCAGCCTGCGGCCTGGAGCTTCTTGGCCAGGCCGGGCTGGTCGGGCCAGGCGCGGATGGATTCGGCGAGGTAGACGTAGGCGTCGGGGTTGGAGGAGACCGCGCGGGCCACGGGGGGCAGGGCGCGCATCAGGTACTCGGTGTAGACCGTGCGGAAGGGGGTCCAGACGGGCTGGGAGAACTCGCAGATGACGACCCGGCCGCCCGGCTTGGTGACCCGGTACAGCTCACGCAGCGCCGCGTCCGTGTCCTGGACGTTGCGCAGGCCGAAGGAGATGGTCACCGCGTCGAAGGTCTCGTCGCGGAAGGGGAGTTTCGTGGCGTCGCCGGCGGTGAAGGGCAGCCAGGCGTGACGCTTCTTGCCCTCCCGGAGCATGCCGAGGGAGAAGTCGCACGGCACGACGTACGCGCCGGTCGCGGCGAACGGCAGCGAGGACGTCGCCGTGCCGGCCGCCAGGTCGAGCACCTTCTGCGCGGGCCGGGCGTCGACCGCCTTGGCGACCTCCTTGCGCCACAGCCGGGCCTGGCCGAGCGAGAGCACGTCGTTGGTCAGGTCGTAGTTCGCCGCCACGCCGTCGAACATCGAGGCGACTTCGTGCGGCTGCTTGTCCAGGGAGGCTCGGGTCACGCACCCCATTCAAGCAGCCCGGTCCCCGGCGGCTCGCGGGGGACGCCCCCGGCGAACCCGGCTTCAACCTTTTCCGCCCGGCGGCACTCAGTACTCACGGAAGGGCCTCACGGGAGACCTCCGCAGAGAACCGGGAAGAACAGGAAAGGGCGCAGATGTTCACGGGAGCCAGCCGCGGCGCCGACGGCTTCGAGGAATTCGCCCGCGCCGGTCAGCACCGGCTCTACCGCACCGCGTACCTGCTCTGCGGCGACGCGGACGCCGCGCGCGACCTGACCCAGACGACGCTGGCCAAGCTGTTCCAGCACTGGCACCGGGTGCGCGCCGCCGACCACCCGGACGCCTACGCCCGCACCGTGCTCACCCGCACCTACATCGCCGAGCGCCGCCGCCGGCTGCGCGACCTCCTCGCCCACACGCCGATCGCCGCGCCCGCCCCGGCGGTGGGCCCCGAGCTCACCGTCACGCTGCTCGCCGCCCTCGCCGAACTGCCGCCCCGCGCCCGGGCGATGGTCGTCCTGCGCTACTGGGAGGACCTGAGCGTGGAAACCGTCGCCGGGCTGCTGCGGTGCAGTCCGTCCACCGTCAAGAGCCAGTGCTCCCGCTCGCTGGCCACGCTGCGCGCCCGCCTGGGCGACGCGCACCTCTACACCGCCCGAAGCTGAGGAGTGACGCCGTGTACGTGTTGCTGGACCCCGATCCGGGCGACGAGCCCGCCCGCGACGACGACGAGCTGCTGGTCCGGACCGCCCTGGAACGGGTGACCGACGGGGCACTGCCGCTGCCCGATCTGGTCCCCGGCGCCCTCGTCCGGGGCCGCCGCCGCCGGGCCCGCGCCCGCGCCGCCATCGGTGCGACGGCGACCGCGATCGTCGGCCTGGGGGTGCTCGGCGCGGCGCTGCCGGTGTGGGGCGGGGACGGGGAGCCGGCACGCGCATGGTCGGCGGCCTCGCAGACCTCGCCGGTCCCCACCCCGACGAGCGTGCCCGTGCCCGTCCGTCCCCCCGTGCACATCGAGCCGAGCCCCGGCGAGTCCTCCATGGCGGACCTGCCGTCGGACGAGCTCTCCCGGCAGCGGGTCTTCCAGAACGAGGCGGCGGGGGTGCTCGAAACGCTCCTGCCCAGGGCGATGGGCCCGGTCCGCCCGGTCGACATCGCCGTCAGCCGGTACCAGGGCGGGGCGGGCGGCAGGGTCTTCCCCCTCACGTTCTCGGTCCGTCCGCTGCCCACGGGCAAGGCGGCCCGGGCGGACCGGCCCTGCGTCGATGTCGCGGTGAAGCACCTCCGGTGCGACGAGGTGTCACTGCCAGGAGGCATCATGGCCCAGGCGGTCACGGCGTCCGGGAACGCCGAGGGGGGCAAGACGATCACCGGGGTCACCGTGCGCTTCAGGTACGGTCACAGCCGCGTCACGCTCGCCGTGGGGGGTGATGACACGGCCATGGTGTCGGCACCGGTCACCGCCGACGACCTGCTGGCCGTGGCACGGGACGCGCGGTTCATGGAAATGGTCGCTTACGCGGACGCACGTCCGATGGAAGCCGAGGAGGGGTCTGTCCGTGGGGGCTGAGAGCAGGCGGGGGCGGCATGGCGGAGGCGGGCACCGGCGCGCGAGACGGGCGCGGCGCAGCCGCATACGGATAGTGGCCGCCGTCGCCGTACCGGCGGCGCTGATAGGCATCGTGGTGGTCCTCGCGCCCCGCTGGGCGGGCGGTGACGGGGCCCCGGCGTCCGCCGCCGCACGTACCCCCTCGGCCACCGCCGCGTCCCCCGCCCCGGCCTCGCCCTCCGCGAAGACCAGCCGGAGCCCGAAGCCGTCCCGCTCCCCCTCCGTCTCTCCCTCCCCCTCCCCCAGCCCGACCCGCACCCATATCCCCGCCTCCGGCCCCGGCACCTTCACGACCGCCCGCGCCGACACCTCGTCCTCCGGGCAGTACGCGTACCGCGTCGAGGTCGAGGACGGCTCCGGCGTCGACCCTGAGGAGGCAGCCGACCGGATCGCCGGCATCCTCGCCGCGCCGCGCGGCTGGGGGCAGGACGGGGAGCGCACGTTCCACCGGGTGGCCTCGGGCCCGGCCGGGCTGGTCGTCCGCATCGCGACGGCGGCCACCACGGACCGGATCTGCGGGCAGGGCGGAATGAACACCCACGGCGAGGTCAACTGCCGGATCGGCGAGAAGGTCATGGTCAACCTCAAGCGCTGGCAGACCGGTTCGCCCGAGTTCGACGGCCCGCTGAACGACTACCGCGCCCTGATCATCAACCACGAGGTCGGCCACTGGCTCGGCCACGGCCACGAGACCTGCCCCGGCGCGGGCCGCCCCGCCCCCGCGATGATGCAGCAGATCTACGGGCTCAAGGGGTGCGTCGCCAACGCCTGGCCCTACGCCGAAAACGACACGTACCTGGGCGGCCCCTCGGTGCCGTAACGATTCCTCAGGCGCTCCCTCCACGCCCTCATATGGATGTGGACTGAACCAATCGCCCCGATCACCGGTCCTACAGCGGGGGACGGAACGCCGATCGTTGGGGAGGGGCTACGGATGCCCGAAGGGAAAGGGCGCCGGGGGAAGAGCGGCCGGAGCAGGCTGCTCGTGGCGGCCGTCGTCCCCGTCGTACTCGCGGCCGCCGCCGTCGCCGGCCTCCGGTGGAACGACGCGCGCGGGCCCGCTCCCGCCGCCTTCACCGTGGCCCGCGCCGCCGCCACCGACAGCGGCACGGGGAACGCCTACCGGGTCGAGGTGGAGGACGGCTCCGGGCTCGACGCAAACCGGGCGGCCGCCGTCGTCGCGCGCATCCTGGCCGCGCCCCGGGGCTGGTCGCACCACGGGGAGCACCGGTTCCGCCAGGTGGCGAAGGGCCCGGCGGGGCTGGTCATACGGATCGCCACCCCGGAGACCACCGACCGCGTCTGCGGCGAGAGCGGGCTCGACACGCACGGCGAGGTCAACTGCCGGGTCGGTACGGTCGTGATGGTCAACCTGAAGCGCTGGCAGACGGGTTCGCCCGAGTTCGACGGCCCGCTGGGCGAGTACCGGGCGCTGATCATCAACCATGAGGTCGGCCACTGGCTCGGCCACGGCCACGAGACCTGCCCCGGCAAGGGCCGCCCGGCGCCCGCGATGATGCAGCAGATCGACGGCCTGAAGGGCTGCGTCGCCAACGCCTGGCCGTACGACAGGAACGGGGCGTACCTGGGCGGCCCCCCGGTGCCGTAGCGGTCACCGCCCCCGGTACACCAGCCGCCCGCCCGCGATCGTCGCCACGCAGCTCGCCGCGCCCGCCGCGAGCAGCGCCGCCTCGTCCGGGGCGTCGAAGGCCGCGAGGTCCGCGCGGCCTCCGGTGGCGAGCGGCGCCGCCGTCGCCTCGGCCACCGCGCCCGCCCCGGCCAGCGGGTCGAGCCGGGGGCCGTCGGCGGACGGCGGGGCCGGCGCGAGGACCGTCAGCCCGGACCGCCGGATGGCCGTGAGCAGCGCGGCCGGTGTCCCCGGCGCGGCCGTCACCGCCGTCGTGCCGTGCCGGAGCATCCGGTGCAGCCCGCGCCGCACGCTGCCCGCGCGCCAGGTCTCCTCCGGGCCCAGCGCCCCGAGCGCGGAACCGGTCAGGGGCTCGGTGCCCAGGGCGTCCGCCTCGCGGGGGTCGGGGAAGTACCACTCCTCCAGGAGCCGGACCGCGTCGCGCTGGAGGAGGCCCGGGGTCAGGACGCCCGGCCAGCGCCGGACGCGGGCGGCGGGGTGGGCGGCGGCCAGCTCCTCGTACGGCCCGAACGCCGCGACCGAGGCGTCCCGTACGGCCACCGCGCCGCCGGGCACGGGTGCGCGGCCGCCGCCCGGCAGGAGCAGGGCGGCGGCGTGGATCGTCAGCAAGGCGCGGTCAGTTGGCGCTGAGGAGCTTGAGCTCGGGGTGGGCCGTGCCGCCCTCGATCGCGACGGACGAGATGTGCGAGACCACGCGCTCGTCGACCGGGTCGTTCGCCGGGTCGTCGTGCACGACGAGGTGTTCGTACGTCGTGGAGCGCTGGGCCGGGACCCGGTCCGCCTTGCGGATCAGGTCGATGATCTCCATCCGGTTGGACCGGTGCTTGGCACCGGCCGACGAGACGACGTTCTCCTCCAGCATGATCGAGCCGAGGTCGTCCGCGCCGTAGTGCAGCGACAGCTGGCCGACCTCCTTGCCGGTGGTGAGCCAGGAGCCCTGGATGTGCGCGACGTTGTCCAGGAAGAGCCGGGCGATGGCGATCATCCGCAGGTACTCGAAGAGCGTGGCCTGCGTCTGCCCCTTCAGCTTGTTGTTCTCCGGCTGGTACGTGTACGGGATGAACGCCCGGAAGCCGCCGGTGCGGTCCTGCACGTCCCGGATCATGCGCAGGTGCTCGATGCGCTCGGCGTTCGTCTCGCCCGTACCCATCAGCATGGTCGAGGTGGACTCGACGCCCAGGCCGTGCGCGATCTCCATGATCTCCAGCCAGCGCTCGCCGGACTCCTTGAGCGGCGCGATGGCGGTGCGCGGCCGGGCCGGCAGCAGTTCGGCGCCGGCGCCCGCGAAGGAATCCAGGCCGGCGGCGTGGATGCGGCTGATCGCCTCCTCGGCGGAGACCTTGGAGATACGGGCCATGTGCTCGATCTCGGAGGCGCCGAGCGAGTGGATCACCAGCTGCGGGAACGCCTTCTTGATGGCCGAGAAGTGCTCCTCGTAGTACTCCACGCCATAGTCCGGGTGGTGCCCGCCCTGGAACATGATCTGCGTGCCGCCCAGCTCGACGGTCTCCGCGCAGCGGCGCAGGATGTCGTCCAGGTCCCGGGACCAGCCCTTGGCGGTGTCCTTCGGCGCGGCGTAGAACGCGCAGAACTTGCAGGCCGTGACGCACACGTTGGTGTAGTTGATGTTGCGCTCGATGATGTACGTCGCGATGTGCTCCGTACCGGCGTACCGGCGGCGGCGCACGGCGTCGGCCGCCGCGCCCAGGGCGTGCAGCGGGGCCGACCGGTAGAGGTCGAGCGCCTCCTCCGGAGTGATCCGGCCGCCTTCGGCGGCTCGGTCGAGGATGGGCTGGAGGTCGGCCTTCTCGGTCACCGGGCTGTCACCTTTCGGCGGTTTTTCAACGGTCTACGGACCGGTTCAGCGTACGCCAGGGGGGCCGGCGGTCAGCCGTCGGACCGGGTGAGCGTGCCGTACGGCTGTCCCGCGCCCTCCTCGTCGGAGCGGAAGCGCAGGCTGCCCTCGGAGGTGCGGGTGAAGCGGAGGCCGGCGGGCGCGGTGGTACAGACGCCGGCCGTGCTGGGGCGGTCGCGGTCGGCGTGTTCGCGCAGCCGCAGTTCCTCCGCGGTGGCCGAGGTGAGTGTGCCGACGCTGTGGCACGTGAACTCCACACCGAGCGTGGAGACCGTGGTGGTCAGGCGGACCACGTCCGTGCCCTCGCGGCCCTTGGTGAAGACCGCGGTGAGCGTGCCGTGCGGCAGGCCGGAGCTCTTCTCGGTGAGCGGGCCCTTCCAGGTGCCGACGAACGCGTCGGGCACTTCGGCGCCCCCGCCGGAGGTGGACGAGGCGGACGGGGTGCGTGAGGCGTTCGCCGGGTTCCCGCTGTCGCCGCCCCCGCCCGGCACCAGGTCCAGCAGGAAGGCGCTGCCCACCGTCACCGCGGCCAGCGCCCCGGCCACCGCGAGCGCGAGCGTGCAGCTCACCCGGCGGCGCCCCGCCCCGTCCGCGCCCGCCGACGCGCCGAGGGTCAGGCCCCGCCCGCCGGTCCGCTGCCCGGGCAGCCCGTCGGCTCCGGCGGTCGGGGGGTGCGGCGGGCCGGCCGGCGGGCCGAAGACACCCAGCGCGGCGCCGCCGGGCGCGCCGTACGGCCCGTAGGCCGGATCGCCCGCGCCGTACGGGCCCCCCGCCCCCGGCCCACCGGCGGGCCCGCCCGCCCCCGCCCCGAACGACGGGTTGCTGAACGGCACCGGGCCCGACTGCGCCGGCGCCTCCTGCGGTTCCAGGTCCAGCAGCGCCACCGCCGACCGGCTGACCTCGCGGACCAGCGGTCCGGGCAGCCAGCCCGCCGCGACCGCCGCCGCCGCGCCGCCGGGCAGCAGCCGGCGGGCCAGCTCGTCCGGGGTCGGCCGCCGCTCCGGGTCCTTGGCCAGGCAGGCGGCGACGGTCTCGCGGAGCCCGCCCTCCAGGTCGCCCAGCTCCGGTTCCTCGTGGACGACCTTGTAGAGGAGGACGGCCGAGGAGTCGCCGAGGAAGGGCGCGGAGCCGGTCGCCGCGTACGCCAGGACCGCGCCCAGCGAGAAGACGTCGGCCGCGCCCGAGATGTCGGTGCCCCGGATCTGCTCCGGCGCCATGTAGCCGGGCGAGCCGACGGAGACCCCGGTGGAGGTGAGGGAGGTGGTCGCGTCGATGGCCCGGGCGATGCCGAAGTCGATCAGACGGGGGCCGTCCAGGGCGAGCAGGACGTTGGACGGCTTCACGTCCCGGTGGATCAGGCCCCGCTCGTGCACCGCGGCCAGCGCCTCGCCGAGCCCGGCGCCCAGCACCCGGACCGCGTGCTCGGGCAGCGGGCCGTGCTCGGTGACGGCCGCGGAGAGCGGCGGCCCCGCCACGTAACCGGTGGCGATCCAGGGGATCGGGGCGTCCGGGTCGGCGTCCAGGACGGGCGCGGTCCACTCGGCGCCGATCCGCCGGGCCGCCTCCACCTCGCGCCGGAAGCGGGCGCGGAACTGCTCGTCGAGCGCGAAGTGCGGGTGGACGACCTTGACGGCGACGGTGCGGCCGCCGGCGCTGCGCCCGAGGTACACGCGGCCCATACCCCCGGCGCCGAGTCTGCCGAGCAGCCGGTAGGAGCCGATGCTGCGCGGTTCCCCGGCTTCCAGCGGCTGCATATGACGGACTCCCCCTGTGAACCGGCCGGACCTCCGATCGAAGCCTAACGACTCGGTGCACGGTAGAGAGTGGATCACGTCGTGGCTTGTTCCACGGCTGATCTCCGGATATGGCCGGGAAGGGCGGGGATATGACCGGCCGCCCGCCGTCCGGCACGGTGGAGCGGGCGCGGCGGACGGTCAGGCCGGCGACTGGGCCCTGCGCCAACGGGCCCGGTCCACCACGGGGTTCCGGGGTCGCACGCCCACGGAGCAGGGCACCACCGGTACGTGGCCGCGCGGGGTGGCGCCCTCCGCGGCGGCTCTCCCCTGTCCGGCGAGCAGCAGCAGGCCGAGGGATTCGATGTGCTCCGGGCCGAGAATGACCTCGATGTGGTCGTCGCCCCCGGTCGCGGTCGCTCTGATCCGGATCTGCAGGGACAGATTCCCGTCGGCGTCGGTGGTGGTCGTGATGAAGCCGTCCACCACACCGGGAACCATCGCAACGGCCGCCGGTCCCGTCTCGCGGGATCCGTCCGGATGCCTTCCCAGCTTCTCGGTCACGTGAGTCCTTCCACCGGACAAGTCGGCAAGTGCGTCCAGATCACCGCCCGACCATCACTCGCTCCGTCCTCACGCCATCCTCATTCCGTCCTCACCGGGGTTCAGATCATGTCCGGACCGGCCGTGAACCAGAGGGCCGGCGGCGGGTGCGGCAGAAGGCGGGGAGCGAATGCCGTCCCAAGGCGTGGAAGGCACTTGTCGGTGCCGCGCGGACTGCGGGTAACCTGCCTCAGTCAATTTCACTCGGTTCAGGCAGCCGCCCGCGGGCGGTTTCGAAGGCGGGGGAAAGTGTTGGAATTCCACATTCTAGGCCCATTGGAACTCTATTCCGGCCAGCAGAAACTGCGACTGTCCGGAAGCAAGCGCCAAACCGTCCTCAGCGCTCTCCTCCTGGCCGACGGGCTGCCCGTTTCCCTCAGCAGGCTCGTCGACACGGTGTGGGGACAGGGGGCCCCGCCCACGGCTGCCAAGCAGATCCGGAACGCGACGTCCGACATCCGGCGCATACACCCCGGCATCGGTGCCGCGCTCACCCTGGTCGGGGACGGGTACCAGCTGAAGATCGCCGAGGACCAGGTGGACGCACGGGTCTTCCTCCGCCGAGCCGCCAGGGGGCGGGAGTTCCTGGAGGAAGGGCGCCCGACGGAAGCCCTCGAAGAGTTCCGGACGGCACTCTCCCTGTGGCGCGGCCCCGCACTGGACGGCCTCGAGAAACCCGCCCTGCAGGCACAGACCACCAGGCTCAACGAAGCGCGGCTCGCTGTCCTGGAGGAATGCATGGAACTCGAACTCTCCCAGGGGCAGCACAGTTCCGTGATCGACGAGCTGTCCGTATGGGTGGCCGAACAGCCGTTACGTGAGCGCCTCGTCTCGCAGTTAATGCGCGCGCTCTACCGTTCCGGCGCCCAGGCCCGCGCCCTGAACGTATACGAGCACACACGGCAGATACTCAAGAACGAGCTCGGCATCAGCCCGGGGCCCGAACTCCAGGAGCTCCACCAGCACATTCTGGTCAATGATCTTCCCTCTTCGAGTCACCCTGTGGCGGGAATTCGCCGTAACACCCTTCCGGCCAATACCATCCACTTCACGGGGCGCGTCACCGAGCAACAGGTCCTGATCGACTCCGTCCGGAATCACGCGACGGCCAACCGCCCCCGCGCGGACGTGCCGGCCGTCCTGGCGATCGACGGAATGCCGGGTGTGGGCAAGACCGCTCTCGCCCTGCAGATCGCGCACAAACTCACCCCGCACTACCCGGACGCGCAGGTCTTCCTCGACATGTGTCCCAGCGCGGGGGGTGACGCACCGCTCGACGCGCACACGGCCCTCGGCGCGCTCCTCTCCGGCCTCGGTGTGCCGCCGAGCGGCATTCCGGCGGACCTGGAGGCACGCTCCGCCGCCTGGCGCCGGCTGCTCGCCGACCGCAGGCTCCTGATCGTGCTGGACAACGTCCTGGACACCAACCAGATCCTTGCCCAGCTGCCCAGCTCGCCCGGCAGCCTCGTCCTGGTGACCAGCAGGTCGAGGCTCACCAACCTCATGCCCACCGGCCAGCTCACCCTGCAGGAACTGCCGGTGAGCGACGGACGGGAGCTGTTCAGCAGGATCGTCGGTGACCGGCGGCTGCTCCTCGAACAGGCAGCGGTGGACAGCGTCCTGGAGATGTGCGGCCGTCTCCCCCTGGCCATCCGGCTCGCCGCCACCAAGCTCCGCCACCGGCCCTCGTGGTCCGTCTCCTACCTCGCCTCCCGCCTCGCCATCAGCAGCGAGCGGCTCGTCAGGCTCACGGCGGAGGACGACGGCCTGACGGAGGCGTTCCGGCAGTCCTACGTCAGGCTGTCCCACGATCAGCAGCGCGTCTTCCGGATACTCGCCCACATCCCCGGTGACGCCGTAGACACCCGGACGGTGGCGGCGCTCGCGCGAATCCCGCTGGCGGAGAGCGACCGTCTCCTCGAATCGCTCGTCGACGCGCATCTGCTGGACTCGAACGCACCGGGGCGCTATCGCATGCACCCCCTGCTCCACGCCTACGCGGGACTGCTGGCGGGCGGCGTGGAACGGTCCCGTCTCGTCCCGTCCTCCTCCCTCCGCTCCTCCACGGCACTCGCCGGACGATTCCCCCAGGGCAACGCCCCCGAATCCGCAGGCCCGCGGCCCACGACCGCCCTCAGCACCCCGTAGTCACGACGGGCAGCACCACCCCGATTCACCGAGCAGTCGCAGCACAGCACACAGCCCCCGTGCGAAGAACCACCCGGCGCACACAATGCGCCCTCCCGGGATGCCGGCCCGTCGCCACACCGACCGCCCCGTCATCCCGCGAACGGCTTCCGGACCGGAACGCGTGTACGGCAGGCGAAAACGTCGCCGCCGATTTCTTCCGGCCCCGCGCCAAGGGCCGTTGAGGCCGTTCATCCATTGGACAGGAACACCTTCGGGCAGATCTTGCCGCTACCATGACCCGGCCGTCCGGCGCCCGCATTGCGCACCGCGCTGCGCGCTCCGGTATGCCATCCCCTTTTCGCACTCTCGCCGCACAACCGAACGCGTACTGGAGGAATGAGTGAGGAAAACGTTAGTCCTGGTCCTTCACGATCCGGACAGCCCGGAAGCGAATCTGCGCTGCGACGCCCTGGGTTCATTCATCCACCGGCTGAGCACGATGAAGAGCGAGAGCTCGACCCTCGTCTCCGGCTCCACCGGCACGGCCGAGGCCCTGGTCCGTCTCGCCGGCGCCGCCACGGTCGTCGGCCGTGACGACGAGGTGCACTACGTGCCCACGCGGGCCGCCCGCGAACGGGTGGCGGGGGACCAGGACGGCGCCTGGCCGCAGGCTCTGGCGTCCCGTCACCGCAAGCGGGTCCGTACGTCGGCCGGCACGATCTTCCACTTCCCGATGGAGTCCGACGCGGCCGACGGCTCCTCCGCTCCCACCGGCCTGACGGCCTTCGTGACCGACTGGACCGGCCTCCCCAGCTCCTGCGCCGTCGCGGTCCACCCCGGCCACCCGGCGAGCACCGGTCTCGGCCCGGACGAGGACGCCGCGTTCACCGGCCGCTTCTGCCGCCATCCCCTCACCGGTGACCTGCTTCCCATCTGGGTCGCCGACTGGGTGAAACCGGAGTTCGGCACGGGGGCCGTGCTGATCAATCCCGGCCACAACGCACCTGACCTGGAATTCAGCCGCAAGGTCGGCCTTCCTGTCCGTTTCTCGCTCGCCCCCAAGGGTTATGACGGCGCGCCTTCGCAGTACATCAATCCGCCGTTCATCAAATCAGGTCACGCATTCCGTACCGGCAATGCGACGGAAGGCCTTCCGTTCGACGAGGCCAAGGCCGTGTACTTCGCCACGGTGGCCGAACGCGGACTGGTCGAGGAGTACACCGATTCCGGAATGGGCACGTTCCGGGTCGCCTCGATGGCGCCCTCCGGCGTCGAGGTGTCCTGGGACGCCAGGCGCCGTACCGTCTCGCCCACCGGACACACGGCCCACGACGGGGCCTCCGCCGAGACCGTGACGGTGGAGCCCTCGCCCGTCCTGCACGCTCTGGCCGAGCACGTGCGTTCCGCCGAGCTCACCGTCGTCGCCCCGTCCACCCGGGTCGAGGACGAACTCCTCGCGCTGCGCCTGCTGCTGGCGGAGCCCGGCGTCGAGCCGGCCGTGAAGAACGCCCCCGATGTCGTCGTGGTCAGCAACGCCCAGCGGGCCAAGGGCGCCGACGGTGACGTACCCGACGACGTGCTGCGGCTCGCGCTCCTCGTCAGCGCCGGACCGCTGGACAACCTGTCCGTCAAGCCCCAGCACCTCGATCCCGCACAGCGCTTCCTGACGGTCCACGAGACCCTCCGCGACCGCGAGACGGTACCGGGGCAGGAGCCGTCCGCCGAGGTCGTCAAGGTCGCGGCCCAGGTCAAGGGCCTGCTCATGCGCCAGGAACTCAAGCAGGCGTTCACCCAGCTGTACCGCCTGCAGAAGACCCTGGCGAAGAGCGAGTCCCTGGGCGAACAGGACCTGCGGCACTACTGCGCCCTGGCCCACGTCGTCGCGGGTGTGGCCACGCCGTACGGCCAGGAGGCACTCGTCACCGCCTGGGAGAAGATCTGACCGCTCGCTGATCCCGTCCCGCGCCGACTGCCGCTGCGGGGACACGGTTCGTCCGTGGCCCCGAGGCGGCAGTCGGCGTTTCACGTCCTCCGCGTCGCGCCCGTTCCTCCCCCACCCGGTAAGGATGCTTTGAGGATGAGGTGAGGACGAGGGGAGTGATGGTCGTGGCGTCGGTTCCGGGCTGGGGCGTGAGAGTGAGGCGAGTCGGACGTGTCGGAGTTCGCGAGCGTGTCGGGTGCAGAACGTGGGATACGGATGCCCTCAGGAGGATTCCGGCCGGGGCAGCCGTCGTGGAACACACAGCAGGTCTCGGCGATGCCGGCGCACAGGTACGAGCGGGTCCTGGACCGGGTTCCCGGAGGGCTCGCGGACCGGCAGTGGCCGTCCGGAGCGATTCACCACGCCCCGCTGTGGGCGTCGGTGGACATGCGCGACGGCAACCAGGCACTCGCCACTCCGATGGACTCCGCGCGCAAGGGCCGGATGTTCGATCTGCTCGTCGGACTGGGGTTCAAGGAGATCGAGGTCGGTTACCCGGCGGCCAGTGAGGCGGAGTTCTCCTTCGTACAGGACCTGATCCGCCAGGACCGGGTGCCCGACGACGTGACGATCGTGGTGTTCACGCCCGCCCGCCCCGAGCTCATCGAGCGGACCTTCCAGGCGGTGCGGGGAGCGCGCCGGGCCGTGGTGCACCTGTGCCTGGCCACCGCGTGCCTGTGGCGGGACGTCGTGTTCCACATGTCCGCCGACGAGCTGTCCGCGTACACCCGGAGCGCCGCCGAGCAGGTCGCACGGCTGGCGGACGGCATGCACGGCTCGCAGCTGCGCTACGAGTTCTCGCCGGAGACCTTCAATGTCACCGAGCCGGAGTACGCCCTGGAGGTCTCCAACATGGTGATCCGGACGTGGGACGCCTCGCCGGACCGCCCCGTGACCCTGAACCTTCCCACGACGGTGGAGACCGACACCCCGAACGTCTTCGCCGACCAGGTCGAGTGGATGCACCGCAACGTGGACCGCCGCGGATCGGTGATTCTGTCCGTGCATCCGCACAACGACCGCGGCACCGCGGTCGCCTCCACCGAGCTGGCCCTGATGGCCGGGGCGGACCGGGTCGAGGGCACTCTGTTCGGGAACGGCGAACGCACCGGCAACGTCTGCCTGGCCACCCTCGCGCTCAACCTGTTCAGCCACGGTGTCGACCCCCAGCTGGACTTCTCCGACATCGACGCGGTCCGCCGCACGGTCGAGGAGTGCAACCGGATGCCGGTCCCGCCCCGCCACCCCTATGCCGGGGACCTCGTCTACACCGCTTTCTCCGGCACCCACCAGGACGCGATCGGCAAGGGGCTGGCCCAGCTCGACGAGCAGGCCCGGACCGCCGGGACCGGACCGACGGCACAGCCGTGGCAGGTGCCGTACCTTCCCATCGACCCCAAGGATGTCGGCCGCACCTACGAGTCGGTGGTGCGCGTCAACTCCCAGTCCGGCAAGGGGGGCATCGCCCAGGTGCTCAAGGAGCACCACGGCCTCGACCTGCCGCGTCCGCTGCGGATCGAATTCGCCCGCACCGTGCAGACCATCGCCGACCGGACCGGTGTCGAACTCACCTCGCGCGACCTCTGGGAGGCGTTCACCGAGCACTACCTCGAACCGGCCCCCTGGCTGCTGCTGAAGGAACTGCACGAGGACCGTTCCGCGTCCGGCGACGCCGTTGTCCGGCTCGTCCTCGTCGACGGCGACGGCCGTGAACTCCAGCTGTCGGGATCGGGCCGGGACACCGCCCACGCCACCGCCGCCGCCCTCGGCACGGCCGGGCACGCCGTCACCCTCCACGACCACAGCGCCCACCCGCTCCCCGACGGGCAGGCTCCCCGCACGGCCGCCTACGCCCGCCTCACCCACGAGGGCGACGAGGCGCACGGTGCCGCCATCCACCAGAGCCCGGCGACGGCGACCGCCACCGCCATCCTCAACGCGATCAACCGCACCCGCACCCGCACGGCCTGACCGCCGTCCCGCGCCACCGCGCATCCCACCGTCGCCCGCACCCAACAGAAGAGGGAAACGCTGCCATGGCCCTGACCGGCAAGCGAGTCGGCCTGCCCGACGAGCGCATCGCGCACCGCGTCTTCGAGGACCACGCCCGACGGCACCCGGAACGACTCGCGCTCACGTGCGGGAGCAAGACCCTTGACTACGGCTCCCTCAACGCCCGTGCCAACCAGTTCGCCCACCATCTGATGGCGCTCGGTGTCACCCGCGGCTCCGTGGTGGGGGTGTGCGTCGACCGCTCGCCCGAGCTCCTCGTCGCCCTCCTCGGCGTCCTCAAGGCGGGCGCGACCTACGTTCCGCTGGACCCGTCCTATCCGCAGGACCGGCTGCGGCTCATGATCTCCCAGCTGCCGCAGATGGAACTGGTGGCCGCCTCGGACGACACCGTGCGCCTGGTGGCGGAGGCCCACGACGGCGTCATCGACGTGGCCGGCATCGCGGAACGGCTGGACGAGTACTCCACGGCCGATCCGGCCGTGGAGATCGCGTCCGACGACCTCTGCTACCTCGTCTTCACCTCCGGCTCCACCGGCACGCCCAAGGCGACGGCGGTACGCCACGAGGGCTGGTTCAACCTGCTCAACTGGCTGCGGACGGAGTACGGTCTCGACCACCGTTCCAGCAACCTGATGGTCAGCGCCTTCGGCTTCGACATCAGCCAGCGCAGCCTCATGACACCCCTGTTCACCGGAGCCCCGCTGCATCTGCTGCCGAGCCGCAGCTTCGACGTGGGCATGGCCTACCGGCTCATCGGCGAGCTCGGGGTGCGCACGCTGCACTGTGCCCCGAGCACCTTGTATCTGCTGGTCGAGCGGGAGTCGGACACCTCCGACGCCCTCACCCGGGTGAACTACGTCTTCATCGGTGGTGAGCCCATGTCCGCGGCGAGGGTCGCGGACTGGGCCGCCCGTGAAGGCAACGGCTGCGTCCTCCTGCACCAGTACGGGGTCGCCGAGTGCACCGACGTCGCCTCCTCGCACCGCATGACGGACTACGCCGCCTACGCGGACGGCCCCATGCCCGCCGGGCAGCCGGTGTACAACACGGAGATCCGGATCCTGGCCGAAGACCTCACCGAGGTCCCGGACGGGGAGGTGGGCGAGATATGCATCTCCGGCATCAGCGTCGGCGCCGGCTACCTGAACGCCGGTCCGGCGCATCAGGAGAGGTTCGTGACCGTCGTCCACGGTGATGCGAAGGTGCCGACGTACCGTACGGGCGACCAGGGCTTCGTCACCCCCGAGGGGGAGCTCGTCGTCGTCGGCCGGGTGGACCATCAGGTCAAGATCCGCGGGATGCGTATCGATCTCGGCGATGTCGAGCACGCCGTACGACGCCACAAGGACGTCCGCGATGTCGTCGTGGTGCCCGTGCGCAATGACGACGGCACGGACGACAGCCGGCTCGTCGCCCTCGTCGTCCCGGCCGCCGGGCCCATCGACCCACGGGCGCTGCGCGGCGACCTGCTCCGCGCACTGCCCCGGAACATGGTGCCCCAGGAGATCACCGAGGTCGCCGGCTTCCCGCTGAATCCCAATGGGAAGATCGACCGCAAGGCGCTGGCGGCCGGCCTGCGGAATCCGGCTCCCTCAGGGGCGGCGTGAGCGATGCCTCACCAGGTTCTCTCCGCCCAGTCCACGCAATCGGTCACCGGCACCGTGCTGGGCGCGATCGCCCTCATCCTGGCCGCGGCGTACGTGTTCGCCCGGCTCGCCCGGTGGGTGCGGCAACCGCTCGTCGTCGGTGAGATCATCGCCGGTATCGCCCTGGGGCCGAGTGTCCTCGGGCTCCTCCCCGGTGATCCGGTCGGCCTGTTCTTCCCCCACGAGATCCAGCCGTACCTCCAGGTGCTGGCCCAACTCGGCCTCATCCTCTTCATGTTCGGGATCGGCTACCAATTCGACAGCTCCCACATGAGGGGCCACGGCCGCCTGGTGACGAGCGTGTCGGTGACCTCCGTCGCGCTGCCGTTCGCCCTGGGCGCGGGACTCACCGTCGTGATGTTCCCCTGGTTCGACACCGAGGAGATGAAGTCGGACGGCCTGCTGGTGCCGGCTCTCTTCCTCGGCGCCGCGATGTCCATCACCGCGTTCCCCGTCCTCGCGCGCATCATCAGCGAACGAGGTCTGCACAAGCACCCCATCGGGGGCCTGGCCACCGCCTGCGCGGCCATTCAGGACTTCCTCGCCTGGACGATCCTCGCGGTCGTCGTCGCCGTCGCCAACAGCAGCGGATTCGCCTCCGTGATCCGCATGGTGGTCCTCTTCGCCGCTCTGCTGCTCGCGCTCGTGTACGTCGTACGGCCCGCGATCGTCCGGCTGTTCACCCTTCGCCGGACCCGGGTGGGCAGCGCCGCCATCCAGACCGTGCTGGTCGTCGGTCTGCTCCTGAGCGCCTGGGCCACGGAGAGCATGGGCCTGCACGCGGTGTTCGGAGCGTTCGCCTTCGGTGCCACCGTTCCCCGCCGGGAGATCGAGGCGGCGGCCCCCGAGGTACCGGAACGCATCGAGCAGACCAGCCTCTTCCTGCTCCCGGTGTTCTTCGTCGTCACCGGGCTCTCGGTGGACATCGGCGGGCTCGGCGGGCAGGGGGTGCTCATGCTGCTCGCCGTTCTCGTGGTGGCCTGCACCGGCAAGTTCGCCGGCGCCGCGGGGGCGGCCCGGCTGACCGGGGCGACGGGCCGGGACGCGGCGGCCCTCGGCATTCTGCTGAACGCCCGCGGACTCACCGAGCTGGTCATCCTCGATGTCGGGCTGACACTCGGCGCGTTGGACAGCAGGACGTTCACCGTCATGGTGGTGATGGCCGTGGCCACGACCGTGATGACCGGACCGCTGCTGCACCGCTTCCGACTGCCCGCCCTGCCGGAGCGGCCGGTCACCGGCCCGGGCCGCTCCGGGCGGGCGCTGGTTACTGCCCGCGACGATCCCGCCTGACGCCGGACCGCCGGGCGGGTGAACGGCGCGTCCACCCCATGACGGTGCGCCCCGCGCGGCACTCGCGCGGGGCGCACCGTTCCCGGCGGCGGAGGAGTGCGCTACCGGTTGGCCGGATCCCGTGTCTCCTCGCCCGCCAGGACCACGTCCGGCTGCGCTACACCGGCGCCGGCCGGGGACGGTTCCGCGTTCCGCGTCCTGGCGACCGACCGGCCGCTGACCACCGCGAGCAGGGCGCCGGCCAGCATGATCAGCGCGGCCGCCCCCTGCGACCAGGTGAACGACTCGCCGAGCGAGATGAACGAGAAGACGGTGCCGAACAGCGGAACCGCGAACATCATGACCGAGGCGGTGGAGGCACCCACGTCCCGGATCCCTCGTACGTACAGCAGATACGCCACCGCGGTGGGACCGATCGCGAGATAGACGGCGTTGGCCCAGAAGCCGCCACTCAGCGAGGACCAGCCGACCGAGGAGAACTTCGGGGCCGCCATGACACCCAGGGCCAGCGAACCGGCGACCGTGGAGTACATGACTGCCTGGAGCGGGTCCATCCCCGACACCAGCTTGCGGTTGAGCAGGGTGTAGACGGACCACACGGCCGCACCGGTCAGGAAGACGCTGTCCCCCATCAGACGGTCGCCCCCGGCCGACGCACCGGTGTTGGCCGTGAAGAAGAACAGAGCCGCGCCGCCGAGCCCGATCGCCAGTCCGGTGACGCGCACCGGGCCCGCCGTCTCGCGTCCGGCCACGATGAGGGCCACCGCGGTGATCACCGGCGTGAGCGCCGGGAAGATCACGCTGCCGTCGCTGGCGGGGCCCATGGTGACCCCCCAGAAGAAGAGGGCGTTGTAGCCGAAGACGCCGACGAGACCGGCCAGGCAGGCGCCGAGGATGTCCTTGGCGCTCGCCTTGCGACTCGGCCGCATCACGAGGGTGAGGGCCAGCAGGACCAGCGCGCCCCCGCCGAACCTGAAGAAGGCCGCGACCTCATGAGGGACGTGCTCGGTGGCGTACTTCGACGACGGGAAGGCGCTGCCCCACAGCATCATGGTCAGCAGCAGCCACCCGTAGGCTCCGATGGACTTGCTCTTCATGTGGCATCACGCTCATTCTCTTGCTGTCTGCGGTGTTGGTTTCAGCCGGCGCTCCGCGGTCTGCTCGCCCGCAACACCTCGGTGACGACGGCGTGCACCTGTGGCGCACGTTCGAGGACGGCGAAGTGCCCGCCGTCCAGCTCATGAAGGGTGAAGGCGCCCGTCGTCTGCTCCTCCCAGGCGCCCAGCTGGTCCACGGTCCCCCGGGGGTCGTCCGTCGCGGCGAAGGCCGTGACCGGCAGATCCAGGGGAGCCTCCGGCAGATACGCGTACTGCTCACTGACCGCGAAATCGGCGGTCAGCAGCGGGTGGAGCATGCGCAGCATCTCCGGGCTGTCGAGGACCCAGTCGGGGGTTCCCCCGTGATGGCGCAGCACCTGGGCCAGCTCACCGAGGGTGAGTTCACCCAGGTGCGAGGACTCCTCCACGATCTGCGGCGCCCGACGGCCCGCGACGAAGAGGTGGACCGGTGGCTCGGCACCGGCCCTGCGCAGCTCGCGACAGAGCTCGAAGGCCACGATCGCCCCGGTGCTGTGCCCCAGGACGGCGTACGGGCCGGCCACGGAGCCGGCAACGGCCTCGGCGAGCTCGGTGACCAGCGGTCCGACCCGGTCCAGCGCCCGCTCGTCGCGTCGCGTCTCCCGCCCCGGCGGCTGCACCGGGCACAGCCCGAGCCACTCCGGCAGACCCGCGCCCCACGCCCGGTAGGCCGAGGCCCCGGCGCCGGAGTGCGGCAGGCACAGCAGTCGGACCTCCGCCTCCTGCGCCGCGCCGAAGGGGAGCCACGGAGTCCCCGGTGCCCGCACCCGCGCCGTCCTCGTTCGCTGCACGTTCATGACCGGCCTCTTTCTGTACGTCCGAAGGGGCGTGGCACGCCGGAACCGAGGAGGGGGGCACGTCGGGGTCGACAGGCACCGTCCGGAGGATGTCTCCGCGCCGGGTCGGGTCAGGGGTCCCGAGGGTGTTGCCGTGTCTCCGACCGAGTCTGACAGTCATTTCCGAAGAGCCGCAAGCACGCCGAAATAGCCACGCTAATATGGGAGTTGTGCCGAATATCGATGAGATCAACCAGAGGTTGCTGCTGGAGCTGCAGAAGAACGCGCGCCGTTCCAACCGGGAGCTGGCCCGGTCCGTGGGTATCGCCGATTCGACCTGCCTGGAGCGGGTGCGGGCGCTCCAGCAGAGCGAGGTGATCCGGGGATACAGCGCCGACGTCGATCTGGAAGCCCTGGGCCGCGGCCTGAAGGCGATGATCGCGGTACGGATCCAGCCGAAGAGCCGGGACTCCGTCGAGTCGTTCCGGGCCTTCGTGCTCACGCTCGCCGAGGTGCTGGACGTGTTCGTCGTGTCCGGGAGCAACGACTTCCAGGTGCTGGTGGCCGTCGAGGACCCGCAGCACCTGGAGGATTTCGTCCTGGACCACATCGCGCAGTACCCCGCGGTCGCCGATCTGCACGCTTCGCTCGTCTACGAGCACCTGCGCCGCCGCCCGGTGGAGATCCTCGCCCCCCGGCCGCGCCGGCAGCGCCCCGTGACCCCGCCCTGGAGCTGACCGCCCGGCTCGGTCCGCCCGCCCTCATACCCGGCCGGGCGATCCCACCCGGTGGGCGAACGCGGCCAGTTCGCCCGCCGCCTGCGCGGGATCGGTGAACAGGGCGTAGTGGCCGCCCGTCTCCCGTACCGACAGTTCCGAGCGTGCGACCAGCGCCCCGGCCCGCCGCGAGTTGCGGTACCCCACCATCTGGTCGTCCTCCCGGGCCAGGAAGAGCGCCGGAACCGGCAGCGCGGCACAGGCGGCCGCCGGGTCGTAGTCGTTCGCCGCCCGGATGCCATGGGCGTAGCGGATCAGTTCCTCGGTGCCCCGGCTGTACGGGTACGTCACCATCCCCACGAGGTCCTCGTCCTCGATGCCCATGACCTGGGCCTCGTTGCCCCGTGGCCGCACGATGTCGAGGTAGACGCCGGCGCGGTCCTCGTCGGCCGCGATCTGCGTGCACATGTCGAACACGGCGTTGCCCAGCCGCGCCCCCGGCACGCCGTCGAAGAGGAACGCCCCGTCGACGGCGGTGAAGGAGAGGGCCCGGCCGCCCAGCGCCCGGGTGAGGAAGAGGCCGATGGACGCGCCGGTGCACCAGCCGGCCACATGGAGCGGACCGGTGCCCAGGGCGGCCGCGACGGCCAGCCCGTCGGCGGCGTGCTCGGACAGGGTCACGCGGGGGCTCCGGGACGGGCCGGGGCTGCCGCGCAGCTCCCAGGTGACGAGGTTCAGTCCGGCGGCGCGCAGTGCGCGGGCGGGGCCCTCCAGGAGCCGGTTCTCCATGCCGATCGCGTTGACGAAGAGGACCGTCGGCGCCCCGGCCTCGTACGACGTGGCGACGTCCAGGGTGATGCCCCCGGCGGCGACGATCCGCTCAGTGTGCACCGCGCAGCTCCTCCAGCGCCTCGGCGAATCTGCCGATCCCCTCGGCGATCACCGACTCGTCCGGGCTGAGGCTCAGCCGGACGCACCGTGTCGCGTGGCCGGCCAGGAAGGGCGAGGCGAAGGGCGGCACGAAGAAATGACGCCCCGGCACGACGAACACCTTCCGGCGCTTCATGGCCTCGTACATCGCGAGGTCGTCGAACCACTCGTGGTCGATCCACAGCCAGCAGAACATCCCGCCCTCGGCCGTGTGCAGCCGCCAGTCGACCGAGGCCGGCAGCAGATCGTGGAGGAGCTTCTCGGCGGACCGGCGCTTGTTCCGGTAGTACGGAGCGATCACTTCGGTGGCGAGTGCGGAGATCCGGCCGCTGTTCAGGGCCCGGGCCACGGTGGCCTGGATGAGCTGGGGTGCGTGCAGATGCGAGTTGGCGGTGAAGGAGAGCATCGCGTCGATGGCGTCCTCCGGGCCGATCGCGAAGCCGATCCGCTCCCCGGGCAGGCCCGCTTTGGACAGCGTGAAGCAGTTGATGACATGGGGGTGGAAGGGGGGCTCGGCCACGGTCTCGGCGACCCGGGGGAACGGCGCCCCGTAGGCGTGGTCGAGCAGCAGCGGGACGTCGCGCTCCTCCGCGATCCGGATCAGTCCGGCCAGGTCGTCGCGGCCGATGCTGCGGCCCGTGGGGTTGCCCGGGCTGGACAGCAGCAGCATCCCCATCGCTTCCTGCCGGCGCACCGCTTCGAGGTCGAAGGTGTAGCGGAAGGACCGTTCGCCGTCGAGCACGATCCCCGGCGCGACACCGGTCGCGCCGCCCTCCTGCAGGCTCAGGCCCTGGTAGCCGGTGTAGTCCGGGACCGAGGGCAGCACCAGCCGCCGGTTCCCCTCCGGGTACGGGCCCGTGAAGGCGGTGGTCGCCATGAAGGCCAGCAGCTGGCTGCCCGCCCCCACCAGCACGTTGCTTTCCCGGATGCCCCAGCCGTACTGCGCGTTGAAGTAGCGGACGATCGCCTCGACCAGTCCGTCCGCGCCCCGCGAGGGCCCGTAGCGGGTACTGGCTCCGGCGAAGTCCTCCGCCATCGCCTCCTCCTGGAGCTGCCTCCAGGTACTGGTCACCTCGGGAATCGCCGCCGGGTTCCCGGGGCTCAGGTTCACCCACAGGTCGGCTTCGGAGGCGACGCGGGCGATGTCCTCCATGATGCTCCGGATACCCGACAGGCCGCCCATCTTCGCGCCCCACGAGGAGAGTTCCACCGACAGAGTCCTTCCGTTTCCACACCGTGGGCCGTCGTGCGCGGCGCGGGGGAAACGCCGGACCGTGCCGGCGTTTCCCCCGCGCCAGTGACTCCGTGTCGTCAGGCCGCCGACACCCGGGACTCGAGGTAGGTGCTGATACCGGCCACCGTCGAGTGCCTGAAGAGCTCGTCCATGGGGATCTCGGTCCCGAACTCGTCCTTGATGGCGCCCTGGATCCGCGCCATGATGAGCGAGTGCCCGCCCAGCGCGAAGAAGTCGTCGTTCTCACCGATGTCGTTCAGATCGAGGGCCTCGGCCCAGATCTTGTTGATCCGCTGCTGGATCACACTGCTTCCTTTCTGCACTTCGCCGGAGCGCTTCCCGTACCGGGCGAATCAGTGGGTGTTCTTGACGGCGAACTTCTCGCCATGGGCATTGGCCGTCCGGAGCCGGTTGTGCCCGTAGATGTCGACACCTGAGACGACGACGGCCCCGTAGTCCTTGAGGTCGAAGTCCTGCCCGTGGGCGGTGTACGAGTTCTGGTCCGGATAGACGCGCACGTGCGTCGGCACGTAACGCGACGTGATGGCGAACCGGGTGTCCCGCTCGGTGATGTTGGGCAGCGAGCCGTGCACACAGGACGCGGTGAAGATGATCGCCTCACCCGGCTGCATCTCCATGTCCACGACGTCCTCGGGCGCCGGCTCCCAGTTGGGGTCCACGGCGAAGTCCGAGAAGTCGTATCCGTAGAAGCCGGTGTCCTTCGTGAAGGTCGTCTCGTGGTCGGAGTCGTAGCGCTCCTCGCGCCCACGCTTCGGAGACAGGCTCTCGTCGAAGATGCGGTCCCGGTGCGAGCCCCGCACGAAGCGCATGCAGCCGGTCTTCTTGGTGGCGGGAGTGAAGGTCGTCCACACCGTGATGTCGACGTACGCGTTCCAGTCCGACTCCGTCGGCAGCAGCTGGGGCTTGCCGGTCGCGTAGCTGTAGTCGCGCACCTGGTGCCACTCGGTGCCGCGGGAGCCCGGGAACTTGGCGAAGAACTCCGTGCGCCACGACAGGATGTCCGGGCCGAGGATCGCGTTGAGGTACTTCAGGATCGTGGGATGGGTGACGTGCCGGGACAGCTCCGGGATGTCCAGGTGCCTGTCGTAGTTCATGCTGTTGTGGAACACCGAGTGCGTGGTGTCCTGGTTCTTGACCCGCACTTCGCGCAGGATTTCAGCAGCCTCGTCCGGCTCGTACAGCTTGACCGGGCCGGTGAATCCGTCCTGCATGAACTGCTCTATCTCGCCCTTGATGTCATCGGGCACCAAAGCATTCTCGGCAACCGATGCACCGGACCCCTTGGGCCCAATCCGAGTTTCGGTCATCGCCAGGTCACATCCTTTTCCGCATTCCTGATCCGATTGCGTCGTCAGCATCGTCTGCGCTGCTGTCCTCGCCCGGTCCTCGCCCGGTCCTCATCCTGACCTCACGCCCCGGAACAGGGCATCGAAAAGCCTTCGGAACCCTGTCGATTGCATGGAAGCAATGCCTTGACAGACGCTCGGTGAGCCGCCGATGCTGGGCGGCATTCGCCCCCCGATCCCACGTCGGCGGACGACCGCATTCCGTTCGACGGCCCTTTTTCGGCCGGCCGGCAGCACGGACGGAAACCACGACGCTCACGAGGAGGGGTGAATTCCCTTGAGCAAAGGCATGACTTTTTCGGATGTTTTCGCGTCGTGGCAGCGCGAGGACACCGCGCTGCATTTCGACGGCGACCCGGAGGAAAAGGCGATCACCTTCGCCGCGCTTTCGAGCCGGACCGCGGATCTCGCCACCCGCTTCGCCTCGCTCGGCCTGTCCCGCGGCGACCGGATCGTGCTGGCCATGTCGGACGCCCGGCAGTTCATCCTTTCGCTGGTCGCGGCATTACGCGCCGGACTCGTCGTGGTCCCGGCCGCACCGCCCTCGCTCACCAGCCGGGGCGACGCCTTCCGGGACAGCAGCCGGGAGATCTGCCGGGTCTCGGGCGCGTCCCTCTGTCTCACCGGGGGCTTCTTCACCGGCTTCCTCGCGGATGCCGGACTCTCCTGTCCCGTCGAGACCTTCGAGTCCCTGACCGCCGCGGAACCGGCCGGTCCGGTCCTCCCGCCGGACGCCGGTGACCTCGCCCTCATCCAGTTCACCAGTGGCAGCACGGGCAGCCCCAAGGGGGTCGTGGTCCGCCACGGAGAGCTCCTGGCCCATGTCCGCGCTCTCTCGGCCGCGCTGGCCGTCGACCCGGAGACGGACCGCGGTGTGTCCTGGCTCCCCTTCCACCACGACATGGGGCTGATCGGCAAGATCTTCGTTCCGCTGCTGACCCAGACCAGCACCTGGTACGTGCCGCCCCTGTCCTTCGTCCGTGACCCCGCGGGCTTCCTGCGGATCATGAGCGAGATCCGCGGCACCATCTCCTTCGCCCCGAACTTCGCCTACGGTCTGCTCGCCGCGGTCGCCGCGAAGAAGCCGCCGACCGGCCTGGACCTGTCGGCCTGGCGCATCGCCGGCTGCGGAGCCGAGCCGGTGTCCGCCGCCACCCTGCGCCGATTCGCCGACGCCTACGCCGACAGCGGGTTCCGCCCCGGGGCCCTGCGCCCCTGCTACGGGATGGCGGAGGCCGTGCTCGCGGTGTCGGTCGCCCCGCCCGCCGACGGCCCGCGCACCCTGGTCGCCGACGCGCGCCGGCTGGCCGAGGACCGCACCGTCGTCCCGGCCACCGGCGACGACGGCGTGGTGCTCACCTCCAGCGGCCGGCCCATCGACGGCACCGAGATCCGGATCCTGGACCCGGACGGGCGCCCGCTCGAGGACGGCCGCGAGGGCGAGATCACCCTGTCGGGCGAGCACCTGGCCCACGGCTACCACGAGGACCCCGACGAGACCGGCCGCACCTGGCGCGACGGCCGGCTGCACACCGGCGACCTCGGGTTCCTCTCGGACGGCGAGCTCTTCGTGACCGGCCGGATCAAGGACCTGATCATCGTCAACGGCCGCAACCACCACCCGCACACCATCGAGCAGCAGGTCGAGGCCGTCCCCGGGGTGCGCCCCGGCGGGGCCGTCGCCGTGTCGGTACCGCGCGGGGACAGCGAGGCCGTGCGCATCGTGGCGGAAGCCCGCAGCTATCCCCCGCCCGCCGGTCTCGCCGAGGAGGTGGCCGCGCGGGTGGGCGAGCAGTTCGGGCTCCGCGTCGCGGATGTGACGGTCGTACGCAAGGGGACGGTCCCCAAGACCAGTTCGGGCAAGAAGCAGCGGAGGCTGACCGCCGGACTGCTCGAATCGGGGCGGCTCGTCGCCGTACCCGACGACCCGGCCCCGCAACCACCGGCCGCACAGGCGCCGGTGGCCCGTGAACCGTCGCCCGTCCCCGTCATCGGTTCCAGCTACGTCGTCAAGGCCGGGGACACGATCACGGAGATCGCGTTCACCGCCTACGGCGATGCGCGACGGCACCAGGAACTGGCCCTGCACAACAAGAACGTCGAGGGATTCAACGCGGCCCGGCTCCGCTCCGGCATGGAGATCGACATCCCCGAGCCGGACTACCTGCCGATGCCCAGCGGCCTGGGCGGGCTGCGCGGCAATGTCGGCAGATCGTTCAGCATCCGCCCGGTCGGGCCGGCCGAATCACGCGTCCGCACGGCGGACCGCAAGGAAGGACGGCAGTCATGACCACGGCAGCGGACGTACCGGCCGGCGAGGGCCAGGTCCTCGCCACGATCCAGCGGATCATCACCGAGGTGGCCAGGATCGAGCCGGAGGAACTCCGGCTCGACAGCCCCGTGACGGGCGTGAAGAACGTCGACTCCATCCTCCTGCTGGAGATCGTCGTCAGGGCCGAGGTCGAACTGGGCATCGAGATCGACGAGCAGGACCTGTTCGACATCGACACGGTCCGGGACTTCGTGGCCTTCTGCCACAAAGCCACCGTGGCGACCGACTGACTCAGCCGACCGGAGTGACGTGATGGCTCGCGCATACAAACTACTTCTGATCTCCCCGACGGCCTCGTTCTTCGGCCGCAACGAGAAGCACCGGCAGTTCAAACGGGAGTGCCGGGAGTTCCAGTTCTTCGACTACACCTGGACGGGGTTCGCCACCGGTCTGCTGATCGTGGGCGCGCTCACGCCGCCGTCGTACGAGATCCGCTACATCGACGAGAACATCGAACCGGTCGACTTCGACGCCGACGCGGACCTGGTCGCGCTCACCGGGATGACCGCGCAGGCCGACCGGATGTACGAGATAGCCGCGCAGTTCCGGGCGCGCGGGATCCCGGTGGTGGCCGGCGGACTGCACGCCAACCTGCTGCCCCACGAAGTGATGCGGCACGTCGACGCGGTGTGCGTCGGCGAGGCGGAAGCCGTATGGCCCGAGGTCCTCCACGACTTCGAGCACAAGCAGCTCAAGCCCATGTACCGGCAGACCACCCGCACCAACATGCTGGAGGCGCCCCAGCCGCGCTACGAGCTCGCCCAGGAGCGGTACTACCCCAGCATCTGGGTCGAGACGTCCCGCGGCTGCCCGCACAGCTGCCGGTTCTGCGCCGCGACGATCCGCTACCGCGACAAGCTGGGCTACAAGTCCATCGACCAGGTCATCCGCGAGGTCGAGGCCGTACGGGAACGCTGGGACAGCCCGTACGTCCTCTTCTCCGACGACAACTTCGTCGTGGACCGGAACCGGACGAAGGAGCTGCTCACCCGGCTGAAGCCGCTCGGCATCAAATGGAGCGGCCAGTCCGATGTGTCCTTCTACAAGGACCCGGAGATCCTGGACCTGATGCACGAGAGCGGCTGCATGACGATGCTCATCGGCTTCGAGTCGGTCTCCCAGGACACCCTGAACGGCATCGACGAGCGCAACTGGAAGTTCCGGGCGCTGGACAAGTACGTCGAGGCGACGAAGGCGATCCAGGACCACGGCATCGGCGTCTACGGGGCCTTCTCGCTCGGGCTGGACACGGACACGAAGGACTCCTTCGCCCAGACGTCGGCCTTCATCAAGGAGAACTTCCTGGCAGGGGTGCAGATCTCCTGCGTCACCCCCTTCCCCGGCACTCCGCTGCGGGACGACATGGAGGCCGCGGGGCGGATCCTGCCGGACAAGTCCTGGTCGTACTACACCGTCTTCGACTCCGTCTTCCAGCCCCTCAACATGACACCGGAGGAGCTGGAAGAGGGCACGCTGAGCGTCTACCGCGACTTCTACAGCCGGGAGTTCGCGCTCACCAAGACCCGCCACTTCAAGGGGATCTACCGCAACCTCGTGAAGAAGAAGGTCGAACGCGAGTCCGCCGTGGCCACCACCGGCCGGAGAATGGTGTGAGGGCCGTCGTCATCGGTCCGGGCGGGATCGGCGGCGAGATCGTCCGCTCCCTCGTCGCGGCGGGACACGAGGTGGTCGTCGGCCGGCGCGGCACGAGGGCGGACGCGGACCTTCCCGGCGTCCCCGAGTACCCGGTCGATGTGTCCGACCCGGCGGCCTGCCGGGACTTCGTCTCGGACGTCTGGAGGAAGGAAGGCCCCGCGGACGCCGTCGTGAACTGCTTCGGCGCGATGGCCGAGGGCCCCTTCCTCCGGTCCGACGCCGAGGTGATGGACCGGATGTACGAGACGAACCTGCAGGGCGTCGCCCACGTCTGCCGGGCCGCGGCCTTCCGCCTGATGAAGAACGGCGGGGGTGCGATCGTCAACGTCGGCTCCGCCGTCTCCCTCGCGGGCGTCCCGGGGCTGACCGCCTACTCGGCGTCCAAGGCGGCGCTCGCCGGATTCGGCCGCAGCCTGGCGGCCGAGCTCGCCCGCTACCGCATCACGGTGAACACGGTCTCCCCCGGCTTCCTCGACAGCGGCCCCACCGCCGGACGGCCGGACGCCTGGAAACGCAAGGTGGCCGAACACGTCCCGCTCGGCCGGCTCGGGACGCCGTCCGACGTGGCCGCCCTGGTCACCGCGCTCGTCTCCCCGGACATGTCCTATGTGACAGGACAGGAATTCGTCGTCGACGGCGGCTGGACACTCGGCTCGGCCGCTCTCAGCCGCGATCTGCTGGAGCTGGACCGTGGCTGATACCTCGAAGAAGACGCTGTGCACCTTCTGCGGTGTCGTGGACCAGGTCAGCGTCTCGGCCGAAGGCAAGGTGAAGGCGACCGGCAGCCTCGGAGTCTGCGTCAAGGGCGCCCACTACTTCCAGAAGCACCTGGGCGCGGACCCCACCGAGGTCGACCGCTTCACCAGCCCGCTGCTGCGCACCCCGTACGGCTGGGAGCAGGTCTCCTGGGACTACGCCATCGACATGGTGGCGGACACCATCCTGGCCGACCGGCAGGAGTTCGGCCGGGACTCGCTCGCCTGTTACGGCGTGGGCCAGATGACGCTCGAAGCGCTCTGGGTGGCGAAGAAGTTCTTCCAGGGCCACCTCGGTACGAACAACATCTGCTCCAACGCCGAGCAGTGCCTCGCCAACAACGCGGGCGGCCACGAACTCGTCTTCGGCAACGAGGGTCCGTTCGCCGCCTACGACGACTACCGCAGTGCCGACGCCATCTTCTTCTACGGCCACAACCCGGCGATCAATCACCCCACGGTCTTCCAGCGCTACATCCGGCAGAACCGCGGCGCCGTGAAGGTCGTCATCGACCCGCGCAGGACCGCGACCGTCGAGAAGCTCCAGGCCGACAACCCCGACAACATCCACCTGCCCGTCCGCAGCGGCAGTGACGTCCTGCTCAACATGGCCTTCGCCCGGTATCTGCTGGACGAGAACGCGCTGGACCGGGACTACCTCACCCGTGCCGTCGATCCCGACAGCGCGGACGCCTTCCTGCGGGCCCTCGCGGAGGGCCCCTACTCCATCGACGAGGTCGTCCCACGGATCACTCCCGACAGCATGCCCCACGAGGAGATGCGCCGCCGGGTGCTGCGGGCGTGCGCGTTGTGGGAGAGCGACCGGGTGGTGAGCACCAGTTCGGTCGGGATCAACCAGACCGTGGGCAGCAGCGGGGTCGCCTCCATCCTCAATCTGCACCTGCTCAGCGGCCAGCTGGGCGCTCCGGGCCGGGGCCATGTCCGGCTCGCCGGACAGTCCAACGCCTCGGCGGAGCTGGCCATGGGCTACTCGGGCCGGCTGCTGCCGTTCCGGATGCGGCTGGCGGACCCGGAACACCGGGCGACGATGGCGCGGCTGTGGGGGCTGCCCCCGTGGCGGATCAGCCCGTCCCAGGGCCTGCCCGTGGCCTCGTTCGCCACCTCGGAGCGACTGCGGACGCTCGTCGTCTTCGGCACCAACCCGGCCCGCAACTTCCCCAATCTCGATCAGTGGCGCGAGAAGATGATGGACCTGTGCGTCATCTACATCGACTCGTACTACAACCCCGAGATGCTGGAGTACGCGGACATCGTCCTGCCCTGCCGGACCAAGCACGAGACGTCGGGGATCTTCCTCAACGGGGAGCGGCGGCTGCAGTACATGGAGGCCATCGAGGAGCCGCCCTTCGAGGCCTGGAGCGATGTGCGGATCGTGTCGGCCGTCGCGCGCCGGATCGCCGGACGCCTGGAGGGGGCGGAGCCGCCGACGACACCCGCACTGTCCCCCGAGGAGATCGAAGCGCTGGTCACCGACGGCAACGGGGACCTGTCCGCCCGAGGACTCGCCGAGGCCTTCGACTTCCCCGTGGACGAGTACGGCGAGATCCTCAGCGAGCCGGTGTGGGACGAGATCCGGACGGCGTCCCGCGGCTTCTACAACGAGTTCGTCGACGGCAGCGGACAGGCGATCACCCTCAAGGACATCCAGCAGGGCGAGGGCGTCCAGTGGGGCGGGGAGCGCCGCTACTCACGCAACGGCTCGGAGGAGGAGGTGCTGTTCCCCGGCGTCTTCGCCGACGACCGGCACCGGGCGCGTTTCCATCTGCCGCCGCCGGAGCGCCTCGTCCCCTTCAGCGAACGCAACACCCGCGAGTTCGTCCTGATCACCGGCCGCGGCCAGATGGGCGGCGCCTCGCACCGGAACGATGTGGCCATGTTCAACTCCGCGACGGCGACCGGGACTTCCGGGTGGCCCGACAGGAACAGCGTGTACCTGAACACCGCCGACGCCGAACGGCTCGGGGTGACGGCGGGACTGCTGGTACGGCTCACCAACGACATCGGTTCGCTCGTCTGCCCCGCGGAACCGAGCGCCGACGTACCGGCCGGCCATCTCTATCTGACGTTCCACCCGGACCGGGCCGGCACCCACCCCAATCTGCTGACCAGCTCGGAGGAGTGCGATCCGCTCACCTGGCAGCCGCTGCTCAAGGACACCGCCGTCGACCTGACTCCGTTGCGCCCATGACCGGAACCCGGCCGCGCACAGGGCTCCTCGCGGGACTCGGCTACCCGGTCCGGCTCTTCCGGCGCTTCCACAGGCCGGTGTCCGCACCGGACTTCGAACGCCCGGAGGACTACGGACTCACGGCGGAGCCGTTCGGCGTGGTGACCCGGGACGGTGTGACGATCAGGGGGTGGACGTTCACTCCGGAGTCCCCGTGGGGAGTGGTCATCCTCTGCCACGCCCGCAGTGCCAGTAAGTCACGGGTCCTGCGGCAGGCCGAACTGCTCCACCGGCGGGGGCTGACCGTCGTCACGTTCGACTTCCGCGGCTGCGGGGAGAGCGACACGGCGAGGCGCATCGGCGGGAACCGGCTGCAGTCGCCCCTGCGCGACCTGGAAGCCGTGTCCGCCCGGGTGGCGGAGCTGCACGGTGCCGACCCGGTGCTGGGCGGACGCGTGGCCCTGATGGGCTGCTCCTTCGGCGGCAACATGGTGATCGCCCACGCCGGTACCGCGGGGGTCCACTACCCCGCGCTGGTCCTCGACTCGACCCCGCTGGTGCGCTGGGCCGACATGCTGCGCGAACTGCTGCGTTCGGAGCGGCGCGGAAGCCCCAGCCCGCGGCTGCGCGCCGTCGCCGACCGTGCGGTCGTCCGTGCGGTTGTGCTCTCCACGCGCGCCGACGTGCTGTACCGGCTGGCGCGGCGTTCGGCCGGAAACCTGGCGCGTACGCCGCTGCTGCTGATCGTCGGCGAACGGGACACCCTCTTCGACGTCGAGGAGGGGTGCCGCTTCCTGGACCGCTACTACGCGGGCCCCCGCGAGGTCTGGCGGGTCGGGCGCGGCCGGCATCTGACGAACCACGTAGTCGATTCCGATGTCTACGGGGAACGCATAGTCTCCTTCCTCCGTGCCACCTTCCCGTAGGCCGGGCGACCGGGCCCGGACGATCCCGTCGATGGAGCAGCCATGTCAGACACACAGCGTTTACCCGAGCGCCAGGGAGCCGCGGCCGACGCTCCGCCACTCGATGCGGTCCGCACCGGTGGAAGCGTCCCCCTGCAGGTGA
Source organism: Streptomyces sp. NPDC016469 (assembly GCF_040632905.1). Classification (NCBI taxonomy): domain Bacteria; kingdom Bacillati; phylum Actinomycetota; class Actinomycetes; order Kitasatosporales; family Streptomycetaceae; genus Streptomyces; species Streptomyces sp. NPDC016469. The sequence continues at coordinate 86,561 of NZ_JBEYCQ010000007.1, forward strand.
CCGATCTCGACGCCGCGTTCAAGGTCAAACTCCGCACACTGATCGCTCTGTTCACCCCGCTGATGTACGAGGGGATCAGCGCCCGGGTCGATGTGGCGGCGTTGCGCGGGCAGGGCATCGTCTCCGTCGTCTCCTCGCTCGACTTCCGCCGGAGCGACCTCGCCGCCGCCGTCGCCGCGCCACTGGACACCACCGTCGAGACCCGGCTGAGCGAGCTCTCGGGGGACGGCCCCGGCACACACCACAGCCGCCTCGGCTTCGACATCGCGTACACCTTCGCGACTCCGCCCGGAGCGGGGGAACCGCGCCGCTACCGGGAGCAGCTGTCCCCGGAACCCCTGAACTGCGGCTCCGGGCGGATCATCCTCACGCTGCTGCGCCCCACCGCGCCGACCGCCGAGCGTCTGGTCCGCGCGAGCCGGCCGGAGCTGGACCACCTGCGGCTGCACGTGCTGGAGGAGCCCCATCCCTCGGTCGAGTCGCTCAGTGCGGTGGGGGACGCGTTCACCGCCCCGGAGGACCACACGGCCGAGATCCGGGGGCGCTACGGCCTGCAGCACACCGACGTGAACCAGTACGTCTACACCGGCGAGTACACCGCCGCGATGGAGGACATGGCGACGCGCCTGGTGGCGGACGCCGGGCTGCCCGTGGACCGCCACTCCATCGACCGGATCGCGGCCGTCTTCAAGTTCCCGTTCTCCGCGGGGGACGCCTACGCGGTCCGGGGGAGGCTCTTCCAGGACGCCGGGCGGCGCACGGTGGCCCTCGTGGGCATCCACCCCATGGGCCCGGACGGCCCCAGACTGCGTCCCGCGGTCTTCGGCCGCGTGGAGGGAACCTGCTGACAGCATGGCCTGGCAGCGGGACGGAACGGAACAGAAGGAGAAGTGGTCATGGCAAGGCCCGACACGGTCGTGAACATCGCGGAGAAGCTTTCGAGGGTGGACGGGCACTGGGCGCCCAAGACCCTCCTGGAGGCCAACGGCCTGGAGCTGAAGGCGGCCAAGCTCAAGGGAGAGTTCGTGTGGCACAACCACCCCGAGGGCGACGAACTGTTCATCGTGATCACCGGTGAACTCGTGATCCAGCTGGCCGGCCGGGAGGACGTCCGCCTCGGCCCGGGGGACATGTACGTCGTCCCCCGCGATCTCGACCACTGCCCCGTCGCCGACGAGGAGTGCCACGTCCTCATCATGGACGCCGCGGGCGTGGTGAACACGGGCGGGGTGACGAGCGAAATGACCGCGGAACAGGAATGGATCTGAAATTCCGGGGCCCTGCGCCGATCACCACCCATGAAGCGTGAATTCACCCGGATGACTATCGGCGTATACGCAAGGCTTTCCGGGCATCGCCGGAAACATCGGGAATGGCCGGGAATCCGATGCACCGCACACGCAAGGCAGGCGGTGCGGGAAATCCCGGCCCACCCCCTCATCCGCCGAGGAGCTCCACCTTCACGTCCGCCGGGAAGCCCGCCGCCTCGCCGGTGCGGCGGGCGAACTCCTCGACGCCCGCCAGCTGGTCCGGGCCGAAGCGGAAGTCGAGCGTCGTGAAGTAGCGCTCCAGGACCTCCGCGTCGAACGCCTCCCAGCGCGCCGCCTGCTCGGCGACCTTGGTGACCTCCTCCAGGGACAGGTCGCGCGAGGCCAGGAACGCCTCGTGCACCTGCTTGACCGCGGTCGGCTCGGCGGCCAGGTAGTCCTTGCGGGCGGCCCAGACGGCGAAGACGAACGGCAGGCCCGTCCACTCCTTCCACATCGCGCCCAGGTCGTGGACCTGGAGCCCGAGGCGGGGGGCGTCGTGCAGGTTGGCACGGAGGGCCGCGTCACCGATGAGGACGGCGGCGTCCGCCTCCTGCATCATCAGGCCCAGGTCCGGCGGGCAGGTGTAGTAGTCGGGGGTGACCCCGTACCGCTCGGCGAGCAGCAGCCGCGCCAGCCGTACGGACGTCCGGGAGGTCGAGCCGAGCGCGACGCGGGCCCGGTCCAGGTCCTCAAGGGGCCGCTGCGAGACGATCACGCAGGACATGACGGGGCCGTCGCAGCCGACCGCGATGTCGGGGAAGGCGACCAGGTCGTCCGCGTTGCGCAGGAACTCGACCAGGGTGACGGGGGCGATGTCCAGCTCGCCCCTGACCAGTTGCTCGCTGAGCTTCTCCGGGGTGTCCTTCGACAGCTCCAGGTCGAGCAGGGTTCCGGTCCGTGCCAGCCCCCAGTAGAGGGGGAGGCAGTTGAGGAACTGGATGTGGCCGACGCGCGGCCGGGGGCGACGGTCGTCGCCCGCGACGTTTGAAACGGTTGAATTGTCCACATCGCGAGGCTAGACCCGTCCCGTCCGGGCCGCCCCACCGGGGGCGGCGGCGCACGGGAAGGCCCTCTCGGATGGCTCATCCGGGCGGCTATCAAACATCCGGGTGAAGTGATCTTTCCCTCTACCCCTACGCACATGCTGCGTGCTAGGCTCGACAGCAAGTTGCAGTTTGGTTTCCCTTGCAGTACAGAGCCTGCGGAGCATGTAACCCGCAGGCTTTTGTAGTTTTCAGACTTCATTGCAGGTTCTGGAGCAGGGCAACCCTTTGGCCCAAGGAGGGCTTATGGCTACCGGAACCGTCAAGTGGTTCAACGCTGAAAAGGGCTTCGGCTTCATCGCCCAGGACGGCGGCGGCCCGGATGTCTTCGTCCACTACTCCGCGATCAACGCGGCCGGGTTCCGCTCCCTCGAGGAGAACCAGGTCGTGAACTTCGACGTCACTCAGGGCCCGAAGGGCCCGCAGGCTGAGAACGTCACCCCGGCCTAGTTGCCCGGGTCGGCCGATCGCGGCCGGTAAGAGCAGTACCAAGGAGCCCCGCTCCTCCGCACCGGCGGAGGGACGGGGCTCCTGCCCGTGCGCGGCCCGTCCCGGCGGCGTCCAACGGGCTTCTTGACCTTCACACCGTGTGAAGCCGTGCAGTGGGAGACGTCATGTTCACCATCGGAGACTTCGCCCGGTACGGGCGGGTGTCGGCCCGCATGCTGCGTCATTACGACGAGATCGGGCTGCTGCACCCGGACCGCACCGACCCCTCGACCGGCTACCGCTACTACGGCGCCGCCCAGCTCGCCCGGCTCAACCGGATCATCGCGCTCAAGGACCTCGGCTTCACGCTCCAGCAGGTGGGGGCGGTCCTGGACGACGCGGTGGGCCCGGAGGAGCTGCGCGGGATGCTGCGGCTGCGGCGTACGGAGCTGGAGGCGGCGAGGGCGGCGGCGGCCGCACGGCTGGCGCAGGTCGAGGCGAGGCTCCGGTCCATCGAGAGCGAGGGACACATGTCCACGGACGACGTCGTGATGAAAAAGGTGCCCGCGGTGCGGGTCGCGGAGCTGACGGGGGTGGCCGGGAGCTACGAGCCGCAGGACATCACCCCGGTGATCGGCCCGCTGTACGACCGGCTCTTCCCCCTCCTCGGGGAGGCTGGCATGACCCCGTCGGGCCCCGGGATCGCCCGGTACGAGGACGTGCCGGACGGCGGCGGCAGCGTCGTCGTGCACGCCGGGGTGACGGTCTCCGCGCCCGTCGGGCCGGTCGCTGACACCGGGATCACGGTGGTCGAGCTGCCCGCGTTCGAGGCGGCGACCGTCGTGCACCGGGGCTCCATGGACGCCGTGCTGCCCACCGCCCAGGCCCTGGCCCGCTGGATCGACGCCAACGGCTACCGGTCGGCGGGGTACGCCCGCGAGGTCAGCCTGGAATGCCCGGAGGACCGGGACGGGTGGGTGACCGAGCTCCAGGAGCCGGTGGTCCGGGCGACGGCCTGAGACCGGGGGCGCCCGTCGCCGGACGGGCGCCCCGCTTCGTGCGCCCCTGTCCCAACTGCCCCGTTCCGGATCGTTGTCGAGGGCTTGTGCAGAGAGTCATCCGTTACTGACGGGCCGACCCTTCACAAGGCAGACTGTTGACGGCGATATCAACGGTATGGAGCAATCCGGACGGCCTATGACCGATCCGGACACGGTGACCGTGCCGGGCCGTGCGCAGGCAGGACAGGAGGCAGCAATGGGCCGTGACGACGGGCCACGGGGACGCGTACCGCAGCAACGGGCGCCCGAGCGGGGCCCGGAGAACGAGGCCGCGCTGCACTTCTCCGTACTCGGTCCCGTACGGGCCCGGCGCGGCGGCGAGACACTGCCGTCCGGATCGCCGCAGCAGCGCGCGCTGCTGACGGCGTTGCTGCTGCGCGGCGGGCACACGGCGACCGCCGCGGAACTCATCGACGGCATCTGGGGCGACGAGCCGCCCTCGCAGGCGCTGGCCGCCGTACGCACCTACGCCTCCCGGCTGCGCAAGGTCATCGGCCCCGAGACGCTGGTCAGCGACTCCGGCGGCTACGCGATGCGCACCGGCGCCGACGCGCTGGACCTGACCGTGGCTCAGGAGCTGGCGTCCGGAGCGGAGAAGGCGCGGGCGGCGGGCGACCGGGACGCGGCGCGGGCCCTGCTGAACAAGGCACTGGGCCTGTGGGACGGCGAGGCGCTGGCCTCCGTGCCGGGGCCGTACGCGGAGTACCAGCGCACCCGCCTGGAGGAGTGGCGGCTCCAGCTCACCGAGACCCGGCTCGATCTGGACCTGGAAGCCGGCTGCCACGCGGAGGCGGTCTCCGAACTGACCGCGCTCACCGCCGCGCACCCCCTGCGGGAGCGGCTGCGGGAGCTGCTGATGGTGGCCCTGTACCGCAGCGGCCGGCAGGCGGAGGCGCTGGCCGTCTACGCGGACACGAGGCGGCTGCTCGCCGATGAGCTGGGCGTCGATCCGCGCGCGGAGCTGGCTCAGCTCCAGCAGCGCATCCTGCGCGCCGACGAGGAGCTGGCCCGCCCGGCGGACGCCCCGGCCCCGGCCGCCGCGCCGGTCCGCCCGGCCCAGCTGCCCGCGACCGTCCCGGACTTCACGGGGCGGGACGCGTTCGTACGCGAGCTGAGCGACCGGCTCTCCACGGCGGAGGGGTCCGTGATGGCCGTCTCCGCGCTGGCCGGCATCGGGGGCGTCGGCAAGACGACGCTCGCCGTCCACGTCGCCCACCAGGCACGCCGGCACTTCCCGGACGGGCAGCTGTACGTCGACCTCCAGGGCGCGGGGGCCCGGGCCGCCGAGCCGGAGACGGTGCTCGGCGCGTTCCTGCGGGCGCTGGGGACCACCGACTCGGCAATACCGGAGTCGCTGGACGAGCGGGCCGCGCTGTACCGCTCCACCCTCGACGGCCGCCGGGTCCTGGTCCTTCTGGACAACGCCCACGACGCCGCCCAGATCCGCCCGTTGCTCCCCGGTACGGAGGGGTGCGCGGCGCTGGTGACGAGCCGGGTGCGGATGGTCGATCTGGCCGGGGCGCATCTGGTCGACCTGGACGTGATGTCGCCTGAGGAGGCGCTTCAGCTCTTCACCCGGATCGTCGGCGAGGAGCGGATCAACTCGGAGCGGGAGGCCGCGCTCGACGTGGTCGCCGCGTGCGGCTTCCTCCCCCTCGCGATTCGGATCGCCGCCTCCCGGCTGGCCTCCCGGCGCACCTGGACCGTCTCGGTCCTCGCCGCCAAGCTGGCCGACGAGCGCCGCCGCCTGGACGAGCTCCAGGCGGGCGACCTCGCGGTGAAGGCCACCTTCGAACTCGGCTACGGCCAGCTGGAACCGGCCCAGGCCCGCGCCTTCCGCCTCCTCGGCCTCGCGGACGGCCCGGACATCTCCCTGGCCGCCGCGGCCGCCCTCCTCGACCTGGACCCGCACACCGCGGAGGACCTCCTGGAGGCCCTGGTCGACACGTCCCTGGTGGAGTCCGCCGCCCCGGGCCGCTACCGCTACCACGACCTGGTCCGCCTGTACGCCCGCTCCTGCGCGGAACGCGACGAACAGGCCCCCGGGGAGCGGGATGCGGCGCTGTCGCGGCTGCTGGACTTCTACCTGGCGACGGCGGCGGGGGTGTATGCGCTGGAGCGGCCGGGGGACCGCACCGTGGACCACCTGGAGCACACGGACCGTCCCGGACTGTCGTTCTCCGATCACGGCCGGGCTCTCGACTGGCTGTACGCGGAGGCGAGCCCGCTCCTCGCGTGCGTTCGGCAGAGCGGCGCCGCCGGAACCGTCCGGCGTGCGGTGGATCTCCTTCTCGCCTCCAAGGATCTCGCGGAATCGGGCGCCAACTCACGCCAGTTCGAGTCGGCCGCCTCGACCGTGCGGGATGCCGCGACCGCGGCCGGTGACGCCCGCTCCGAGGCGAGGGCACGGACGACACTCGCCCAGGTGCACAGCACGGCCGGCCGCTTCGACAGGGCGGAGGACGAAGCCCGGCAGGCCATGGCTCTCGGCTCGTCGGTCAATGACGTCTGGACCCACTGCAACGCGCCGAACGAGCTCGGGATCATCGCCGCGTACCGCAATCAGCACGACGAGGCGGAGGTCCTCCTCCAGCAGACCATCGCCGCGTTCCGGGCGGACGGCAATCAGGCGGGCGAGGCCAGCGCGCTGTGCAATCTGTCCCGCGTCCATCTCGCCATCGGGCGGACAGCGAGTGCCGTCGAACTCGCCGGCCGGGGAATCGACCTCTACGCCCGCCTCGGACTCACCCTGCGCCTGGCGAATGGCCGGTACGCGCTGGGGCTCGCCCTGACCCGGGCGGGCCGGCAGAGCGAGGCCGAAGGGCGTCTCACCGAGGCCCTCTCCGTCTTCCGGGAGAGCCGCCAGCGGCTCTGGGAGGGGATGACCCTCTTCCGGCTGGCCGAAGTGCATCTCGCGGCCCAGCGTCCGGCCCGGGCCGCCGAGTTCTCCGAGCAGGCGCTGACGGTGCTGCTCCACGTCGGAGGCGACTGGCGGCGGGCCAATGTGCTGACCGTGCTGGGGCAGGCCCTGGACGGCATAGGGCAGGCGGATCGTGCCAAGGTCTGCTGGCAGGAGGCGCTGGTGCTCTTCGATCAGCTGAAGGCGCCCGAGGGCGACATGGTGCGTGGCCTGCTCGCCCGTGCCTCGCACCAGGCGCGCTGACTCCGCGTTCATCGTTCGTTTATCGCCGCCCGGCAGTCTCGTACCCGTCGAAGCGTCGCGTCGGGGGGCAGGCGATTCGACAGTGGAACCGCGCACTAAGGTGAACGGCTCTGAACAGCCCGTCCGGCAGTCCACGGGGGAACAGCCGGACGGGCTTTGCCGACCAACCATGCACCCAGCAACGGAGTTCACAGCATGAGCGACGAAAAGAAGATCCAGGTCACCGCACCGGAGCCCGGCACCACGGACACCGTCGAGCCGACGGACAGCCACATGACCAGCGAGCCCAAGGTCAAGCCGCTGGACAGCCACATGACCGGCGAGCCCGAGATCACGACGCTGGACAGCCACATGACTGGTCCGGATCCGCGTTGAGCCAACTGGCGGGACCACGGGGGTAGGGGGAACGGCCGCGGCGGCGCGGAGGGGATGCCGCCGCGGCCGTTGCGTGTCTGCGCCCGGCCGGCCGGAGGCTTGCTCCCCTCTCAGGAGTTTGCATGACCCGCACGCGGAAGACGCTCGTCACCGCCGCATTCGCGGTGGCCTTCGGCCTCGGCGGTGCTTCGTCGGCGATGGCCGACCCGCACGCCACCGGAGGCGGCGCCACCACCCAGGACGCCCGCGCCGGCGCGGCCACTCCGCTGGACGCCCACGCCGGCTGAGCCACCACACTCACCAGCGAAGGGTCCCGAGCCGGCCGGGGTGACCCTCAGTAGCTCAGCTCGGCCGTGACCTGGCACTTCTTGACGCGGGACACCTGGCGCGGGCTGTCCATCCGGACGGACACCGTCTTCGTGTCGCCGTAGTCCGCTTCCACGGTCGCCTCGCCCGTGTCGACCACGCTGCCCCTCGCGTCCAGGAAGGTCACGTCCACCTCGTAGGTGTGCGTGCCGGAGGCGACCGGGGTCAGGCGGACGGTGGACGTGGTGACCGCCTTGCGCTTGCCCTTCGCGGGCCGGGCGCAGCGGAAGACGTACACCTGGGGCGCGTCGGACGCGGTGGCGGTGGGGGTCGGGTCGGTGTACGTGGAGCCCGACGAGCCGCTCGACGAGCCGTAGTCGTCGTCGTAGTCGTTGTCGGAGTCCGTGTCGTGGTAGGTGCCGTTGCTCTTCTTGGAGCTGGAGCACCCGCCGCCACCGCCGCTGCTGTGGCTGCCGGACCGGCTCTTGCCGCTCCTGCTCTTCCCGCCCCGGCTGCCATCGGAGAAGCCGGTGAGCGCGAGTACCACCGCGACCAGGACCACCGTCAGTTTGACGTGCTGCCGTCTCATCGAATCCGCCCCCGTTAGTGTGCTGTTGTGCGCCGCCGGCCCGGGTGGCCGGGCGCCACGGAACCGTAACGCACAGCATGGCGCGGATGACCGGCGGGCCGGTCATGGCCCTGTCACGGTCTCGTCCCCGTCTGGTGGCGGCTGTCACACGGGCGGCGTAGCGTCGGAGCGAGAGCGCTCTGGAGGTACGGAGATGATCCGCAACGTCCTCGGTGCGGTCCTCGCTCTCGCCGGAGCGGCGGCCGCCGTGCTGAGCCCCTTCCGTGACTGGTACGACGGCCGCCTCGGGCGGCATTACCGGCTCGGAGACCTCTTCACCGGTGCCGGTGCGACCGGTACGCAGTCCGGGGGCCTGTTCGGCTCCCTGTGGCTGCCGTTCCTGTGCGCGGCGGTGGTGACGGTGCTGGGGGTCGTGCTGCGCTCCCGTGCGCTCGTCGCCCTGGCGGGTGTGGTGGTGCTCGGGTTCACCGTGCTGTGGATGGTCCGCGTCTTCCAGGTGACGGACAGCCTGGCCGTCACGGGCGACGGCTCCGGCCTGGACCTGGGCGTCGCGCTGGCCGGGGGCGGGGGTGTGCTGATGCTGCTGGGGGCCGCCGCGATGTCGGGGCGTCGCCGCCGACGCGAACCGGAGTACGGTGCGCCGGGGTCTGCCGGCCCCGACACCTGGCCCCCGACCCGGGAGCCCGGACCCTCGGTCCAGACGAGCCCGTGGCCGGAGCCGGAGGGGGACGACCCCTACGTGGGTCTTGACCGGTCAAGCCCGCCCGGCGGCAGACCCGGCCCGTCCGGCGATTGAGGACGGACCCGTTGCCCTCTGGGCGGTGCACGGACGGACCGGGGCCGGGAGCTACGCCCGCGTGCGGGCGCCCGTTCCCTTCAGCGCGTCCAGCGCGTACACGCAGCGGTCCTTGCTGCACGCGTAGACCACACCGCCCCGGGCCACGGGCGAGCCCGTGATCTCGCCGCCCGTGGCGAGCTTCCAGCGGAGCTGGCCGCCCGCCGCGTCGAGGGTGTACAGGACGTGGTCCGCGGAGCCGAAGTGGACGCGGCCGTCCGCGACGACCGGGGCGCCCACCACCTCGCCGCCCGCCGCGAACCGCCACTTCGGGGTGCCGGTGACCGCGTCGAGGGTGTACAGCGCGCTGCCGCTGCCCACGTGGACGTTGCCCGCGACGACGAGCACCGGCTCCGCCGACTGACGGGCCTCCGTGGCGATGCGCCAGCGGTCCTTGCCGGTCGCGGCGTCCAGGGCGTACACCGTACCGAGGTAGTCCGCGAGGTAGACCCCGCCGCCGGTGACGGCCGGGCCGGGGGCGAAGGCGGGCGGGGACAGGAAGACCGCGGGGCACTCGAAGTGCCAGCGGACGCGCCCGGCCGCGATGTCCACCGCGAGCACCCGTGTCCCGGCGGCGACGTACACGTAGCCGTCCGGCGCGGGCGTCACCCGGACCGGGACGCCGCCGCAGGAGGCCGCGTCGCCGACGGGGTACGACCAGCGCTCGACGCCGGTCCGGGCGTCGAGGGCCTTCAGGCGGGCGTCCTGCCAGACGTACACCGTGCCGTCGTGGATGACCGGCCCGCCCTCCGGCGTCTCGAAGTCCGTCTGCGCGCCGCTCAGGTCCCACAGCTTCTCGCCGGTCGCCGCCTCCCACGCCTGGATGCCGCCGCCCCGGGTGGCCGTGACGACCGTGCCCCGGTCGGCCTTGAGCGCGTAGACCCAGGCGTCGGTGCCCACCCGCCACCGCTCGGCACCGCTCGTGGCGTCCAGCGCGTAGAGGGACGGGCCGTCCGACGCGTGGATGCGGCCGCCCTCGACGGCCATCGCCCAGGCGACGTCCCGGGTCTTGAACTGGCGCCGCCCGTTGCCGGTGTCCAGCGCGTGGACCTCGAAGGACGTGACGTACAGCAGGTCACCGACCACGACCGGCGTGCCCCACACGTCGTTGGACATGCGGAACCGCCAGGGCCGCCACCGGGCGGGCCCGGACTGCGAGGCGTCGGGGGCCTGCGCCGGAGGGGGTACGGGGACGGGCGGCGGCGTGCCGTCGACCCCGGCGGGCGGCCGGACCCAGCCGGTCGCGGGGCCCGCGTCGGCGCCGGAGGCCGAGGCGCGGACGTCCCGGACGCGGGGGCCGGGCCCGATCGGCACCTGGACCCCGGTCAGCCGCACCGGCCCCCCGGCGTCCGGCACCGGCGCGGGCGGGGCGGACGGGCGGGCGGGGGCGCCGCTGTGCCAGGGGCCGTCCCAGTCCGCGCCGGGCGGCCGGTGGGGCGCGGTCTCGGCGGGCCGCGGCGGCGCGGGCTCGGCCGGCGCCGGCACGGGCGGGGCGGCCGGCGGAGCCGTACGGCCACCGCCCCGGCGCCGCTCGATCAGCTCGGTCGCGGCGGCCGGCAGCCACGCGGAAGCCGTACCGCCGTCGTCGTCACCGCCGCCGGAGGCGAAGAGGTGCGGGGCGAGCTGGGCCTGCAGGTCGGCCGGGGTGGGCCGCAGGGCCGGGTCCGTCTGCATGCACGAATCGATCAGCGGCCGCAGGTCGTCGGGCAGGCCGGACAGGTCGGGGCTCTCGCGCAGCAGCATGAACACCGTCTCGACCGGGTTGGCCCCCCGGTACGGGGCGTGCCCGGTCGCGGCGAAGACGAGCGTCGAGCCGAGCGAGAAGATGTCGCTGGCCCCCGTGACGCTCCGCGAGTCCCGGGCCTGCTCCGGCGACATGTACGCCGGGGTGCCGACGGCCACGTTGGTCATGGTCAGCCGGGTGTTGGAGACGCCGGACGCGATGCCGAAGTCGATGACCCGGGGGCCGTCCTCCACCACGAGCACGTTCGACGGCTTCATGTCGCGGTGGACGAGCTGCGCCCCGTGGATGGACTGGAGGGCCTCCGCGATGCCCGCCGCGAGCCAGCGCACCGCCTGGGTCGGCATGGGCCCGCACTCGTTCACTATCTCTTCGAGCGAGGGGGCGGGCACGTACGCGGTGGCGAGCCAGGGCACGGCCGCACGCGGGTCGGCGTCCACGACGGCGGCCGTGTAGAAGCCGCTGACGGCGCGCGCGGCCTCCACCTCGCGCGTGAAGCGCACCCGGAACAGCTGGTCCTCGGCCAGTTCCGTACGGACGGTCTTGATCGCCACCCGGCGGCCCGACGCCGACCGGGCCAGATAGACCAGCCCCATGCCGCCGGCCCCGAGCCGTCCCAGCACCTCGAAGGGGCCGATCCGCCTCGGGTCGTGCTGCGTCAGCTGCTCCACTACTTGCCACCTCCCCGTACGGACCTCAGGGAACAGAGGCCCGCGAAAATCCCGCCGTGTGCAGCGTCTCATCAGTGGGCGCGGCCCGGCGGTGCGCACCCCGATTGTTCCTGGCCGGAGCCCCGGTGGCGAACCCGGGGGCGGATCGGGGTGTCCCGTACCACTCCGCCCGTATCAGGACACAAGCTCCTGAAGTACGGCGAACTCGGCACCCTGGTCGTCCTGGAGGACCGCCATCCTCCCGTACGGGATGTCGAGCGGGGGTTCGGTGACCCGGCCGCCGAGCCGCTGGACGGTACGGGCGGTGTCGTCGCAGTCCGCGACGTTGAAGTAGCTCAGGAAGTGGCTGGGCAGCTCGGCCGGGAAGGCGGCCGTGATGACGCTCCGCCCGCCGACCGCCGTCTCGGGGCCCGGTTCGGTGCCGGGCGGTGACCACGTACGGAAGTCCACGCGGTGCTCGTCGGTGTCGGGGACGTCCAGGGGCGAGTCGTCCACGTCCGCGCAGCGGAAGCCGAAGACCTCCTCGTAGAAGGGGTCGACGCGCTCCTTGGACCGGGTGTGGACCTCGGTCCAGCAGAAGGAGCCGGGCTCGTTCTGCTTCTCGAAGCCCGCGCGCCCGCCGGCCTGCCAGAGGCCGAAGACCGCGCCGCCCGGGTCGGCGGCCTGCGCGAGCACGCCGTGGCGCCCGGCCGGGACCGGTTCGGTGATGACCTGGCCGCCCGCCGCGCGGACGCGGGTCACCGACGCCTCGATGTCATCGGTGGCGAAGTAGACACCCCAGGCGGTCGGCATGCGCCCGTCCTTCTTCGCGGCCAGCGCGGCGACGAGCTTCCCGTCGCTGAGGGCGTCGGCGCGGGGGCCTTCGGCCGGACGGAAGGTCCAGCCGAACAGCTCGCCGTAGAAGCGTTTGCCCGCCTCCAGGTCGGGGAGCTGCACATCCACCCAGCACGGTGCGGACTGCGCGAACGCGGCCATGGGTCCGAATCCTTCCGTAGCGGGGTGACGCCCGTCACAGTCACGGTAGCTTTACGGTGCGTGCGGCGCGCCCCGGCCCGCACCGAGCCGCCAAGGCGAACGCAGGTTCGAAAGTTATCCACCGAAGTTATCCACAGGCTGTTAATAACACTGCTCGGACTGTGGGCAACGAGGGCCGGTGCGGGGTCGACATGGGTGTCGTTCCCCATTTGCTCCGGTCGAATCGCGCTCCGATCACCCGTCGGTAAGCTGACGGCATGACAGGACAAGTACGCACCGTCGACGGCCGCGTGGCCGGTCGACGCGGTCAGGCGACGCGGCAGAAGCTGCTCGACTGCCTCAGCGAGATGCTCAGCTCCTCGCCGTACCGGGACGTCAAAGTCATCGACGTCGCCCGGAAGGCGGGGACTTCACCAGCGACCTTCTACCAGTACTTCCCCGACGTCGAGGGCGCCGTCCTCGAACTCGCCGAGGACGTCGCCAAGGAGGGGGCCGGGCTGACCGAACTGGTCGCCGGACGCTCCTGGGCCGGCAAGGCGGGGCGGGAGACCTCCGAGCAACTCGTGGAGGGCTTCCTCGACTTCTGGCGGCGCAACGACGCGATCCTGCGCGTGATCGACCTCGGTGCGGCGGAGGGCGACAAGCGGTTCAACAAGATCCGCATGAAGGTCCTGAACTCCGTGACCGGTTCGCTGACGGAGTCCGTGAAGGAGCTCCAGGCGAAGGGCAAGGTCGACAAGGACATCAGCGCCGCCGCGATGGCCGGCTCCCTGGTCGTCATGCTGGCCGGCGTCGCCTCGCACCAGAAGGGCTTCACGGCCTGGGGTGTCAAGCAGGCCGAGATCAAGCCGAACCTGGCCCAGTTGGTGCACCTCGGCATCACCGGCAAGAAGCCGGCGAAGTAACGAACCCCGCTGGGGCGACGCCCGGTGACCCCGGCGCCCCCAGGTCCTGTCTCACCGACGGCGGACCACGCCTGTGGTCCGCCGTCGGCGTATCCGGACGGGGTCACACGGGGGGCCGTTGGCACGGCACGGTTCCAGGGGTCGTCGTCCCCGACGCGGTCCTCGCCGCCGAAGAACTCGTCCGCCTCGCGGCGCATGAGCACGGCGTCTACGCGGGGCAACCGCTGGTGTTCGGCGACCAGCTCCTCAGCGCTCCGTTCCATGCTTCGGCCTGGCGTCGGCCGCACGACCGACGCACTCGATCTCGCCGCCCGGTAATCCTTCCTCCGGCTGCTGCACGCCCAGCGTGTGCAAAACACCGCTCTCCCCGGCTTCGCCCCGGACAGCGCGCCGCTGCCACGTACGGGTGTTGGCGGGCAAACCCGGCCTGTCCGGCGTTCGAGGACGGAACCGGTCTTCGGGGGCCCGAACCCTGCTGCACCGCACACCAGGGCATCGGTTCCCGTCCTCAATCGCCGGACAGGCTGGGATCGTCGCCCGTCCGGATCGCCCCCACCGGGCACGCCCGTACCGCCTCCGCGACCATCGGGCCCGGTTCCGCCTCCGGCAGGAGTTCGCTGAGGCCGTCCTCGTCCTGGGTGAAGACCTTCGGGGCCGCCAGGGCGCACTGGCCCGCGCCGATGCACACGTCCTTGTCGATGTCGATCCGCACGGGGTTCTCCTCCGTCACCACGTCACCGGCAGTTCCAGCAGGCCCTGCACCGTGTCGCCGGGTTTGAACGGAACGTCCTCCGGTTCCACCGCCGGCCGGAGCCCCGGCAGGCGGCGGAAGAGCGCGGGCAGGGCGATCTCCAGTTCGGCGCGGGCCAGGTTCTGGCCCAGGCACTGGTGGATGCCGAAGCCGAAGGCGACGTGGTTGCGCGCGCCGCGCCCGAGGTCCAGTTCGTCCGGCTCCTCGAAGACCGCCGCGTCCCGGTTGACCACCGCGGTGGACAGGAGCACGCCCTCCCCCGCCCGCAGCGTCTCCCCGCCGATCTCGATGTCCTCCACCGCCACCCGGGACAGCCCGTCCGCGATGGACAGGAACCTCAGCAGCTCCTCCACGGCGGCCGGCACCGCGTCCTCGCCGCCGCCGGTCAGCCGGGCCAGCTGGTCCGGGTGACGGAGCAGCGTGAACGTGCCGAGCGAGATCATGTTCGCGGTGGTCTCGTGACCGGCCACGAGCAGGATCTCCGCCAGCCGCACCAGCGCGTCCCGCTCCACCGCCCCGGTCTCCAGCTGCTTGGCGATCAGCTCGTCCAGCAGCCCCTCACCCGGCTCGCGCCGCTTCCGCTCGATCAGGTCGCGGAAGTACGCGTCCAGATCCTCCCGGGCCGCGATCACGTCCGCCGGCCCGGGCCCCCGTAGCAGCTTGCGCGAACGGTCCTCGAAGAACTCGTGGTCCGCGTACGGCACCCCGAGCAGCGCGCAGATGACCATCGACGGCACCGGCAGCGCGAACGCCCCCACCAGCTCGGCCGGCGGACCCTGCGCCACCATCGCGTCGAGCAGCCGGTCCACGGTCTCCTGGATGCGCGGCCGCAGCGCCGCCGTCCGCCGGACCGTGAAGCTGGGGATCAGCATCCGGCGCTGCGCGTTGTGCTCCGGGTCGTCGACGCCGATCAGTTCGACGCGCCGCTGCTTGACCGCGGCGAGCCTCGGCGCGAAGAGCGGGAAGTCCGGGTGGGCGCGGTCGGACGACAGCCGGGGGTCGGACAGGAGCGCCCGGGCCTCCGTGTGGCCGGTCACCAGCCAGACCGTACGGCCGTCGAAGAGGCGGACCCGGGACACCGGCCGCTGCCCGCGGCTCGCGCGGGGGTAGCCGGTGGGCGGGTGGTAGGGACAGGTGCGGTCCTGCGGGAAGGCAATGGGCTCGGACTGGGTCTCTGTCATGACGGACCTCGCAACGAGGGGGGTGGTGGTCCTGCCGATCACCCTCACTAGATGCCTCAGGCATCTACCCGGCCTAGGTGATGTTCGGCCATACCCGCCGAACGGAGCACCGGCATCCACTTTCGGCCGCCGAGGAGCACCATGGAGAGAGGCGAGGAGCGGAGGTCCACCCATGGCCGGAACCCGTAGCCGGTACGCCGCCGACCGTGGCCTGACCACCCGCATGGTCACCACCATGTTCCTGATCGGGCTGCTGTACGTGGTGCTGGTCGGCGTGCTCCTGGCGGTGCTGCGCGGGGCCTGGCCGGTCATCCTCGTCATCACCGGCGGGATGTTCGTCGCCCAGTTCTGGTTCAGCGACCGGATCGCCGCGTTCAGCATGGGCGCCCGGGAGGTCTCCCCCGCCGAGGCGCCGGAACTGCACGGGGCGATCGACCGGATATGCGCCCTTGCCGATATGCCGAAACCGCGTGTGGCGATCGCGGAGAGCGATGTCCCGAACGCCTTCGCGACCGGGCGCAGCCAGAAGTCCTCGCTCGTCTGCGCGACGACGGGGCTGCTGCGCAGACTGGAGCCGGAGGAGCTGGAGGGCGTCCTCGCGCACGAGATGTCGCACGTCGCGCACCGGGACGTGGCCGTGATGACGATCGCCTCGTTCCTGGGCGTCCTGGCGGGGATCATCACCCGTGTCGCGCTGTGGGGCGGCTTCGCCCGCAACAGCCGCGGCAACGACCCGATCGGGGTCCTGGTCCTGCTCATCCCGCTGGTCAGCGCTGTCGTCTACGCGCTGAGCTTCCTGCTCACCCGGCTGCTCTCCCGCTACCGGGAACTCACCGCCGACCGCACGGCCGCCCTCCTCACCGGCCGCCCCTCGGCCCTCGCCTCCGCCCTCACCAAGGTGAGCGGCCAGATGGCCCGGATTCCGACGGAGGACCTGCGGAAGGCGGAGCCGTACAACGCCTTCTACTTCGTCCCGGCCTTCGCCTCGAAGGAGAGCATCGGACGGCTGCTCTCCACGCACCCGACGCTGGAGCAGCGCCTCGACCAGCTGGCCCGCATCTCGGCCGACCTGTCCCGTCCGTGAGGGCCCCTCTGTGAGAGCCCGTCCGTGAGAGCCCGTCCGTGAGAGCCCGTCCGTGAGGGCTCGTCCGCCCGTAAGGAGTCCCCGTGGGCCTGCTCGACACGATCCTGGGCCGCAGCAAGCCGGTCCGCCCCGACCTCGACCAGCTCTTCGCCGTCCCGTCCGCCGCGCTGGCCCTGCAGGCCGCGACGGGCTTCACGCCGACGGGTCTGGGCTCGGTGTGCTTCGCGGGCGTGGAGGGCTCCGCCTTCGCCCGGGTCCAGCAGGACGTACGCGAACTGCTCGACGCGGATACGGGGCGCGGAGGCATCCCGGTGGAGTTCAGCCGTGACGCGTACGGCTACACCTGGCTGCTCGCCCGGCAGCCGCCCGAGGACGCCGCCGCCCTGGTCAACGACCTGCACGCGGTCAACACCCTGCTCCAGGACGGCGGCTTCGGCCCGCAGCTGCTGTGCTCGCTGGTCGCCTTCCGGGACGGGAGCGGGCGTTCGCTGGCGCTGGTGTACCTGTACAAGCGCGGCACGTTCTATCCGTTCGCCCCGGTGCCGGGTGGGGCGGAGAGACGCGACAACCGGCTGGAGCTGGAGGTCCGGGCCGCGCTGGGCGACGACCTCCGGGTCGAGCGGGACCTGTCGCGCTGGTTCCCGGTGTGGGGGGCGCCGGGGTTGTGAGGGGGACCTCGCCCGCGGTCAGGGCTGCCTGGCCACCTCAGGGTGTGACTTGATGACGACCGTCGTCGTTCCGACCGTTCCGAAGTAGGCGTCGGGCGCGCCGTAGGCCGCATGGAACGATCGCTGGAGGTCTCCCACCGTGTAGATCTCGGAGTCGGCCGCGGCCAGGTTGGGCGGGCTGTTCCCGTCCGACCAGGCTTGCAGGACGACGCAGTCGTTACCGTCGCGGGCCACGACCGCGCCGGCGTGGAACTGACTCATCTCCTTCTCCGGGTCGGGTTTGGTGACCACGATGACGAACGCCTCGCCCGCCCGGGGATCGGCCATCTCGTTCTTCGGGCCGGCGTACTGGCGGGCCTGGCGGCGATTGGTCGGGTCCGCCTGACCGAACACCTCGGTCGGGCCGTAGCGCTTGTCGGTGGTCTCGATCGTGCTGTACTCGCCCTCGCCCCAGTCGAGTTCGCGGACACGGTTGTTGATGATCTCCTCGGCGGCGTGCAGGCAGTCCTGCTGGACGTCACCGCCCAGCCAGTGCCTGAAGTACGTCCCCCCGTTCCACTGCATCGCGTTGTTGTCCGCTCGCCTCAGGGCGGGCGCGACACTGCCCGCCGGCGCGTCCTCCCGGACCCAGACGTACGGGGTGTCGGGGCGCGTCAGGAAGAGACCGTTCTCGGACGCCCGAAGGACCTGCCCATTCACCTCGACGTCGGCGTAACGCTGCACGGTCTCACCGGTCCGGGCGGCCGTCCTCGTGTCCGCCCGGTGTCCGGCACCTTCGCCGCGTCCGGGTGCCGGCCCCCTCATCACCCGTGTCGCGTTCGCCTCGGCCTCGCGCTCGAACCGGTCGCCCGGATCGCTCACCCGGAGACCGGAACCGTCGTCCGTACCCGCGACCGGCCCCCGGCGCTGCTGGATGACGTGGGTCAGCTCATGGGCGAGCGTGTGCTTGTCGGCCCCGCCGTCACCGATGACCACGTGGTGGCCGGAGGTGTACGCACGGGCCCCGACCCCGGCGGCCGAGGCCCTGGCGGCGGCGTCGGTGTGGATGCGGACGCCGGAGAAGTCCGCCCCGAGCCGGGACTCCATCTCACTGCGGACGGCACTGTCGAGCGGCCGCCCGGCGGAGCGCAGGACGTCCTGGACGGCCGAGCGCTGCACCGGCTGCTCCGCGTCGTCGTGCCCGCAGTGCGGGTGGCCGGCCGCGCGCAGCATCTGGACGACCGCCGCGTTCCCGAGGCTGCCCTGGAGGGCGAGCCACTCGGTGGCGGGTGCGGCGGCCCCCGGCTTCCGGGCCCAGCCGGGCCCGCGCGCCGCGTCTGCCTTCTCGGCACCGTCCTGGCTGCGCATGGGGACCTCTTCCTGCGGGGGGCGTGTCCCTTCCTGCATATCCCGGGGCGCGGGGGCGGATCCAGGCCCGGCGGGGCACAGTTGACTGGCCCGGGGGGGCGTCCGGCAGCAGCCGTGCGTATGGCCGCCCGGCCTACGATTCGGCCCATGGCGATGACATACGAGTGGCGCGGTGACTTCGAGAACGGCGACCTCGACACGCTCCACGCGGAGGCGTTCGGACACGCCCGGGAGGGCACCGACTGGCGCACGCGGCTGCACCGGCACAGCCTGGGCTGGGTCTGCGCCCGGCGGGCCGGCGGGCTCGTGGGCTTCGTCAATGTCGCCTGGGACGGCGGCGTGCACGCGTTCGTGCTCGACACGATGGTCGCTCCGGACGTGCGCCACGCCGGTGTCGGTACCGAACTCGTGGCCGCCGCGGTGCGCGGTGCCCGGGCGGCGGGCTGCGATTGGCTTCACGTCGACTTCGAAGAGCGCCTGGGCTCCTTCTACTTCGGCGCGTGCGGTTTCGAACCGACGGACGCGGGGCTCATCGCCCTGCGTCCGTAGCCGACGGAGCGCGGCCGTCGTCCCCGCCTCGGCTGCTCCGACGTACACCGCCCGCCCGCACGGCGGCCTCGTATGCCCGGTCTTCCGCATCCTGTCCGGGTGCGTTCCCGCCCTCCGGCTGCTCGTCACCGCTGAGCGTGGTCGTACGTGCGCCAGTGCGGTCAGCCCGTGGGCAGACCGATCTGGTCGCGTTCGAGTGCAGAGCGCAACTCCGAGAAGACCTGTGCGGCGGCTTGTCCTGAGGGACCGCCCAGGATGTCTGCGGTCAGCCCGGCCAGTGTCTGGGTGAAGGTCGCCTCCGCCGCCTCGACGAGTCGCACGCCTCCGGCGGTCAGGTCCAGCAGTGATGAGCGGCGATCCGATGGATTGGTTCGCCGTATGACCCATGCCTGCTTCTCCAGGCGGTCGATGCCCTTGCTGGTCGCGCCGATCCCGATGGCGAATTCGGTGGCGAGGTCCGCGACCCGGGACCCGGGGTGGTCGCGCAGGAAGCGCAGGAACTCGAACTGCGAGGTGACGATCCCGTGCCGCTCGCGAAGGCGGTCGTTCAGCGCGTTGTAGAGGCGTGTCTCGCAGCGGACGAGGTCGGCGAAGAAGCCCGGGAGGTCGATCGGGGCACGGCTTGACTTGGATGCCATGGCATATAGCCTAGCTTAAATGCCTAGGCATATAATTCTTTGGCATGCACTCGCGATGGAGGCGACAATGAGCAGGCAGCAGCGCGCGGAAATCGACGCGATGGTACGACAGCCTCGGCCGGAGGGCCCTCGGTCGGTGGAGGAGCTCCGCGCCGGGTTCAGGGCGATGATGGGGAAAATGATCGTCCCGGCCGGGATCCGCACTCGGACTGCGACGCTCGGGGACCGGCCCGCACTGCTCGTCGAGCCGGCCGACACTGCGAAGGCCGGGACGATCCTCTACTTCCACGGCGGCTCCTACGTGGTCGGTTCACCGGAGACGGCGTTGTCACTGACGGGGAACCTCGTGACCAGGACAAGGTCCAGGGCGTTCTCCCTGGAGTACCGGCTTGCCCCTGAGTATCCGTTCCCGGCCGCGATCGAGGACGGACTGAGCGCCTACCGCGCGCTTCTCGACAGCGGCGAGGACTCTTCGGCGATCGCGTTCGCCGGAGACTCCGCCGGTGGCGGCCTCACCGTCACCACCTGCCTCGCCGCCCGCGACGCGGGCCTGCCCATGCCCGCCGCCATCGTGGCGTTCTCCCCCGGGCTCGACATGACCCGGACAGGCGGCACCATGGACACCAAGGCGGGCGTCGACCCCTTCTTCACGCGTGAGGGACTGGAGAACACCGGGGCCATGTACCTTGCGGGACAGGATCCGCATCAGCCCCTGCTCAGCCCCGCCACCCTCGCCGACCTGACCGGCTTCCCTCCGATGCTTCTGCAGGCGGGCACCAACGAAATACTCCTGGACGACTCCACACGCATGGCCACGCGCGCGAGGGAAGCCGGAGTGGACGTCATCCTCGACATCACCGCTGACGTTCCCCATGTCTTCCAGGCGTTCGCCGGTGTCCTGGACGAGGCCGACGAGGCACTGGACCGCGCCGCTCTCTTTCTCGGTCAGCACATCCGCGCCAGGGGCGCAGCACGCACGTCGGCAGGCTAGCCCGCAGGCGGCCCCATGCGGACCACGGTTCGAGCCCAGGCCCGGCCCCGCTGTGTGGGGCACCTTCCGATACGGCCTAGGTGCGCTTGAAGTACTCGATCTCGCCCAGGGCGATCGGGTGTCCCCCGCCCTGGCCGGCCGCCTCGCGGATCGTGAAGCGGACCGACACGACGTCGCTGATGCCCATGCGCAGGGTCTGCTCGCCCGGCTTGTCGGCCAGGGTCATCGTCTTCTCGTGGATCTTGCCGTCCTCCGTCGTGATGGTCAGGTCCGCCCGGGTGGGCCTGGCGCCCTTCTGGAAGACCTCCGGCTTCTTCGAGACGCCCGTGTGGACCGTGACGCCGACCAGCCGGAACGGGTCCTCGAACTCCGCCGTCAGCGCGTCGCCCGTCTTCGGGGCGCCCCAGTACGTGTTCGTCACGCCGTCCACCGCCGCCTTCGCCGGGTGCCCCGGGGCGGACGCGTTCGCGGAGACGTGGAGCGGGCTGACCTCGCCCGTGCCGCCGAGTTTGTCGCGCACGTCCTCCACGACGTAACGCCCGGCCGGGACCAGCAGGAAGCCCGCGACCAGGAGGGCCGCGATCACCAGGGCGATGAGGCTGCCGCGCAGCAGCCTCCCCGAGCCCGCCCGCACCCGGCGGTTGAACGGCCACCGGGTCCGCCACCAGGGCAGCGGGGCCGCCTGGGCGCGGGGATTCAGGGGCTCGGCGCAGTTGCGGCAGAACGTGCGGCCCGGGCGGTTGTTCGTGCCGCACGAGGGGCACGGGGCACCGTCCGGTTCGTCGTCCACGGCCGCCGTCCTGACGGTGGGCCGGGCGGTGACCGGTACGCCGGGCAGGACGGCCCCGATGGGCTCCTCCGCCGGCGGTTCCGGCTCCGGCGGCCTCGGCCGGCCCGGCTGTACGGGGGCGGGCGCGGGGGGCCGCGGGGCGGCCGGGGGCGGGGTGGGGGCCGGTTCCGGCGCGAGGGCCTGGTCCGGCTCGGGCGCGCCGGGGCCCGGGGCAGCGCCCTGCCCCGGCTCCGGTACGGCGGCCGGGTCCGGCTCCTGGGACCGCCTCCACGCCGAGCGCCGCGTCGCACGCGGTTCCGGGGCGGGGGCCGGTTCCGGGTCCGGAGCGGCGGGTGCGGCGGGGCTCGGCGCCGTACGCGGCTCGGGGTCCGGCGCGGGGGCGGCAAGTCCGCCGGTGTCCGGGGCCGCGCCCCGTTCCGGGTCCGGCGCAGGGGTCGGGTCCGGGGCCGCGCCCCGTTCCGGGTCCGGCGCAGGGGTCGGGTCCGGGGCCGCGCCCCGTTCCGGGTCCGGCGCAGGGGTCGGGTCCGGGGTCCTCCTCCATCCCGAGCGCCGCGTCGCACGCGGCTCCGGGTCCGGCGCGGGCGCCGGGCTGGGGGCCGTGCCCCGTTCCGGGTCCGGTTCGGGGGCCGGGGTCGGGTCGGGGGTGGCCGGGGGCGGGGGCGTGGCCCGCTCCGGTTCGGGGGCCGGCAGCGGCACACCGGGCCGCGCGGTGGGCCGCGACGACCAGCCCAGATACGTACCGCAGCTTCCGCAGAAGTCCTCGTCCTCCGCGTTCGCGGCGCCGCAGGACGGGCAGGGGCGGGTCATGTGGGGCTCCCTGTGATCTCGACCCGGCAGGTCAGGTGCGCCGGGCAGGAGGCGCGGACCACCGCGAGGACGCGGGCCGCGTCCAACGGGCGGCCGGCCGGGGGGCGGATCCGTACCAGCAGCTCGCCCGTCGGGGCCGGCGGCAGGGCGGAGTCCGGCTCGGACGACCACGTCACGCCGCCGCCGTCCTGGATGTCCGCCTCCACGCCGAAGCAGAGGCGCAGGTGGTCCGCCAGGCCCTGGCGGGTGCCCCGGCGGCGGTGGATCTCGACGGCCCGGGCGACGGCGGCGCGGCGGCGGTCCTCCGGCCAGGCCGGGTCGATGCCCGCCCCGACCCAGGAGGAGAGCCAGGGCAGGAAGTCGTCCGGGGTCAGGGCCGGGTCGAAGTAGGCCGGGAGGTTGTCGAGCGTGGACAGGACCGGGGCGAGCACCGTGTCCAGGCCCGCCGTGAAGCGCTGGGCGAGGTCGTCGTCCGCGTACAGGGCGGGCAGCAGCGCGCCGATCGGGTAGCGGCTGGGGAGGTCGGGGACGGCGGCCCGGGTCATCGGTGCTCACCGGGCCCCGCGGCGGTGACCGCGATCTGGTGCTGGTGGGAGAAGACGAGCGCGTTGGCCGCCACGTCGATGCGGTCCACCGCACCGCCCCGCCTCCCGGTCAGGGGATCCGCCGGGAACAGGCGGACCTCCTCGACCAGGCGGACGCCGGGCACGGCCTGGAGGGCGGCGAACACCTCCCCGTACTGCACGGGCCTGCCGAACGGCCACCCCGTGCCGTCCGTGCCGCCCCGGAGCGGGTCGATGAGGCGGAAGAGCGCGTCGAGCGCGCCGGCCCGGACGCGGTCCGTTTCGCCCTCGTCCGCGACCAGCCCCGCGACGACGGTGACGCCCTGGTAGGCGGGGGGTTCGACCACCAGCCGGGTGCCGACGAGCCGCCGTTCGTCCAGGCGCCCGGCCACCGCGGCGAGCACGGAGTCCGGCGGGATCAGCTGCTCGAAGCGGAGGCGGCCGCCCTCGTCGGGGACCGCGTCCGGCACGACCAGGACCCGGACCGCACCGCCCTCGCCGGGGGCGGCGGGCAGGCAGCGGACCCGGCGCAACGAGGGCGCGGCCTCGCGGGCGATCGTTTCGTGGTCCTCGGCGGTGACGGCCCGCTCCTGGACGCGGAGGATCTGCGGCGCGCGCAGCTTCGCGTTCTCGACGGTCTCGCCGTCCACGCCGCCGCGCGCCGCCTCCCGGTTGTCGACCCCGGCGACGTACGGGACGGAGCTGCGCAGGACGCGGATCGCGCCGCGCGCCACGTTTCCGGCGGCGCCGCCGCCCGTGCGGTAGCGGGCGAGGCGGATGTGGGCGCCCTTCGGCGGCACCGCCCCGTACGCCCGCATGGTGCCGTCCTCCTCGCGCACCTCGGGCGGGAAGGCGAACCGGCCCGCCACGGCGTCGATCCGCACGTGCCGGTCGCCCGGCCCGGAGGCGGCGAAGTGCTCGACCGGGGACCAGGTCTGCCAGCCGTCGGCCGAGGACACCTCCACGAGCGGCGGTTCCCCGTCGAGCAGGACGGGCGTCCGGGGCGCGGCGAAGGTCTGGCCCGCCACGCCCTCGGACGTCCCGAGCGGCACGTCGTACACGGTCTCCGCGTGCTCGACGCCGGCCGTGCCGCCGACGGTGAAGACCTCGGCCTCGCGGATCGTCGGGGACTCGGAGTAGAAGGGCTGGCCGGGGGCGGCCTCGGTGACCCGGCAGCGCAGCCAGCCGGCGCGGTGGCCGGCGGTGACGGACTCGGTGTGCCCGGGGGGCACGAACACCGTGATCTCGCCGGGCTTGTTGAGCCCGCCGGTGGAGTCGACGCCGGTCGCGCACGGCACCCAGCGGGCGCCGTCCCACGCCTCCCAGACCAGTGGCGGCTGGCGGGGGTCGACGCCGACGCCCTCGACCCGGCTGTCCAGGCGTACCGCGACGATGCAGCGGGGCACGGCGGTCGGCAGCCCGAACAGGAGGGCGTCGCCGGGCTGGGGCCGGGCCTGGAAGCAGGGGATGTCCCGGCCCTCGGCGAGCGGCGCCGTGCGGTCGGTCTGCTCGCCGGACGCCGGGACCGTGACCAGGCGGACGAGGGAGCTCGGCACGATCGCCAGGTCCTCGCCGGTCGAGAAGACGACCGCCTCCTCCGTCTCGCCGCGCGCGGTCGCCACCTCCGTGCCGGCCGGGAGGCGCACGGTGTCCGGCTGGGGCGCGGACAGCCAGAAGTCGACGTCGGCGCGGGCGGCCGTCGGCGGGAACAGCCGCACGCCGAGCAGGTCGAGGAAGGCGAAGTAGTTCCGGTCGGGCACCCGGTTCAGCCGGTACAGGAGCTGGTCGACCATGTACGCGAACGTCTCGATCAGCGTGACCCCGGGGTCCGACACGTTGTGGTCGGTCCACTCGGGCGAGCGCTGCTGGACGTACCGCTTGGCCTCGTCCACGAGCTGCTGGAAGCGGCGGTCGTCCAGATTGGGCGGGGTCAGGGACATCAGCGGGCTCCCGCCTCGGGGATCGTATAGAAGGGGAAGACGAGGTTGCGCAGGTCGTTGGTGGACCGGACGGTGTAGTGCACGTCGATGTAGAGCGTGCCTTCCTCGACGGTGTCGTACGCGACGACCACGTCCCGGACCTCGATGCGCGGCTCCCAGCGCTCCAGGGACGTGCGCACCTCATGGGCGATGCGCCCCGCCGTGGCGCCGTCGCCGGGGGCGAAGACGTACTCGTGGATGCCGCAGCCGAACTCCGGGCGCATGGGGCGTTCGCCGGGCGCGGTCCCGAGGATCAGGCCGATGGCCTCCTCGATCTCCTGCTCGCGCTCGACCATGCCGATGCCGCCCGTGGCGCCGACGCGCAGCGGGAAGCCCCAGCCGCGCCCGATGAACCCGTGCTCGCTCATATCGGGCCGCCGATCAGGACGTTGGGCGCGCCCATGACGATCTTCGCGCCGCAGGTCGTGGTGTCTCCCATGCGGGCGGCGGGCAGCCCGCCGATCAGGACCGCACCGCCGACGGCCGCCGCCGGGTTCGGCATGACGACGTTCCCCGGACCGAGCAGGGCGTGCGGGGGCACGACGCACACGTGCAGGCTTCCGGTGACGGCGGCCGGCTTGCCGCCGATCAGCACGGTGGCGACGGCCACCGCGCCCGGGGGCGGGGTGCCGATGACGCCACCGTGGACGGTGGGGTCGCCCGTACGGGCTGCCTGGGGCATGGCTGTTGGTCTCCTCGGTGGGGCGGGGCGTCAGTTGATGCGGACGAGTGCGGCCTTCAGGACGGCGAGCAGGCCGCCGTCGACGGTGACGCCGGTCTTGCCGCTGACGGTCACCTGCTTGCCCTTCAGATGGATGTCCCCGACGCCCGCGTCGAGCGTGATCCCGGTGCGGCCGAGCGACAGGGAGCTGAGGACCCGGGAGGTGCCCCGGGCGTACACCTTCAGCGCGATCTCGCCGCGCCGCTCGTCGAGCACGATCTCCAGCTGCTCGTCGCCGGTGGCGAGCCGGACACCGGACGGGCCGCGCGGGGTGTCGAGCAGTTCGATCCGGTTGCCCGAACGGGACACCAGCGAGCGGCGGTTGACCTTGCCACTGGTCGGGTCCACGAGCGGGACATCGTGCGGGGACGGCTTGTCGACGCCGTTGTAGAGGCCGCCGAGCACGTACGGGCTGTCGATCAGCCCCTGTTCGAATCCGACCAGCACCTCGTCGTTGACCTCGGGGCTGAAGACCCCGCCGCCGCCCTGCCCGCCCCACTGGACCGTACGGACCCAGTCGGTGACGTACGTGTCGTCCAGCCAGGGGAACTTCAGCCGCACCGAGCCGCGTTCCTTGCCCCGGCCCTCGCGGATGTCGGTGACGACGCCGATCGCGAGGCCCGGCATGCGGGGGCCGGGCACGGGCGCGCCCTGGCCGCCGGTGAGTCCGGCCAGCGAGCGGTCCGGGTCGGTGCTGACCAGCACGGTCGTACGGTAACCGTCGTGCGGGTCCAGGGTGTGGTGGGCAGCGGTCGCGGTGTAGCGCCCGGCGAACGCGGGGCCGACGTTGCCGAGGGCGACCGGTTCGCCCGCGCGCAGCTTCGGGTTGCCCTCCGCGACCGCCTCGATCTCGCCGAAACCGGAGGCGACCCGTCCGGCCACGGCACCGGCGACCGCGCGGGCCTCGGCCTGGGTCCGGTACGGGGTGTCGGCGACGGTCATCCGGTCGTTCTTCCCGAACAGGGCGGCGGCCGAGGACGGGTTGGTACCGGGGGTCACGGTCTCGGAGCGGATCGACTGCTCGCGGGCCAGGACACGGACCTTGTTCTGCACGTCCCAGCCGCGCACCTCCACGCTGTCCGCCCCGTCCGAGGCGGAGAGCACGGCCCGGAGCGCCAGCAGGTTGCGGCCGTACTCCAGGACCATCGGGTGTTTCGAGGCGGAGGTGGACGGGGCCGGCGCCGAGGCGGCGGGCTTCGGCTTCACGAACTGGAGCACGCCCTTCTCGTCCACCCGGACATGCGCCCCGCACTCCCCCGCGAGGTACTGGAGGAAGTCCCAGTCCGAGATGTTCGGCTGGGTCAGCTGCTTGTACATCACCGGGGCCGCCTCGACCTTCCCGCACGGCAGCCCGGCGCCGGCGGCGACCTTGCGGACGATGTCGGCGGCCTTCATGTTCCGGTACGCGACCACCTTGCGGCCGCGCTTCAGCCGGTGCGCCTTGGAGAACGCGCGGACGACGGTGAACGATCCCGTGGTGTCGCTGTCCAGTTCCAGTGCGGTCACCTCGCCCGTGAACAGCCGCTCGCGCGCGCGTTCCTGGACGGTGACCACGGAGATCTTCAGCTCGGTGCCGATCGTGATCCCGGTGGCGGTGAGCAGCGTGTGGTACGGGTCGCGGTACGTCAGCACCGCGCTGTCGGGCAGCCCGATGTTCTCGTCCACCGCGCAGCTCACCAGCTGGGCCGCCCACGCCTGGGGCAGCTCGGCGGGCGCCTCCACGATGGGATCGGCGGCGAAGGAGCGGGCGGGGCCGGTCATCGGGCCGCCTCCGGTACGCCTTCCTCGGCCGCGCTGTCCTCCAGCGCGGGCACCAGGAGTTCGCTGCCCGGGGGCAGGTGCATGGGGTCGTCGATGCCGTTGGCCTCCGCGATCGTGCGCCAGGCCGTGGCATCGCCGTACTCCCGCCAGGCGAGCAGCGGCAGGCTGTCCCCGGCGACGACCGTGTGGGTGCGCCGCGCCTCCCGCGAGCCGGACGTCGGGTTCTGCCCGGCCGGGTCGACGCTCGCCTCCTCGATCGACAGCGAGCAGGTGGCGCGCAGCGGCTTCCCGTCCACGTCGAACAGCGTGTACGACACCGAAAGGCTCGACAGCACCCCGTCGAACGACGTGGTCCGCGAGGTCCCCCAGTCGAACCGCACCCAGGGGCTCGACGGCTTCTTCCGGCCCAGGCTGCTCGGCGTCGGCACGCAGGCCGTCATCAGCTGCTCGACCGCCCGCTCCACGGAGTTGTCGTGCGTGGCGGTGGCGTCGAGGAACACGTCGAGCGACAGCGAGCGGGGCCCGCTGCCCACGAATTCGGGCAGCGCTGACTCGCCCGCCGTGCGGGACGGGGTGCGGCGCCACTCGGTGGACTTGCGGAGGGAGAGCGTCGCCGGGTTGAACTGGAGCGTCAGTTGGGCGAGGGTCCCGCCCGGCTTGGCACCGACGTCCGCCGGCGGCTCCATGATGGTCAGTTGGGCGCGGGCACGGCTCGTGCGGGCAGCGGCTGGCACGGGGTCCCTCCTTCCACGACGTGTTCCCGACGGCTCATCAGGAGGTCACCAGCCCCTCGTGCGCGATCTCCAGCGTCTCGATCGCCGCCTGGGAGCTGGCCGGGTCGAAGGAGGGGCCCTGCCAGCGGACCGGCACGATCCCCTGGATCTGCCAGCTGACGATCCGGCTGAGGTTGGGCCGCAGGGCGACGATCTCGCCGTCCTTGCGTTCGACGCGCTGCGTCGTCTCGTTCAGCCAGCGCGCGATCTTGAGGGTGTCGGCGGTGACGGGGCGGGTCAGCGTGATGTTGGTCCACGTGATCCGCCCCGGCAGCTGCCAGGTGTACCCGTTGTTGCCGCCCTCGGCGTACTGCTCGATCTCCACCTCGGCCCCCAGGCCGGAGCAGGTGTGGAACGCGCCGAGGTCGCTCCCGCCGATGGTGAGCTTGAAGAACACGCTCGTCGCGAAGATGTTGTCCGTCATCCGTTGCTTTCCTTCTCCAGCGCTTCCCTGTCAGCGGCGGCCGTCGTACGGACGTCCGGAACGTTCGCGGCCCCGCCGCAGATCGGCCCTGAGGAGCCGGGCCACGGGGTCGATGAGGCGTCGGGCGAGGTCTTCGACGTCCACGTACGGGATGCGCTCGGCAGGCCGTTCGGGCGCGGGGCCCTGGGCGGGCTGCCGCTGGACGACGGTCACCGGCACGCCGGCGAGACCGGCTTGGGCCACCGCGCGCTGGACCGCCTGCGCGTTCGCCTGCGCGGGCGGTGACTGGCCGGTCCGGGGAGCGGTCGGCCGTACGGCGGGGGGCTGCGGGTCACCGGTCTCCGCCGCGACCGGCCTCGCGAGACGCTGCACGGGCACGGCGGGGCCGCCGGGTGCCCGGGGCGCGGCCGGCGGTTCGAGGCGGGGCTCCTGCGGGGCGGCGGACCGGGCCGGGAGCGGCGCATGCGGACGCGGCGGGGCGACGGGGTCGGCGGCGACCCGCTGGACGACGGGCTGCGCCTCCGCCTGCGGCCGCGGAGTGTCGCGGCGCCAGGTGGCCGGCACGACGGGCCGGGTCGCGGCGGCGGACTCGCGGGCGGTGAAGCCTTCGGCGGCGCCCGTACGCACGGTGAGGGTGCGCGCCACGAGGAGGGCACGGGCGCGCTGCACGGGGGCGGGCCGGGGCGTGTGACGGGAGGGGATGCGCTGGATACGGACGGGGGCGGCGGCGTCCGGGGTGCGTTGCGCGGGGGGCGCGGGGGGCGCGGTGCGCAGGGGCATCGCGGGCGGTGCGGCGGGGCCGGGCCGCCCGCCCGGCTGCGGGGCGGCCGGCTGCGTCCGGCGCGGGCCGTCGCTCCCGGTGCCTGCGGTCGGCGGGAGGGCGGAGAGGGGTGCGCCGAGACCACCCCGGGTGCGGGCCTGGGAGCCGGGGCCGGTGGGCGGGGTGCCGGGGGCGGGGTGCGCGGTGGTGGAGCTGTCGGGCGTCTGCCGCTGGACGACGGGCAGCGCGGGTCCGCCCGCGTCACGGGTGGACGGGGCGAAGGGGGCCGCGCCCGCCGGGAGTTCACGGAGCGGCTTGCCCAGGGTGGGACGCGGGCCGCGCCCGGGGGGCGCGGTGGTGGGCGGTTCGGTGGCCTGCCGCCGCACCACGGGCGGGGCCCCGTCGCGCCCGGCCGGCGCGGGGTGGCCGGGGGCCACGGCGGAGTCGTCCGCCTGGCGCTGGACCACGGGGAGGGCGGGGCCGGCCGGGGTGCGCGGCGCGGGGGCGCCGTCGTCCGCCAGGCGCTGGACCACGGGCAGGGCGGGGCCGGCCGGGGAGCCCGCTGCCACGGCGGGGACGGTTACGGGAGGCTGCCCGTCCAGGGCGGGGCGTACGGAAGGACCGGCCGCCGGTGCGGTGGACGCGGACGCGTCCGACTGGCGCTGCACCACGGGGAGACCGGCCCCGGCCGGGGCGCCCGCCCTCTCGGCGGGAGCCGCCACCGGTGGCTGCCCGCCCAGCGTCGGGCGTACGGACGGACCGGTGGACGCGGACGCGTCCGACTGGCGCTGCACCACGGGCGGCTGCCCGTCCGGGGTCGGGCGCACGGAAGAACCGGCCGCCGGACCGGTGGACGCGGGTGCATCCGCCTGTCGCTGAACGACCGGCAGGGCAGGGACGCCCGACGCAGGCTGCTCCGAAGCGGCGGGCGCGTCAGCCCGGCGCTGGAGGGCCGGCAGGGCAGGCCCGCCCGGAGCCGCTACGGGCGGCTGCCCGTCCAGGGTCGGGCGCACGGAAGAACCGGTGGACGCGGGCGCATCCGCCTGCCGCTGAACCACCGGCAGGGCAGGGACGCCCGACGCAGGCTGCTCCGAAGCGGCCGACACATCCGCCCGGCGCTGGAGGGCCGGCAGGGCAGGCCCGCCCGGAGCCGCTACGGGCGGCTGCCCGTCCA
>NZ_JBEYCQ010000007.1:117024-293784 GCF_040632905.1 Streptomyces sp. NPDC016469
CGCAGGCTGCTCCGAAGCGGCCGACACATCCGCCCGGCGCTGGAGGGCCGGCAGGGCAGGCCCGCCCGGAGCCGCTACGGGCGGCTGCCCGTCCAGGGTCGGGCGCACGGAAGAACCGGCCGCCGGACCGGTGGACGCGGGCGCATCCACCTGCCGCTGAACGACCGGCAGGGCAGGGACGCCCGACGCAGGCTGCTCCGAAGCGGCCGACGCATCCGCCTGCCGCTGAACCACCGGCAGGGCGGGCCCGGCGGGCGGGCCCGAAGGGCCGTCCACGGAGGGCAGTTCACCCAAGGACTCACCCAGTCCAGGGCGTACCGCAGGCACGGCCGGCGCATCCGCCCGGCGCTGGACCACCGGCGACTCCGGCGCGGCCAGGGTCGGCCGGGCTGCCCCGGACGGCAGTTCACCCAAGGACTCGCCCAGCCCTGGGCGTACCGCAGGCGCGGCGGGCGGGTCCGCCCGGCGCTGGACCACCGGCAGCTCCGGCCCGCCGTCGGAGGGCGGCTCGTCCGCCCGCCGCCGCGTCGCCGGGCCCGCCCCGGGCGGCAGCGTGCCCAGGGGGTCGCCGAGCCCACGACGTACCGGAGGCGTCGCACTCGGCGCGGGCACCGCCGTGGAGGCGACGGCGGACAGGGTGCGCGGGGGCGTCGCCGGGCGCCGGGCGACGGTCAGCGGAGGCGCGGTGCGGCGGGCGCGTACCGGTGCGGGGGCCGCCTGCGGGGGCGCGGGCGTCGCGCCGTCCCCGGACGGGCGGGACGCCGATCCGGCCACGGCAGGCACCACGCGCCTGGGCGCAGTCGCGCCCCGGCCCGCCGGGGCCTCCCCGTCAGCCGGTGCCGAAGGGGCCGGAGGCGCATCCGCCGCGCGCAGCACCAGCGGCGCCCCCGAGGGGCCGCTACGGGGCGTGCCGGGCGTCCGGGCCACCCCGTGGATCCGCCCCACCGGGGCGGACGGGAGCACCGCGTGGCCCAGTTCGCCGTCGCTGTAGGCCACGTTCTGCCAGGACGCGAGGCGGGACCGGAAGCGCAGGCCGTCGCTGACGCCGATCGATGACCGGGCGACGGTCACCGTCGGCGGCGCGACCCGGCGCCAGCCGCCGTCCCAGTCCGCGCCGGGACGCGGAGAGGCGGGCCCGGGCGCCGGGGCGTCCCCGGTCCCGGGCTCCGGAGCCCGGTCCGCCTCGGGTACGCCCGCCACCGGACGCTTCCGGAAGAAGCCCCTCAACTCCACGCCCTCACCCGCTCTCGTTCACGCGGGTGTTGATCCGCGCTATCTCCCTCACCCATTCCTGCCGCTCACCATGGGTGAGGTCGAGGATCTCCTCGCGCTGCCAGTGGAAGTGGTAGGCGATGTACGCGATCTCCTCCCGCAGCCGGGAAGGCGCGTACGTCACGATTCCCCCAGGCGCTCACCTGACAGGTCCACCTCGAACGAGCCCTGGCACAGCGGGCAGGTGACCGCGGCGTGGGTGTGGCCCTCGCTGTTGATGCGGCGGTAGAAGTCCTGGAGGAACGCCACGTCGGTCGCGTACATCCGCTCGACCACCCCGGCGTGCACGTCGGTGATCGTGCCGAGGCGGGTGATGACCTGGCTGAGGAGCACCACGCTCAGGTACGCGGGGTTCTCCTTGACCCGGAGGTCGATCTGCGGGCGCAGCTCGTCGCGGGCGGTGGCGAGCCGCATGGTGCCGGTCCGATGGGTCCGGCCCTCGTCGTCCACGTAGCCGCGCGGCAGCTCGAAGTCGAACTCGTCGGGCCGGCGGGCGGCCGGGGGCGGCGCGGGGGCGGGGGCGGGGGCCGGGGCCTCGGGCTGCGCCGGCGCGGCGGCGGCGAGGCTGTCGAGGACCTCCTCCAGACCGCCGCCGGAAACGGTCCTGCGCCTCATTCGACCACGATCTCCTCGAAGGTGATGGTGACCGTCTCGGTCGCCGCGCTGGACTCGCCGGCCTTCAGCGAGGGGCCCTCCCAGCGGCTGGCCCAGCCCTGCATCAGCTGGATGCGGCGGACGGTCTCACCCTTGGAGTCCTTGATCTCGATGGTGAGGTTCTGCCGCGCGGTGTCGACGGCGCCGTTGTTCAGCGTCTCCTTGATCCACTTGGTGAACTCGCTGCTCTTGTCGAGTCCCCGGGTGATCGTCACCTCGCCGGCCTGGCGCGCGCCGGGCTGCTTGCGGATGATCTGCTTGCCGGTGGAGGTCACCTGCCGGACCTCCACCACCTCTTCCTCGACGGTCAGGCCGCTGATCTCCTGGATGGACTCCACGAGATAGCCGCCGAGCTGCACGCCGAAGACGTGGGTGGAAAGAGCATCGCCCTCTGCCATGACTGTGTGTCACCTGTTCCGTTCGTTGTCGCCTGCTGGGTCACCGCGTAAGGGGAGCGGCCGTCACTCGTCCACGAGGCTGGTGCTGTCCGAGAACTGCGAGAGCCGGAAGACGACGAACTCGGCCGGCTTCACCGGCGCGACGCCGATCTCGCAGACGACCTGGCCGAGGTCGATGGACTCCTGCGGGTTGTTGTCCCGGTCGCACTTGACGTAGAACGCCTCCTCCGCCGTACGGCCGAAGAGCGCGCCCCGGCGCCACTCCTCGGAGAGGAACGCGGTGACGTTGCGCCGGATGCTCGACCAGAGGCGGTCGTCGTTCGGCTCGAAGACGACCCACTGGGTGCCCAGGAGGATCGACTCCTCCAGGTAGTTGAAGAGCCGGCGGACGTTGAGGTAGCGCCAGGCCGGGTCGGAGGAGAGGGTGCGGGCGCCCCAGATCCGGATGCCCCGGCCGGGGAACGCGCGCACGCAGTTGACGCCGATCGGGTTCAGCAGGTCCTGCTCGCCCCGGCTCAGGCGGAGTTCGAGGTCGAGCGCGCCCCGGATGACCTCGTTGGCGGGGGCCTTGTGCACACCGCGTTCGCCGTCGCTGCGGGCCCAGACGCCGGCCACGTGGCCGCTCGGCGGCATCAGGGTCTGGCGGCCGGTGGCCGGGTCGAGGACCTTGAGCCAGGGGTAGTAGACGGTCGCGTAGCGCGAGTCGTACCCGGCGTCGTCGTTGCGCCAGGTGCGGACGCGCTGGGCGTTCATGCCGGGCGGGGTGTCCAGGACGGCGACCCGGTCGCCCATCTGCTCGCAGTGCGCGATGAGGGCGAGCTGTACGGCGCGGACGCCCTCGTCGTCGATGTCGCCGCGCTGGTGGGCGCTCATCAGGTCGGGGACCGCGACCATGGTGATCTCGTCGATCGCCTCAAGGGCCGCGATGCCGGTGCGCGCCGACGCGTCGCCCACGTACTCGGTGGGGCCGGTCCGGCCGGTGGTGCTCGCGTCCGGGGTGGCGGGCGCGAGGGTGAGGCTCTGCTTCTCGGGGCGGGACTGCGCCGCGCCGGGCTGCTCGGTGACCTCGATGAGCTTGGACTGCCGGGCCTGGGTGACGAGGTAGCCCTTGACGTTCTTGCGTACGGAGGTGTCGAAGGTCTCGGCCACCTTGCCGCCCTGACGGACCAGCAGGCGGAAGCGGTCCTCCGGCGGGTTCTCGCCCTCGGCGTCGGCGACCTCGATGGAGATCCCGTCGCCGGCGCCCTGGCGGGCCGAGACCAGGAAGCCGCCGATGGCCACGGAGGGGGCCGTCGCGGGCGCGTCGTCCTGCGGCGCGTCGTCGGCGGGGCCGCCGATCCGCACGATGTACGCGGCGCCGCCGCCGTTGCTGAAGAACCCGTGGACGGCGAGCGTCAGATACGTGTCCGGGGTGAAGGTGCCGAACGTCGATACGTACTGGTCCCAGCTCGTCACCAGCGTCGGCCGGTGGAAGGGCCCGGTCTCCGCGAAGCCGACGAAGGCGGCGACCGCGGTGCCGACACCCTCGATGGGCCGTGCTCCGGACTGCACCTCCTCCACGTATACACCTGGGGTGAGGTACGACGGCATGCTCGCTCCTTCGGCTGGTCAGTCGTTCGCCCGCCCAGTCTTGCCGGGGCGTACGCACGGGCAGTAGGTCTCAAAGTCCTGGGCGGGGGGCAGGGCTACTGCCTTTCCGGGCCGGTGCGTCCGGCCACCGGGCACGAGGGTTTAGTTTCAGCCAGAAAGGACCGGGCCGGCCCGGTGAGATCGGCTGGTTTTCCCCGGCCGTTCGGGGAACCGGATGAGGCCCGATCCGCTCCGCCGAGCGCGGGGCTCCGTGGTCCAGTCCATTCACCGCACACGGAAATGCCCGGGAATCACCCGGGAAGCGCCGGAATTCGCTCGCCGCCCGCACTGCGCGCATTTACGCGTCCAGTCGTTGCGGGTGTGTCCGGGTGTGGGAAGGACCACACCCGGATGAACACTCGGTGGCGCATCCCCGCAGGTGGGAAACCCGTCTGTTCACGTAGCCGGAACAGAAGGACAGGAATCCGGCGCTATCGTTCCTCTCGCGAAACATCGCTCAGCACGCCGCTCACATTGAGCACTTGGTGACACCCGGAAGCCTGCTTACCGGTGGCCGGAGTCCCAGGCTTCGCGCAGGTCACGGAAACGGTGACCGCCGCCTTCTCCGGTATCTGAATGGGGGTGACCCAGTGATAGTCCTGGTTCCTGAACGTCTCCAGGGCAATGGTGGTGATCTTCCGCTGCCCGAAGGAGATGGTCAGCAGCCCCTCGTCGCCCTGGAAATTCGCCACGACGATGTCCGTGACACCGAAAGTCTTGCCTTCCGGGACCACATAGGTGCCGGTCTTCCGGCCCCCGGCGCCCGTCTGCACGTCGATGGTCTGGGAGCTCTGCTGGCCGTTGCCCCCGCCGGAGCCGCCCGCACCGCCCGTGGAACCGGCCGAGCCGGAGCCGCCCGTGGCGCCACCGGACCCGTCGGCGCCTCCCGAGCCCTGCCCCTTGCCCTGGGGTTCCTGCTGCCCGCCCCCGGAAGCCGAACCGCCCTTCCGGGGCTGCCGGTTCTCCTCCTGAGCGGCCTTGGCCCCCGCCTCCTTGGCGGTGCTGCGGACGGCCGGGCGCACCAGAGCGAACCAGGCGAGCAGCAGCGCGAGCACCGCCGCGAGCAGGATCAGCAACCACTTCGGGAACAGCGGGAGTTGGGCGAACTCGCCCTGGAGCGGCTCCGGCCGGCCCGCCCGGGCGTCCTCGGCCCCGGCGTCCTCCGGCTCGCCGGCCACGACCTCGAAGGGCCAGGCCGCCGGGGCGCCGAACCAGATCAGCTTCCGGGCCCGGACCCTGAGGGCCGCCTCGGCGGACTCGCCCGGCTCCAGCGTCCGGCGCTCCGGCGTGAACGCGAGGCGCAGTTCCTCGCCGGGCTGCCGGGCGGCCAGCGACACCTCCGTGGGAGCGTTCCCACGGTTCTGTACGACGGTACGGAAGCGGGCCTTCAGCCAGCCCCGGCGGCGTCCCGGTTCCAGGCGTGCGCGCAGCTCGTGGAACGGCTCGACCACCACCGTCATCTCGGGGACGGCCACCGACTCGGGGTGCTCGGTGGGCAGCACCCGTATCCCCAGGGGCTTCTCACCGGCCCGGACCTCGTGGGACCGGGGCGGGGCGAAGCGCACCGTGACGGTCTCGGAGGTGCCGGGGTAGAGGGAGACCCGGGCCGGTTCCACCGTGGTCCACGCCGCACAGTCGCCGACCACGTCGAGGGTGTACGCCTCGACGATGTCACCGTCGTTGCGCACGGTCAGCGTGGTCGTCGCTTCGGCGCCGGGCGACACCGTCACCGTGGGCATTGCGAGTTCGGCAGATGTGGTCACCCTGCGACGCTAGGCCGCGCGGTGCCCCCGGCAGCAGGGGCGCGAGGGCAATGTGCGGGCAGCCGCGGTGCCCCGGGGGCACACCCGCGCCGGGTGCCGGCACCGCACCCGCGCGCCAGGTCGCCCTGCGCGAGCGCGTACCCGACCCCACGCACCGGAAACCGGCGGAAGCGGCCCAGAAGGACGAGCACATGACCACGATCACGACAGACATGACGACGACGGGGGCGGCGGGCCCGCGCGGCCTGGCCCCGCCCGAGCAGCCCGCGCCCGGCATACCCGGCCCGGCGTCCGGCCGGGTCTCGGTGGCGGTGTACGCGGAGGACCTGATCCTCCGGACCGGGGTGGTGCAACAGCTGCGCCGGCGCCCGGAGATCGAGCTGATCCCGGACGAGGAGGCGGACCGGGCCCAGGTCTCCCTGGTGGTGGTGGACGTGGTGAACGAGCCCGCCGTCCAGCTCCTGCACCGCCTCCAGCGCAACACCGCCACCCGGACCGGCCTGGTCGTCGGCTACTTCGAGGCGGGCGCCCTCCAGACCCTGATCGAGTACGGGGTGGCCGCCGTGCTGCGGCGCGGGGAGGCCGACCAGGACCGGCTGGTCCACCTCGTGACGGCCATCGCGAAGGGCGAGGGGGTCCTTCCCGGGGACCTCCTCGGCAAGCTCATCGACCACGTCAGCAGCCTGCACCGCTCGGTCCTGGACCCGAGGGGCCTCTCGCTGTCCACGCTCACGACGCGGGAGGCGGAGATGATCCGGCTGGTGTCGGAGGGCTACGGCACGGCGGAGATCGCGCAGAAGACCTCGTACTCCGAACGCACCGTCAAGAACGTGCTGCACGAGGTGGCTACCCGGCTCAATCTGCGCAACCGGGCGCACGCGGTGGGGTACGCGATGCGGCACGGGCTCATCTGACGCGCACCGGTCCTGGGCACCCGGGCACCGGGAGGGCAGCCGTCGTTGCCCCCTCGGTGCCCCCGCGCGGCCGCCCGGCCGGGGCCCTCGTCCCGGGGCCTGCCCCGGCGCCTCTTGCCCCGGACCACGGCGGACCGGTCTGGTGGCATCGACCGCTCGTGGAAAGGCAGACCGTTGTCCCAGCGTGAGCACCGCACCGACCGGACCGTCGAGACCAGGTCCGCCCCCGCGCGCGGCCCGGCCCCCGCGGAACGGGCCGAACTCCTCGAAGTGCAGCGCACCTTGGGCAACGCGGCCGCCCTGCACCTGCTGCGGCGGGCGCGTGAGGAGCCCCCGGAGCAGCCCGCCGTGCAGCGCTCGGCCGTCCACGACGTGCTGAACGGCAGCGGCAGGCCGCTGGAGGCCTCGCTGCGCGCGGAGATGGAGTCGCGGCTCGGCGCGGACTTCTCCGACGTACGCGTCCACGACGACGCGGCGGCCCGCGCGTCCGCCACCGGGGTCGGGGCCCGCGCCTACACCAGCGGCCACCACGTCGTCATCGGCGAGGGCGGCGCCGACAAGCACACGCTGGCCCATGAACTGACCCACGTCATCCAGCAGCGGCAGGGCGCGGTCTCCGGGACGGACCGGGGCGACGGGCTGCGGATCTCCGACCCGTCGGACCGCTTCGAGCGGGCGGCCGAGGCGAACGCGCACCGGGTGATGCGGGGTGCGGCCCCGGCCGCGCACGAGTCCGGGGAGCCGGTCGCGGGTCCGGGACGCACGGGGGCGGACTCCGTGCAGCGGTTCATGGCGCCGACCGCGAGCGGCGACGCCGCCACCTGGCGGCAGAAGGCCCTGCTGTACTTCCAGTCCACCGAGGCGAGAAGCATCCTGAGGGATTACGCGGAGCTGGTGCTGGGGGAGCCGTTGCAGAACAAGCTTCTGGCGAAGCTGGTCGCGGACCTGGGCATCAAGGCCGAGTGGCGGACGGTGGTCCAGGCGACCGGCGGGGCAGCCGGCTCGGCGGGAGCGAACCTGGACGCGTCGCTGACCGCCGTCATGCGGAACCTGAACGTCATGGAGCAGGAGGTCCTGACCGCGCGCAGGGTCGGGGAGCCGTCCGACTACGACAAGCCGCTGCCGCGGGCCGTCGTGGGCACCGAGTTCACCTTCACGGACAACACCCTCAACGGGGTCGCCGGGGGCAATCCGCTGCGCGTGGACATCAGCGGACTGACCGGGCAGGCGGACGCCCGCGCCCGGTCCGCGATCACCTACGCCCGGAACAAGATGAACGACTGGGCCGGGCGGGTCCGGTCCGCCGATCTGCCGGGCGGCTTCGAGCTGGCCGTGAGCGACACCACCGTGAAGGGCCAGGAGGCGCGGAAGTTCACGTACACCAAGGGCGATACGAAGTGGTGGTGGGAGATCACCATGGACGACGCCTGCCTGGAGACCCGGTCCGACCCGACCCCGATCGCCGACCTGCACGCCGCCCATGTGCGCTACATCGTGGAACGCCACATCTTCCAGCTCGCCGAGAACTGCGGTCTGCGCGCGGACCAGAGCATCTTCGGGGGCGGCGGGCACATCTCCTTGGACAGCGGCTCCACGTTCGGCGGAAGCGTCGAACTCTTCGTCGAGTCCATGCGGCAGTGGGAGGATGAATGGAACAACTGGGTCGCACGGTTCGGCACCGCACCGCGTGCGAAGGACACGGTGAACGCCCCGTGGACCGGAGACCTCCCTCAGGGGCAGGCCCACCTGGACCAGGTGAAGACCCTGCTCGACGAGATCCTGGCGGACGCGCGCCGGGGCGATGTGGACCTGCCCGGCGCGGTCCAGCGCCTCCAGGCGCACATGATGACGCTGCCCCTGCACCAGGACGCGACGCCGCACCTGCGGGAGAAGGTGGACGACCATCCGGAGGACCGGCTGCACTACCAGGCGGTCAACCTTGAGCACATGAACGACCCGACCCCGGAGCACCGGCGGGTCGAGTTCCGCGACGTCCAGGCGCAGGCGAGTTACGAGGAGCTGCTGGACGACCTCCGGCACATCGGCTTCCTGCTCCAGGGCGTCCGGGACAACGTCGGGCCCGAGCAGACCGGCCGCCTCGCGGCCCGCCATCGGAGGTAGGCGCCCGCCCCCAAAGGGCACCCGGTCTTCCCCGTTCCGGGGTACTCCGGGCCCTGTCCGGAGGCCCCCTTCGGCGGGATGCTCGTCGTGGAGAACCATCGACCAGACTGTGAGGTGGACCGTGGGCGGTCCTGCTGGCCCGGCGAGGGGTGCCCGGTTGCGCCGGCTGTGCGGTGCGGTGGTGCTGCTGACGCCGCTGCTGGTGGCGGGTTCCATGTCCGCCCCGCAAGGCGTTCAGCCGGCCGCCGCCGCGTCGAAGACGGTCACCGACACCGGGCGGATCGCCTTCGCCGGTACGGGGCACCGCAGCCTCGGCCGGGTCACGTCGGGGACCGCCACCGAGGACCTGTTCGGGGATGACGTCCCGGCCCACTACGACCAGGACGCCTACGGGCGCGGCGACGCGCTCGTCTTCACCAGCCTCCGGGACGAGGTGCGCCCCCAGGTCTACCTGCGCCGCGCGGACGGCAGCGTGCTGCGGCTCACCAACGGCATGGACGCCGCGCATCCCGAACTCTCCCGCGACGGCAAGACCGTGGTCTTCGACTCGCCCGGGAAGGGCGGCCGCCGGGACCTGTGGTCCGTGGCCGTCGACAAGCCCGGGAAGGTGCGGCAGCTGACGGCCACCACGGACGAGGAGACGTCCCCGACGCTCTCCCCGGACGGCACCCGCATCGCGTACGCGAGCGACGGCGGCCCCGAGCCCGGCACGCAGATCTACGCACGCAACCTGAACGGCGGCACGGTGACGTGCCTGAGCAACAGCGCGGAGGGGGACGCGGACGAGCCCGAGTGGAATCCGGTGGGCGACCGCACCCACAGCTCCCGGGTCGCCTACACGCTGCACGTCGAGCCGGCCTCCGACACGGACACCGGGCACCGGCTGCGGGTCACCGACGGGCCCGGGACCGCCCGGCCCGTGCTCACCGGTCTCGGCAAGGACTGGGGCACCCGCTCCTCGGCCTGGCTGCCCGACGGCGAGGGCCTGCTCTTCCTCAGCCCCAACACGGACTGCGGCTGCTCCGTCTACGACCACGTCTACGAGGTCACCTCCATCGGTGGGCCGGCCCCGACGAAGGTGCTCGACGAGGACCGCGAGATCGGGCCCCCGGCGGTGCTCGTGATCGCCGGGGACCCGACCCCGGTCGTCACCCGCAGGACCACCAAGGACGCCGCCCTCGTCACGCTCCAGGACATGCGGCAGGACGGCTCCGACCCCCGCGACCTCCGGCTCGACGTCCTGCGCGAGGACCCCAGGGCCCGGACCAACACCAGCGACGACCCCGCCGCCGACCCGCTGTTCCACCCGGCCGAGGGCTACGACCCCTGGACCGAGCGGCAGACGTACACACCCGACGGCCTGCACATCGCCGTGACCCGCTTCGAG
Source organism: Streptomyces sp. NPDC016469 (assembly GCF_040632905.1). NCBI lineage: Bacteria > Bacillati > Actinomycetota > Actinomycetes > Kitasatosporales > Streptomycetaceae > Streptomyces > Streptomyces sp. NPDC016469. Next base: position 127,163 of record NZ_JBEYCQ010000007.1, read on the forward strand.
ACGCTCGACGGGCAGCGGGTCCAGCGGATCTGGCGCACCGACACCAACGGGACGCATCCGGAGGTGATGAAGCTGGACGGGCGCGGCCCCCGGGACCGCGACACCGACCCCTCGTTCTCGCCGGACGGCACCCGGCTCGCCTTCACCCGGTCCACGCCCGGTACGGACGGCGCCTGGACCAGCCGGGTGCTCATCGCGGACGTGGCCTCCGGACACATCGACGGCGAGGTCGTGCCGCCCAAGGGCGAGGTCACCGGCGCCGACGCGCAGCCCGCCTGGTCGGCGGACGGCACCCTGCTCGCGTTCACCCGCGCCGAGGTCATCCGGGGCCTCGGCGGCATCAAGCACGTGTGGACCGCCCCGGTGAAGGCGCTGAAGCAGCAGCGGGACCTCAGCCGCACCGGGGGCTGCCCCGGCGAGTGCAAGGTCATCGACGACAGCCCCGCGTTCTCGCCCGACGGCAGGTCCGTCGCCTTCAACCGCAAGGACCGCGCGGACCGGATCAACCAGCGCGCCAGCGTCGTCGTCGTCTCGCCGGAAGGGAAGAACTGCCGGGTCGTCCTGCCGTCCGGCCGGAGCGGCGACGCCACCGCGTGCGCCGCCGAGATCCCGGACGTCGAGACGACCGGCCCGTACCAGCCGCGTGACGTGGCCTGGTCGCCGGACGCCTCCCGGCTGGTGCTCAGCCACCGCCGCGACCGGGCGCCCAACTCCCCGGAGCAGCTGTCCGAACTCAACCTGGCCACCGGCACCTTGACCCCGCTCACCGCGCAGCTGCCCGGCCGCCAGAAGGAGCCCGCGTTCCAGCAGAAGGTGGACCTGGCCGTCACCGCGCCGCCCACCACGCCCACTGTGGAGTCCGGCTCCTCGGTGTCCGTCACGGTCACCGTCACCAACAACGGCCCGGCCGCCTCCCCCGGCACCACGCTGATCGCCGACCTCCCCCCGGGCGTACGCCTGGACGGTATGACCACCCCCACCGGCCCGTGCGCCACCGATGAGCCGAGCTGCGCCCTCGGACTGCTGAAGCCCGGCGCCGAGGTGCCGGTCACCGTGCGGCTCATCGGCGTGACGAACGGACCCTGGCAGCTGGGCTGGTCGGTGACCGGTGCGGTCGTGGACCCGAACCCCACGGACAACGCCACCAACACCTCCGTACGCGTCCGCACCACGCCCGCCCCGCCCAGCCCGCCGCCCTCCGGACCGGCCACACCGCCCAAGCTGCCGACCCCGGCGGCGCAGCCGCCCGCACAGCCGCCCGCCCTGCCGCCCGCGCCGGAGGCCGGTCCCGGTGTCGTCGTCCGGGCGCAGCCCAGCCCCGGCTATGTCGGCGGCCGGGTCGTGGTGACGTACACCGTCCGCAACGGCGAGAACGCCCTGGCCACCGGCCTGCGGCTGCGGCTCGGGCTGCCCGCCCGCATCCCCGTGGCCACGCTCCCGGCGGGCTGCACCGGCGGGGTGTGCGCCCTGCCCGACCTGGAGCCGGGTGCCTCCTCGGTCCTGCGGGTGGTGCTCGCCCCGGACCACGCCCTGCGGACCCGGATCACCGGCACGCTGACGACCACCGGCACCGACGCGGACCGGGGCGACAACGTCTCGCGCATCCCGCTGCGCATCCTCCAGCCCCGGATCGTCTCGGTGCCGGAGATCGGCAAGCCCGGGTTCGTCACCTCGGTGCGCGGCAAGGACTTCCCGCCGGGCGTGCCCGTGAAACTGGCCTGGAAGCCCGGGATCACGGTCGCCGCCGCGCCCACCCGGCCCGGCCGGGACGGCACGTTCATCGCCCAGCTCCTGATCGTGGTCAAGGACCGGACCGGGCCGCGCACGATCACCGCGTCCGGCCCCGGCTTCTCCCCGGTGAAGACGGACTTCCTCGTGGTGACGGGCAACCTGGTGCCGCCGGACGAGATGGGGCGCCGGTGATCCACGAGGTGGACGAGGCGCTGCGGCTGTTGCTGGTGGACGCGGGCCTTGAGGACAGCGGCGTCGACCTGGTCTTCGACGCCCCGACGAAGGACTGGTCCGCCCGGCGCAACGCGCCCACGGTGAGCGTCTTCCTGTACGGCATCCGTGAGGACGCGACGCGCCGCCGCAGCGGCACGTCCGAGGAGTACGACGCCGAGGGCCTGGTCACCGGCCGCCGCACTCCCCCGCGCTGGTTCGAGCTGACCTACCTGGTCACGGCCTGGACCAACCGCCCCCAGGACGAACACCGCCTGCTCTCCGAGGTCCTGCGCTGCCTGATCCGCACCCGCGCGCTGCCCGCCCGCATGCTCACGGGCAGCCTCGCCGGCCTCGCCCTCACGGTCGAGCTGGAGGCCGCCTCGGCCGGCTCCGGCGACCGCCCGTCCACGGTGGACGTGTGGTCCGCGCTGGGCGGCGAGCTGAAGGCGGCGATCGACGTACGCGTATGGGCCCCGCTGTCCGGCGAGGTGGAGCCGGCCGGGCCGCCGGTCACGGAGGGGCTGCTCGTACGGACGGCCGCCGCCGTGGACGGCGGGGCGACGGAACCGGGCCGCCGGCTGCGGTACGAGGACGGCGGCACGGACCCGGCGGGCCAGGGCTTCGCGGCAGAGCGCGAACGCCGGCTGCCGCCGGGGCGGCGGAGGCGCGGGGGCGGGGCCCGGTGACCACGGCTCAGCGGCTCTCCGCCGCCGATACCGCCCTCGCCGAGCTCTGGGAACGGCTCGGGCACGTCGAGCGGCGCGTGCGGGCCGCCGTCGCGCTGCGGCACGAGGGCGATCCCGCGCCGGACGATCCGCTGCGGGGGCAGTACCTCACGCCCGCCGGCGTCGAGCGCGTCCTGGACTCGCGCGACGCGTTCCTCCCCGTACCGGACCTCGGCCCCGACGCGCCGCCCGAGCGCGGGCGGATCGCCGAGCTGGCCGAGCGGTTCGGGCTGACCGGGCCGGACGTCGACCTCCTGCTCGTCGCCATGGCGCCGGACATCGACGCACGGTTCGAGCCGCTGTACGGGTATCTCAACGACGACCTGACCCGGCGCCGCGCCACGATCGGCCTGGCGCTCGAACTGTGCGGGCTGCCCGGAGCGGGCCCCGGCCGGTTCAGGTTCGCGCCGTCCGCGCCGCTCGTCGCGGCCGGCCTGGTGGAGGTGCTGGAACCCGAACGCCCCCTGCTCTCCCGGGTGCTGCGGGTCCCCGACCGGATCACCGCGCACCTGCTCGGCGACGACGAGGTGGACGCCCGGGTGCACGGCCTGGTCCGGGTGGCGGTCCCGGACGAGGAGCCGGACGGCGGCCCGGTCACCCGGCGCGTCGCGGCGGCGGCCGGCGCCGGGAGCGGGTTCGTGCATCTGCTGGACCGGGGCGGCGACCCGGCCCGCCTCGCCGTCGGCGCGCTCGCCGCGTCCGGGCTGCGCCCGCTCGTCGTGGACCCGGCGGCCCTGGCGGCGGCGCCCGAACCGGAGCGGGCCGCCCGGACGTTGGCGACCGAGGCCCGGCTGAGCGGCGGCGGGCTCGTCCTCGGCCCGCTGGAGGCGCTGGCGCCGGAGCAGCCCAAGGGCGCCGCGCTCCTCGGGGCGCTGTGCGCGGCGGTCGGCGGCGGCTCCCCGTTGCTGGTGTACGGGCGGAAGCACTGGGACCCGTTGTGGGCCGGGGAGAGCCCGGTGACGGTCCCGGTCCCGCCGCCGGACCCGGCGGACGCGGTACGGCGGTGGCGCGGCGCGCTCACCCGGGCCGGTGCCGCCGCCGGGCTCGCCGCCGGGACGGAGGAGGCCGACGCCCGCCTCGCGGACGCCACCCGGGCCTACCGGCTGGACTCCGGCCAGATCCGCCGGGCCGCCGATGTGGCCGCCCGGCTGGCCGCGCAGGAGGGCCGCCCGGTGGAGGCCGCCGACCTGCGGACCGCCGTCCGGGCGCAGAACGGCGCGGGGCTCGCCCGGCTGGCCCGGCGCATCGAGCCGACCGTCGGCTGGGACGACCTCGTCCTCCCGCCGGCGACCCGCCGCCAGCTCTCCGACCTGGCCCTGCGCGCCCGCCACCGCGACCAGGTGCTCGGGCGGTGGCGGATGCGGCCGGGCGGGGGCCGGGGGCGGGGCATCGTCGCGCTGTTCGCCGGGGAGTCCGGAACGGGCAAGACCATGTCGGCCGAGGTCGTCGCGGCGGACCTGGGCATGGAGCTGTACGTGGTCGACCTGTCGTCCGTGGTCGACAAGTACGTCGGGGAGACCGAGAAGAACCTGGAACGGATCTTCGTGGAGGCGTCCGAGGTCAACGCGGTGCTGCTGTTCGACGAGGCGGACGCCGTCTTCGGGAAGCGCTCGCAGGTCAAGGACGCCCAGGACCGGCACGCGAACGTGGAGTCGGCGTACCTTCTCCAGCGCGTCGAGTCCTTCGACGGCATCGCCGTGCTCACGACCAATCTGCGGGCCAACCTGGACGAGGCGTTCACCCGCCGCCTGGACGTGGTCGCCGACTTCCCCGTACCGGACGCGCAGCAGCGCCTCGCGCTGTGGGAACGCTGCCTGGGTACGGAGATCCCCCGCGCCCCGGACCTCGACCTGCCGACGTGCGCGGAGCGGTTCGAGCTGACGGGCGGCTCGATCCGGGCGTGTGCGGTGACCGCCGCGTACCAGGCGGCCGAGTCGGGCCGTCCGCTGGACACCGAGCAGCTGGTCGGGGCCGTGCTCGCGGAGTACCGGAAGCTCGGACGGCTGGTCCTGGAGAGCGAGTTCGGCCCGTGGCTGGAGCGTACGAGGCGGCGCGGATAGCCGGTGTCCGCCTTCGTATCATCAGGTGCATGACTGCCGAGCCCGCCCGTTCCAGCGCCCGTATGCGCGCGTCCGACGCCGACCGCGAGGCGGTGGTGGAGCAGCTGCGTGAGGCGGCGGCGGAGGGGCGGATCGACATGGAGGAGCTGGACGAACGGCTCAACCTGGCCCTCACGGCCAAGACCTACGGCGAACTCGCGCCGATCACCGAGGACCTGGGCGGCGGCCCGGCGGCGCGGGACACGGGCGAGCCGCTGACGGTGCGGGGCGGCATGCACAAGGTGCGGCGGACCGGCGGCTGGAAGGTCCCCGCGCGCATCGTCGTGTCGGGCGGCCTCGGTGGGGCCCTCCTCGACTTCAGCGGCGCCGAGTGCCGGCTGTCCGTGGTCGAGCTGGAAGTGGACGCGCAGATGGGCGGGGTCCGGATCGTGGTGCCGGACGGCTGGGGGGTGGACACGGACGGGCTGGACCTGGCGTTCGGCGGCCTTAAGTCGAAGGTCAGGGGCGAGCGGGCGCCGGGCGCGCCGCTGCTGAGGATCACCGGCTCCTGCGGCGCGGGCGGCGTCCGCATCCGCCGCCCGGGCCTGCGCGAGCGCCGCCGGAAGCGGTGAACTTCCTCAGAGCGGGCGGACGGTGAGGATCTGTTCCGCCCGGCCGACCGGCCCGTTGACGTCGTGCAGGACCGTGCTGGTGAGGCCCTGGCCGGTGGGGCCGAAGACGACCGTGGTGTCGAGGCCGGTCCAGCGGCCCTCGGGCTGGCGGTGCAGATGGACCGTCAGGTCCACGTTGGGGAACATCCACTCTGTGGGCTGCTCGCGTACGGCGATGCCGTTGGCGGTGTCCACGAGCGCCACGTACGAGGCCAGCGGGCCGGCGGTCTCGCCCGCGACCAGGTCGAGCGGGGTGGAGATCCAGGCGGTGGTGCGGCCGGGCAGGGGCGGGGCCAGCGGGCGGACGTCGAGCGACGCGATGTAGCCGCCGGGCCAGAGATCGGCCATCGGCCACGGGGCGAGCGCTTCGGGCGGGGTGAGGCGGGCGTCCTCGCCGTCGGCGACCCCGGCCGTCTCCACGGGGGCGAGCGACCAGGCCCTGGCCCGTACGACCGGACGGCCCGCGATGAGGGCGACGGCCTCGACCAGTTCGATGGTGCGGCCGGGGCGGACGGTCTCCACCCGGATCTCGCACTCGTCCAGGGCGAGCCGCCCGAGGATGTCGAAGCTGATCCGGGACAGCAGCAGCCGCTCGCCGGGCCGTTCCGCGAGGTGGCGCTCGACGGCGTGGACGAGGAGCCCGCCGAACGGGCTGAAGTGCACCTCGTCCATGCTCCACGCACCGCTCGCGTGGGCGGTCGGCTTGTAGCGGTGGGCGTCGATTCGCTCGTAGTAGCTGCCGGTGTTCAACGGATGCTTCCCTCACGGCCGTACGGATCGGGCACCCCCAGCGTGCCACCGGGGGCGTTCCGGCCGACGCGCGGGTACCGCGCCCCGCACCCGCGTTCGAGCGTGATCAATTCGCAATCGATTCCGGTCTTGACCGAGACCCATCAAGGAGTCGCGCGATTACGCTCCGAAGCATGTCCGACAGCGCACCCACCGCCGGTAGCACCTCCCCGGCCCCCACCGACCTCACCGAGGACCGCCCCGTCTACGTCATCGGCGGCGGACCGGGCGGACTGGCCGCCGCGGCCGCCCTGCGCGCGCGGGGCGTCCGGGCGGTCGTGCTGGAGAAGTCCGGGGCCGTCGGCGCGTCCTGGCGGGGCCACTACGACCGGCTGCACCTGCACACCACCCGCCGCTGGTCCGCGCTGCCCGGGCTGCCGATGCCGAGGAAGTTCGGACGCTGGGTCGCCCGGGACAACGTGGTGCGGTACCTGGAGAAGTACGCCGAGCACCACGAGCTGGAAGTGATCACCGGCGTCGAGGTCTCCCGGATCGACCGGGCGGCGGACGGCACCGGCTGGCGGCTGAGCGCGAGCGGGGGCCGCGAGCTGACCGGGCGCGCCGTCGTCGTCGCCACCGGCTTCAACCACACCCCGCGCCTGCCCGACTGGCCCGGCCGCGAGACGTTCACCGGGGACCTGCTGCACGCGTCGGACTACCGCTCCCCGGCCCCGTACGCGGGCAAGGACGTCCTGGTCGTCGGCGTCGGCAACACGGGCGCGGAGATCGCCGTGGACCTCGTGGAGGGCGGCGCCTCCCGCGTACGGCTCGCGGTGCGCACCGTCCCGCACATCGTGCGCCGCTCCACGGCGGGCTGGCCCGCGCAGGCGACCGGCATCCTGGTCCGCCGGCTGCCGGTGGCCCTGGTGGACCGGGCCGGCCGCCTGATGGCGCGCGCGGCCGTGCCGGACCTGTCGGCGCACGGGCTGCCCCGGCCGGACACGGGCCTGTACTCCCGCGTCGAGGAGGGCGCGATCCCGGTCCAGGACGTCGGCCTGATCGACGCGGTGAAGCGCGGCCGGGTCGTCCCGGTGGCGGCCGTCGAGTCGTTCGACAAGGACGCGGTGGTCCTCGCGGACGGCACCCGGGCCACCCCGGAGGCCGTGATCGCCGCGACCGGCTACCGCCGCGCCCTCGAACCGCTGGTCGGCCACCTCGGGGTGCTGGACGAGCGGGGCCGCCCGGTGGTCCACGGTCCGCGCACCCCCAAGCAGGCCCCCGGCCTCTACTTCACCGGCTTCACCAACCCCATCAGCGGCATGCTCCGCGAACTGGCCCGCGACGCGGAGAGGATCGCGAAGCGGATCGCCCGGAGGGCGGCGCGGACGGGCCGTTGACGGCCTGACCGGACATGACTTTCGGCAGTGCCGCCGCAGCTCCGGGGTGCGTACGGTCGACGGGGTGAAGAGAGCGATGACCAGCGGCGCGGTCCGGCGGGCGGCCGCGCCGGGGAACCTGCTGACCGTGGCGGCGGCGGCCTGCGTCGCGCTGAGCACGGCCAGTCCGTGGTGGGCGCTGCCCGCCGCCGTGACCGCGTTCCTGGCCGGGCGGGAGCCGGGCAGGACCGGGCCGACCCTGCTCGCGCTCGTCGCGGTCGTCGCCGGCGGGGTCGTGGCGGTCGCCCTCGTGCCGTCCTGGGTGCTGATGGCGGGGCGGTTCGTCGCGGTCGTCGCGGTGGCCGCGATGCTGCCGTGGTGCGCGGGGCGGTTCTGGTGGCAGTACCAGGAGCTCGTACGGGCGGGCTGGGAGCGGGCGGAACGGCTGGAGCGGGAGCAGCGGCTCGTCGCGGAGCAGGCCCGGGCGCGCGAACGGGCCCGGATCGCCCAGGACATGCACGACCTCATCGGCCACGACCTGAGCCTCATCGCCCTGTCGGCGGGCGCCCTCAAGCTGGCCCCCGGCCTCGACGCGGCGCACCGGGAGGCGGCCGGGGAGATCAGGGCCCGGGCGGCGGCCTCGGTCGAACGGCTCGGCGAGGTCATCGGGCTGCTCCGCGAGGATGGCGGCGGCCGGGCGGACGAGGAGCCGCCGGGCCCGCCCGGCACCGGCATCCGCCGGCTGGTCGCGGAGGCCGCCGCCACCGGTCTCCCGGTCGCCCTGCACACCACGGGCGACGCGGCCACGATGCCGCCGCACGCCGCGCGGGCCGCCCACCGCGTCGTCCAGGAGGCCCTGACCAACGCCGCCAAACACGCACCGGGCGCCCCGGTGGACGTCCGGCTGACCCACGCGGCCGGGACGACGACGGTCCGGGTCGAGAACGGCCCCGCACCGGCGGGACGGCAGGGCGGGCCCGGCACCGGACGGGGCCTGCCCGGCCTGGACGAGCGGGTGCGCCTGGCGGGCGGCACCTTCACCCACGGCCCGTACGAGGACGGCTTCGCGGTGACCGCGCGCCTCCCGCACGCCCCGCTCCCCCGGCTGCCGGCCGCCGCAGCGCCCCGGACCGCACCCGGGGCGCTGCCCCCGGAGCACCGGCACGCGCGCGGGCGCGCCCGGCGGGCCCTGGCCCTGACCGTCGTCCTGCCCCTGGCGGCGTGGGCCGGGCTGAGCGCGGCGCTCCTGGGCTGGGACATCCACTCGGCCCGGCAGTCCGTCCTGGACCCCGGCGACTTCGCCCGGCTCCGGGTGGGCCAGGACCGGGCGTCGGTCGAGCGCCTGCTGCCCGCGCGCGAGACCACCCAGCGGCCGGTGGCCGGTGAGCCGCGCGGTCCGGGCGTCCGCTGCGCGTACTACGCGATGACGGCCGACCGTTTCGACGACCGCTCCGGGGACGCCTACCGGCTGTGCTTCCGGGACGGCAGGCTGATGTCCAAGGAAGCGCTCACCCCGGGCGCGGGGTGAGCATGACGGAGGAAGAACCCATGATCCGCGTCCTCGTCGCCGACGACGAACCGATGATCCGGGCGGGCGTGCGGGCCGTCCTCGCCACCGACCCGGGCATCGAGGTCGTCGCGGAGGCGCCCGACGGGCACGAGGCGGTGGAGCGGGTGCGGCTCCACCGCCCGGACGTGGCCGTGCTCGACATCCGGATGCCCGGCACCGACGGCATCGAGGCGGCGGCCGAGATCCGGCGGGCCGTGCCGGGGACGGGCGTCGTGATGCTGACGACGTTCGGCGAGGACGACTACATCCTGCGGGCGCTCGGGGGCGGCGCCGCCGGCTTCCTGATCAAGTCGGGCGAACCCGAGGAGCTGATCGCCGGGGTCCGCGCGGTCGCGGACGGCGCCGCCTACCTCTCACCGAAGGTCGCGGCCCGGGTCGTCGCCCACCTCTCGGCGACCGGTGCCGGCGCCCTGGCCGGCCGCCGCACCGCCGCCCGCGAACGGGCCGGCGCGCTCACTCCCCGGGAACGCGACGTACTGGCCCTCCTCGGCGCCGGGCTGTCCAACGCCCGGATCGCCCGCCGGCTCCACCTGGTCGAGGGCACGGTGAAGGCGCACGTCAGCTCGGTCCTGGCCCGGCTCGGGGTGGAGAACCGGGCCGCGGCGGCGGTCGTCGCCCACGAGGCCGGCCTCGTCCCGCCCCCGGAACCGGGCGGCCGACGCTGACACCGCAGCCCCGGCCAGGGGCAGGAGGGCGAGCAGCAGGGCCGCGACGACCGCCGCGCCGAGGCCCGCACCGGCCAGCACGTCGTGCGGGTAGTGCGCGCCGACCAGCACCCGTGACACCGCCGCCGCACCGGCCACGGGCAGCGCGAGAGCGGCGAGCCCCGGCCGGAGCAGCGCCACGCCCACCGCGAGGCCGGCGGCGAGGGTGGCGTGGTTGCTGGGGAAGGACCAGTCGCCGGCCGCCGGGCACTCGGCGACCGCCGCGCCGTGGAGCAGGACCCGGCAGGGGCGCTCCTCGTCCACGACGAGCTTCAGGGCCTCGCTGGCCGCGTACGCGAGAACGGTGCCCGCGCCGGTGAGCACCGCTCCGGCGACGGTGCGGTGATCCGCCCTGCGCACGGCGCTCCAGCAGACCCACGCCAGCAGCAGCCCGAGCGCCACCAGCGTCCCGTCGCACACGGCCTCCAGCAACGACCCGGCCCAGGAGGGCGCGCCGTCCAGCGCGTCTGCCACGGACCGGTAGGCGTCCGCCGAGACCCCGTCCGTCACCTCCACGGCCCGGTCCGTCCCCAGCCCACCGGGCGCGAGGCCCGTGACGGCGGCCCCTCCGGCCACCAGAACGGCGCAGGCGAGCCAGGGCCGTGCGCCAGGGGTGCTCTTCGCGGTTCCTCGTCCGTTGCGTCTCATGGGAGCCGAACCTACGAGCGCGGCCGGCCCGGCACCCGGGGCCAACGGCAGGCGGGACCCCTGACGAAGGTAAGGGCCGGATGCGATGGGTTCAGCGGGTGAGGAGGTAGAAGCCCGGGGTGTCGAGGTCGCCGTACTCGCGGACCAGTTCCGGGCGCTCCGGCGTACCGCTGATCCGCCAGCCGGAGTCGGCGTACTCGTCGAAGTCGTCGAAGCCGCAGCGCTCGATGCTCACCTTCAGACGCTGGTTCCAGGTAGTCGATGCGCCGGGTTCGTACCCCCAGGTGCCCGTGCCCGTGCAGCGGTACTTCGCGCGGCGGGCATCCGCCTGGTCCTCGTACGCGGATTCATGGTCCGTCAGGCCCTCGGCGCGGGCCGTGCCGTCGGCGTTCAGCCGCAGCGTGCCGCCGTGGCCGTCGGCCCAGGCGCCCGCCAGCCCGGCCGCGTCGACCTTCGGAGGCCGGTACTCGGTGAGCAGCCCTGTCCCGAACGCCGTGGCGCCGATACCGAACACGACCGCCGCCGCCAGCGCCCCGCAGCCGAGCACGGGCAGCAGCAGCCGGCGCCCGTGCAGGACGGCGTACCGCGCCAGGAGGGCGGGCCCGGCGAGCAGCACTTCGCCGGACAGGCAGGTCAGGACCAGGGGTCCGGGCCGGGGGTGCAGAGCGACCGCGACGACAGCCGTGATCAGGACCGCCGGAGCCGCGGCCACCGTCGGCACCCACCACCAGGCGTCCCTCCCGGTCAGCCGGGCGCCGGCCCGGCGAGCCGCCCACACCAGGGGCAGCACGATCGCCAGGCTCCCCCACAGGGCGGCCGGGCCCCCGAAGCACAGGGAGAACGGCAGCATGAGCAGGCCGCCCCCGGGCCCGTCCGGCGGCCTGTACGTCTCGCTGGTGAGCTCCGCGAAGGTGTACACCTCGAAGGCGAGCATCGAGCCCACGTACAGCGCCGCCGCCCCCGCCACGATGGACCGCCCCGTCCACACGGACGGCGACCCGTCCGGCGCGTGGTCCGGCCGCCACGTCCCCCACGGTTTACGCGTGTCCCACGCGGTGTTCCTCGGCATAAGAGCCCCCTCGCACACGCATTCTGGCCCTACGCCACCAGCGGCGCCTCCGGCACCCCCCGCACGCGCCGGATCACCAGAACCATCAGCGTCGCCACCGCGCACAGCGCCCCCGCCGCGATCCAGACGACGTCGTACGAACCGAAGTAGTCGCGCGCCACGCCGCCGAGAAAGGCGACCAGCGCGGCGCCCACCTGGTGCGAGGCGAGGACCCAGCCGAAGACGATCGCGCTGTCCTCGCCGTACTGCTCCCGGCACAGGGCCAGGGTCGGCGGGACGGTGGCGACCCAGTCCAGGCCGTAGAACACGATGAACAGGACCATCGGCGGCTCGACGGTGGCCTGCATCAGGAGGGGCAGGAACAGCAGCGAGATCCCGCGCAGCGCGTAGTACACCGCGAGCAGCCGGCGGGCGTCGAAGCGGTCGGTGAGCCAGCCGGAGAAGATCGTGCCGATGATGTCGAAGATCCCGATGACCGCGAGGAGCGAGGCCGCGGCGGTGATCGGCATGTGGTGGTCGTGCGCCGACGGCACGAAGTGCGTGCGGATCAGACCGTTGGTGGAGGCGCCGCAGATCGCGAAGGACCCGGCCAGCAGCCAGAACGGGCCCGTGCGGGCCGCGTCGAACAGCACCCGGACGGCCCGGCCCGCCGCCCCGCGCGCGGGCGCCGGCTTCTCGGCGTACTCCCCGCCGTACGGGGCGAGCCCCACGTCGGCCGGGTGGTCGCGCATCAGGAGCCACACGAACGGGACGACGACCAGGGCGGCCAGCGCCACCGTCACCGACGCCGGGCGCCAGCCGTGCCGGTCCACGATCCACGCGCAGAGCGGGAGGAAGACCAGCTGTCCCGAGGCGCCGGCGGCGGTGAGGACACCGGTCACCAGACCGCGCCGGGCGGTGAACCAGCGGTTGGTGACCGTCGCGGAGAACGCGAGCGCCATAGAGCCCGTGCCGAGGCCCACGAGGACGCCCCAGTAGAGCATCAGCTGCCAGGCGGCCGTCATCCACACGCTCGCCAGCGCCCCGGCCGCGACCGCGCTCAGCGCCACGGCCACCACCCGGCGGATGCCGAACCGGTCCATCAGCGCGGCGGCGAACGGCGCGGTGATCCCGTACAGCGCCATGTCGAGGGAGACGGCGAGCCCGATCTCCCCGCGCGACCAGCCGAACTCGTCCTGGAGCGGGTCGAAGAGCAGACCGGGCAGGGAATTGAAGGCGGCCCCGCCGATGATCGTCACGAAGGTGACGGCGGCGACGATCCAGGCGCGGTGGACGCGCCACCGGCCGGGCGTGCGGGGGGCGTTCGGCAGCGGGGCGACGGGGACGGCGCTCTCGGTTGTCGGATTCACCCGCCCAGCATCCGGTCGCGGCCCCGCTCCCTACGAGTGGCCCGAGGGACACGGTTCGCAAGAATCGGGCCACCGTCCCGGCGCCGTCCGTATGCGCGTACGATCTGCGACGCCCGGCGGCCGCACCCGCGCGCACGCCGCTCCGTCCAGCTCCCCGGGGGAACTTCATGCAGTGGGCCGAACGCCAGCGCTTCAACCACGGGTCCTCGCTGATGCAGGGCTGGGGTGCCCTGCTGCTGCTCGTCGCCTGCGCACTGTGGGTCCGCGTCGGCTTCCTGATCTGGGACACGGAGGACAGGATGTACTGCTTCCGCGCCTCGTCCATCTGCAAGATGGACACCACCATGCCCGAGCAACTGACCCTGCTCGGCATTTCGGCCCCGCTCGCGGTAGCCGGTACGGGGCTGCTCGTCGCCGGAAGTGTGCGCCGGCAGACCAGCGCACACGTCCTCCGCGTCATCGAGATGCAGCAGTCCGAGGAGCGGGCGCGCACCAAGTAGCGGCCCCGGACCGGCTCAGCCGATGCGTTCCAGGCGGCGGACCGGGCGGGCCGCGAGGAGTACGGCCACCGCGAGGATGTTGACCACCGCCCCGGCGAACAGCACCTCCGGCGCGCCCAGTTGATCCGCGAGCGGACCCGCCAGCGCGCGGCCCGCCGCCACCATCAGGAGCGAGCCGGCGACGTCGTACGCGTGCAGCCGGTTCAGGGACTCGGGCGGTACGTGGGTCTGGACCGTGGTCGACCACATCACCAGCCAGAACGCGGAGGCCGCGCCCGCCACGAACTGCCCCGCGCCCAGAGCCGGTACGGAGAGACCGAGACCCAGCACGACGAGGTTGGCGCACACCCCGGTGAGCGCGACGGCGCCCGCCGCGAGGGGGCGACGGGGGCGCAGGCGCAGGGCGAGCAGGCCGCCGACGACGCTGCCCGCGCCGTTCACCGCCATCATCGCGCCGTACGTGCCCGAGCCGTGCGCCTCGGTGACGCGGACTGCGGTGAGCGGGAGCATCGGGCCGAGCACGGCGAAGCCGTACACCGTCCAGACGGCGATCACGCCCCAGAGCCAGCTGCGCGCGGTGAACTCGCGCCAGCCGTCCACCAGCTCGGCGAGGAACGAGCCGCGCGGTGTCTCGTCCGAGGGGGCCGGGGCCAGGCGGAGCAGGAAGAGGCACGCCCCGGAGACCAGGAAGGTGGAGGCGTTGGCCGCGTAGACCGCGCCGGCGCTCGCCAGGCCGACGAGGAGGCCCGCGAAGGCGGGGCCCGCCATGGTCATCAGCGCCTCGGAGACGCGCAGCACGGCGTTGGCGCGCTGCACGTCCGGGGCGACGCGCGGCACGGTGGAGGCGACGCCCGGCTGGAACAGGGCCGCGCCGACACCGGCCACCGAGCTGAGCGCGTACACCGCCCACAGCGGCGGGTTGCCGGTCGCGAAGGTCACGGCGAGCACGGAGGCGCCGACGAGGCGCAGCGCGTCGGCGATGATCATCATGCGGCGCGGTGTGAACCGGTCCGCGAGGACACCGCCGAAGAGGACGAACACGGCGAGCGGGCCCATCCAGCAGGCCAGCGCGTAACCGACCGAGGAGGCCGGGCGGCCGGCGCCGAGGAGCCCTGCGGTGAGGGCGACGGGGATCATGCCGTCGCCGAAGACGGCGGCGGTGCGGGCGACGAAGAACAGCCTGAAGTGACGGTTCCAGAGCTGCCTGCCGGGCGCCTCGAACAGGGGCGGCGGGGGCGGGAGAGGGGACGGGCCGCCGAGGGCGGCCTGGGGGTCCGTGGCGGGAATGCGCACGGAGTCTGCTGACTTTTCCTTCACACCGGAGACATGTATCAGCTTATGGTCTATACCAGCTAGGGCCTTTTCGCAGGGCCTCGCCGGGCCGAAGGGAGTCCGCTGTGCCGCACCGGGTCGTCGTTCTCGCCCTCGACGGGCTGCTTCCCTTCGAACTGGGCATCCCCCAGAGGATTTTCGGGCGCTCGCTCGGTTCCGAGCCGCTGAACCGGGGGCGGAAACTGTACGACGTCGTGACCTGCTCGGCCCGGCCGCCCGGACCCGTCCGCACGGACGCGGACTTCTCGATCGTCGTGGAGCACGGCCCCGAGGCCCTGGCCACGGCGGACACGGTCGTCATCCCGGCCAGTTACGAGCTGGGCCCCGTCTACACCGAAGGCCGGCTGACCGATGAACTGGCCGCCGCGTTCGCGTACATCCGGCCGGGCACCCGCATGGTGTCCATCTGCACCGGCAGCTACGTCCTGGCCGCCGCCGGGTATCTCGACGGGCGCCCCGCCACCACGCACTGGGCCTCCGCCGACCACTTCCAGCGGCTCTTCCCCCACGTCCGGGTCGACCCGGACGTCCTGTTCATCGACGACGGGGACGTGCTGACCTCCGCCGGGGTCGCCGCCGGAATCGACCTCTGCCTGCACATCGTGCGGCGCGACCACGGGACCGCCGTCGCCAACGACGTCGCCCGGCGCACGGTCGTGCCCCCGCACCGGGACGGGGGCCAGGCGCAGTACATCCAGCGGCCCGTGCCGGACACCCAGTACGCCACGACGACGACCGCGCGGGCCTGGGCACTGGCCCGCCTCGAACGGCCGATCCTGCTGCGGGACATGGCCCAGCAGGAGTCGATGAGCGTACGGACGTTCACCCGGCGGTTCCGCGAGGAGGTCGGCGTCAGCCCCGTGCAGTGGCTCACCCAGCAGCGCGTGGAGCTGGCGCGCCGGCTCCTGGAGTCCACGGACCTGTCCATCGACCAGGTCGCCCGGGACGCCGGCTTCGGCACCTCCACGTCGCTGCGGCAGCACCTCCAGGCGGCGCTGGGCGTCTCGCCGACGGTGTACCGCCGCACGTTCCGCTCGACGGCGGGCGACCGGGTCTAGCCGCCCTGGGGTACCGCGTGCGTGGGCTCGGCGCCCGGCTGGAGCTGGACCTGGATCAGCGGGACGCTGCGGTCCACCTCGCACCAGATCCGCTTGCCCGCGCCCTCCGGCTGCCAGCCCCAGCGGTCGGCGAGGCCGTCGACCAGCTCCAGGCCCCGGCCGCCGGTGTCCTCACCCCGCGCGTGCCGCTGCTGCGGCGGGCGGCAGCTGGCGTCGGCCACCTCGACGCGCACGGTCCCGGCGCCGCCCGGGGCGCCCGCCGGGCCGAAGAGCATGCGCAGCACGGCCGGACAGCCGGTGTGCACGACCGCGTTGGTGACCAGCTCCGAGATGAGCAGGATGAGCGTCTCGGCCAGCGGCTCGTCGTCTCTCACGCCGGAACCGGCGAGCCGTGAGCGCGCCCATCTGCGGGCCCGTCCGACCTCCGCGGGGTCGGGCCCGACCTCCAACTGAACCTGAAGCACCTGCACCGCTCACACCATCCGAACCGGCGGACACATCGCCTCGCGCCTCCAAAGGGTCACGGAACGTGATTCCCTTGCACGACAGCATGGTTGACGTACAGTCACCGCAACAAGCGCTTCGGGCATATTCCAGCGCGAAGGAGTACGCGTGGTGCATACTGTGCGACGCACATTGCGGAGAGTCGAACAGCACCTCACCCGGACCCGACGCGCCGCACAGGCCGCGTCCGGACCGCCAGGTTCCAGAACCACTCGCATCCCACGGAGGGTACCCGAGGCGGGCGCCGACTCCACGCCGTGACGAATCACGCAAAGGACACAAGCCGGTACCGGTGACCGGCGGTCGCGCTGCGTCACGCCCAGGGGCGGAGTGCCCATGGCACAGCCGCCACCGGGCCCTGACCGGCGCTAGTCCGGTTCGATCACCGTGACGTAGGCCGCCAGCGCCGCCACCGCGTCCTCCTCGACGACGCCGCCGTCCCGGTCCGTGTCCAGGCTCTGCGCGGCGAACGCCGCCGCGTCCGGGCTCGCCCCGAGGACCTTCAGGGCCCGCTCCACGGCCTGCACCGGTGCTCTGCCGTCGCCGGACGGCCCCGCCGCCACCGCGAGCGCCGCGCGCAGGAACGGGCGGGCGATCTCCGCGAACCGCTCCGGGTTGTCGCGCAGGCGCTTCACCGCCCCGCCCACGAACTCCTCACGGGTGACGCGCTGGTCCCCGTCCACGTCGGCGATGCCCGCCATGCCCTGCCAGAACGCCTCGGCGCCGCTGTAGAGCGCCTGGCCCTTGTCGCAGCGGGCCGTCGTACCGAACTCGGTCAGCAGACGGGCCGCGGCGGCGTTGAAATCCGCGCGATCGATGTATCCGTTGCCGTCCTGGTCGAAGGCGGCGAAGCGGAAGGCGATCTTGCGCTCATACTCTGCGCTGTCCATGCGGGGAGCGTACGACGCCCGCGGCCGTCACGTGTCACTTACCCGGCTCAGCCCTGTGACAGCTCCGCACGAGCCGGTGCGGCGACGGCGGATTCAGGCCGTCAGCGGCTCGGCCTCCTCGTCCACGGCCGCGTCCCGGTCCGGGTAGACCTCGAACAAGCGGCGCACGCCGAGGGCGGCGAGCACGCGGTTGACGTGGGAGCCCTCCTCCGCGCCCCGGGCGGGCAGGATCAGGCGCAGACGGCCGCCGCAGGACCGCATCAGGCGGCGCAGGGCGATGAGCACCCCGACACCGCTGGAATCGCAGAACTGGACACCGGACAGGTCCAGCACGACGTCGTGGCGGCCCACGGCCACCACCTCGTGGACGGACTGGCGGACGGTGGCCGAAGTCAGCAGGTCCAGTTCGCCGCCTATGTGCAGCACGGTCCATCCGCCCCGCTCGGTCTCCGAGACTTTCAGGGTCACGCGACTGGGCCTCTCGTTCCGGGGATTCCGGGGCAGCCCGGGGATCCGGAAGTTAGCGTTCCTCCCCTGGCGGCTGCCCCCGTACGTCCCTCGCGAAACACCCGTCTCGCAAAGACGGCGTGTTCCCAGGACGTACTTGTCGTAAAGGGGCGTGCTCCGGGGAGGCGGCGGACTACATTCGGACAGGACGAGTGGTACAGGGACGCACAGGTCCGACGGCGGAGGGCTGGGGGGCAGATGGCCGAAAACGCACCACCCCGCTGGGACCGCAGGATGCAGCAGCGGCTGTCGCGCGGCGAGGCCGCCGCTCTCGGCGAGATGTACGACCGGTTCGCCGCCCTCGTCCACAGCCAGGCCAACCGGATGCTGGACGACGAGGACGCGGCCGGCGCGGTCACGCGCGAGGTCTTCGGCTACGTCTGGGAGAACCCGGACATGTACGACGCGAAGCAGGGCTCCATGCGGGCCTGGCTGGCCTTCCTCACGCACCGCGAGTCCGTGCGGCGGCTGCGCCGCGCGGCGGACGACGAGGACCCCGACGATCCCGGCGGTCCGGACGCCCTGGACGAGCGGGTGCGCCGGGCCACCGCCGCGGCCCGGGCCGACTACATCGTCGCCTCCATGCCCGCACCGCTGCGGGCCGCCCTGGAGCTGGCGTACGTGCAGCGCCGCGACTACCGGCAGGCCGCGGCGGACCTCGGCGTCACCGAGGACGAGGCGCGGCGCCGGCTGCGCCTGGGGCTCCAGCTGCTGGCCACCGCGCGGACCCGGCCGGTGGAGGGCGCCCCGCCGCCCGGTTACGGGAGAGCGCTGTGAGCGGCGGCGCGGGCGGCGAACGGGACGAGGAGGACCGCGACGAGGTGCGCGGTGCCCGGCGCATACCGGGGCCCAGGCCCGCCGCGGACGACTTCGGCCGCCTGGGGCGCGTGGCGCCGCCGGACGCGGCCCCCGCCCCTGTCCTCCCCCACCGCGTGCTGCAGGCCCTCCTGGGCGCCTGGGCGCTCGCCGCGTGCTCCGCCGAGGAGACCGAGGCCGTCGAGGCGCACCTCACCGGGTGCGCGCCCTGTGCCGACGAGGCGCTGCGGTTGCGGGACGCGGTCGGGCTGCTGCACACCGACCGGAGCCTGGATCTCGATCCGCTGCTGCGGGCCCGGGTGCTGGAGAGCTGCCTGAGCCGGCGCCCCGCGAAGATCCCGGTGCCCGACTGGGCCGCCCCGTACGACGCCGAGACGGCGCGGCTCGACGCGCTGCTGCGGGACATCGACGCCGCCGAGTGGCACGCCCCGGTGCGGCTGAAGTGGTTCGAGGACGAGCGGCAGGCGGGCCGCCGGACCACGGTCGCCGGGGTGATCGGGCACCTGATGAGCGTGGACGGCCTGGTGGGCACCGCGCTCGGGCTCGACGACCCGCTGCCGGGCGCTCCGCTCACGCCGACCGCGCGCACCGAGGCCTACTGGTCGTCCGTCCGGCGCCCGCCCACCCGCGCGGTCCGTGAGCCGTGGCGCGAGCAGAGCCACACGCTGATCCGGACCGTGTCGTTCGCGCGGCGCGGGGCGTCGGAGCTGTCGGTGCCGTACGGGGACTCCGCGCTGCCGTTGCAGGACGCGATGCTCGACCGGGCCTTCGAGTGCTGGGTGCACGCGCGGGATATCGCGAAGGCGGTGGACTACCCGTACGAGCCGCCGTCCGCCGGACATCTGCACCGCATGATCGACCTGGCGGTCCGGTTGCTGCCGGGGGCGCTGGCGGTACGGCGCCGGGCGGGGCTCGCCGGCCCGGCGAGGCGGCTGGTGTCGGCCGGGGCCCCGGGGCGCTCGCTGCACCTGGAGATCGAGGGCTCGGGCGGCGGCGACTGGTACATCGCGCTGGACTCCCCCGCCGCCCTCGGGTCCGCCGAGCACGCGGTGGCGCAGGTCGCGCTGGACGGGGTGGAGTTCTGCCGGCTGGTGGCGGGGCACGTGCCGCCCGTGGAGGCGGCGGCCGGGCAGCGCGGGGACCGCGAGGCGATCCGCGACGTACTGTTCGCGGCCGCCTCGCTCAGCCGGCTCTGAGCGCCCGGCTCAGTCGAAGACGACCGTGCGGCGGCCGTTGAGCAGGATGCGGCGTTCCGCGTGCCACTTCACCGCGCGGGCCAGGGCCTGGCACTCCACGTCCCGGCCGATGGCGACCAGCTGGTCGG
Organism: Streptomyces sp. NPDC016469; assembly: GCF_040632905.1. Lineage (NCBI taxonomy): Bacteria > Bacillati > Actinomycetota > Actinomycetes > Kitasatosporales > Streptomycetaceae > Streptomyces > Streptomyces sp. NPDC016469. The sequence continues at coordinate 146,918 of NZ_JBEYCQ010000007.1, forward strand.
GGGTGACGCCGTGGCCGACGCGCTCGACCTCCTGCTCGATGATCGGGCCCTCGTCCAGGTCGGCGGTGACGTAGTGGGCGGTGGCGCCGATGAGCTTCACGCCGCGGGCGTGCGCCTGGTGGTAGGGCTTGGCGCCCTTGAAGCTCGGCAGGAAGGAGTGGTGGATGTTGATGATCCGGCCGCTGAGCTGCTTGCACAGGTCGTCCGAGAGGACCTGCATGTAGCGGGCCAGAACGACCAGCTCGACGTTCTCCTCACGGACCAGGTCCAGCAGCTCCGCCTCGGCCTGCGCCTTGTTGTCGCGGGTCACCGGGATGTGCCGGAAGGGCACGTCGTACGAGGCGACGAGCTCGGCGAAGTCCGGGTGGTTGGAGACGACGGCGGCGATCTCGACCGGCAGGGCGCCGATCCGGGACCGGAAGAGCAGGTCGTTGAGGCAGTGGCCGAACTTGCTGACCATGAGCACGATTCGCATGCGCTCGGATGCGCGGTGGATCTGCCAGTCCATGGCGAAGGAGTCGCCGATCGCGGCGAAGCTGGCCCGCAGCTTGTCCACGGTGACCGGGGTGCCCGCCGAGAAGTGGACGCGCATGAAGAACAGGCCGGTGTCGTGGTCCCCGAACTGCTGGCTGTCCTCGATGTTGCAGCCGGTCATGAAGAGGTAGCTCGACACGGCGTGCACGATGCCCTGTTTGTCGGGGCAGGACAGCGTGAGGACGTACTGGTCGGGGGCAGGCTGCGGCGCGGTCATCCCCGTAGCGTGCCACACCCTCGCGAGGTCAGGCGGACCTGGTCAGAATGCGGAGAACGTCCAGGGAGCGCGGCGGGGCGTCGGGGTCCTCGCCGTCGTTGGCGGAGAGCAGCACATGCGCCTCGCGGGCGGCTGCGACGGCCTCCGGCCAGCCCGGGTGCTCCAGGTAGACGGAGACGGGCGCGTCCGCTCCGACCTGGTGCAGGATGCGCAGCACCCGGAGTACGGCGGCGTCCACGAGGGCGGCCTCGGTGGCGTCCCGGAAGATCGTTCCGACGTACTTCTCGGCGGACCAGTTGTCGAGCCAGGTGTCCTCGACCAGGCGGTACACGGCGTCGGTGACGTCGCCGTACCCCTCCCGGCCGGCCAGCCAGCAGTCGCGGTGGAAGACGGGGTCGGAGAGCATGTGCAGCGCCGAGCGCACGTTGCTGCGCCAGCGCCACCACGGAAGGTCGTTGAGCGGCATGCCGCCCATGGTGGAGGAGCGACGGCCGCGACGGGAAGAGTTCTCGGAACCTTGCTGCACGGTTGTCGATCGTACGTTCCCTTTTCGGTGCCCATGACCGGCCCCTGGCGTTCACGGTGACGTCACCGGCCGTTGACGGCACCACACCACGGCGTTACCCGGGGCGGGGAAGGGTCTCGGTCCATGACCGGACGGCGACGCCCCTTCCCCTCCCGCCCCTTCGGATTGCTCACCGGTGCGGTGGCGGCCGGGGCCCTGCTGCTGTCCGGCTGCGGCGCGCTCCCTGGGGGATCGGGGGACTCCAGGGAGCCCGTCACCGTCGTGACCTGGGCGCCGGGCGGCGCGGCGGGGCCGGAGGCCGAGAACATGGCGGGAATGACCGCCATGGCGCAGGCGTACGGACGCTGGATCAACGCGCGGGGCGGGATCGACGGGCACGAGCTGCGCGTCGTCACCTGTGACGAACAGGACGCCTGGACCGGGGCGGGGGACTGCGCCCGCAAGGCCGTCGAGGAGAAGGCGGTCGCGGTCGTCGGCTCGTACAGCCGGCACGGGCGGGCGTTCATGGCCCCGCTGGAGGTCGCCGGCATCCCGTACATCGGCGGCTACGGCGCCTCCGAGGAGGAGTTCCGCAGCTACGCGTCCTACCCGGTGACCGGGGGCCAGTCCGCGCTGCTCGCCGGCACCGCCGAGCAGCTGTCCCACGACTGCGACCGGGTCTCGCTGGTCCGCCCGGACACGCTGGCCGGCGACAGCCAGGCGTGGCTGCTGCGCACCGGCCTCAAGGGCGCCGGACGGCCCGTGCCGCTCGACATACCGGCCGCCGAGGGCGCCACCTCGTACGACGCGGAAGCGGAACGCGCGCTGTCCGGCGCGGGCGGGGCGGGCGGGTGCGTGACGTCCGTGCTGGGCGACCGCACGGAGACCTTCTTCGACTCGTTCCGGCGGCTGGAACCGGAGGGCGCCACCGTGCGCGTGGCCTCCGTGCTCGGCAGTGTGGGGCAGCCGCTCATCGACCGCACCGGCGGCCGGAACAGCCCGTTCGAAGGGGCGTACGTCACCGGCTGGTACCCGCCCCCGCGCGACGCCAGGTGGGACCCGATGCGGAAGGTGATCCGCGAGTACGCCTTCGGCGACAACCGGATCGATCCGGACGACACGGGCGTGCAGACCACGTGGATCGCGTACACCGCGCTGAAGTCGGTCATCGAGTCGATGCACGAGTCCGGGATCACCGCGTCGAAGCTCACCCGGGCGCTCGGCCAGGGCGTCCGCGCCGACACCGGGGGCCTCACGCCCGTCCTGCGCTGGCGCTACGAGGACATGATCGGCTCGCGGTCGTACCCGCGCGTCGTCAACAGCAAGGTGACGTTCCAGGTGGTGCGGGACGGGCGGCTCGTCGCCGCGCGGAAGGACTTCGTGGACGTCACGGAGACCCTGGCCGAGGCCAGCGCCACCCGCTGAACCGGCGCGGGCGCGCCGGGCCGGTCCAGCGGGCCCGCCCGCTCAGAGGGCGGTCGACTGGCGCTTCGTCAGGCCGTACTTCTCCGCGATCCTGTTCCACAGCCCGGACGCCTCCTGCTTCGCCTTGCTGGCCTCGCCGCTCTTCACGGTGGCCTGCTGGGTGTGCGAGGTGGTCTTGGCGTGCCCGTGCTTGCAGACCTTCTTGCTCTTGGCCTGCGCCGCCCAGGCGGCGTAGTGGTCGTCGGCGGACGCGGACGCCTGCCACGCCGTGGTGAGCGCGGCCGTCAGCCGGTCATGGTCCGGGAGCTTGTCCACGGAGAGCGCCTGGAGCCGGGTGACCAGTTCGCGGCGCTGCTTGGCGGCGCCCTTGAGGTCGGAGACGGCCGTGTCCAGGTCGGTGCAGGACTTGGTCTTCTCGACCGCCCCGATCACCGCGGCACGGCTGTTGTTGCTGTCCGCGAGGAGCTTGTCCAACTCCTCGGCCTGCGGCTTCGCCGGGTCGGCGGCGGGCTGCTCCTTCTTTTCGGACGGTTCACCGGCGGCCGGTGAACTCGCGGACGCCACCGGCTGCTTGCCGTCCTTGTCGTCGTCGCCGCCGCTCATCAGCGCGCCGGCGCCCAGTCCGATCACCGCGCAGCCGACGACGACGGCCGCGATCAGCGGCACCGCGCCGGACTTCTTGCGCCGCCCGCCGTCGCCCTCGTCCTGCGGCAGCCCGCCCTGGGGGCCGCTGTACGGGGGCGGCTGCTGGAAGCCCTGCTGCGGCGGCGGGCCCGCCTGGTACGGCTGCTGCGGCGGGGGCCCCTGGTACGGGGGCTGCTGCCTCGGGTCGAACCGGGGCATCTGCTGCGTCGCGCCCTCGGGCTCGTCGCTGCGGAAGAGGTTGTCGAACTCGGCGGGCGGCTGCCGCTCGCCGGGCGCCCCGGGCCGGATGCCGTACGGGGCACCGCCGGGGACCGGGGGGATGTACTGGGTCGCCTCGGCGTCCCCGCCGCCACCCTGCGGGGCCTGCGCGGCGCGGCCCAGGAACTGCGTGGACTCCGCGGGGTTCTCCGGCGGCAGCCCGCCGCGCGCGGGGCCGCCGGGGACCGGCGCGATGTACTGCGTGGCGTCGGCGTCCCCGCCCGGGACCGCGCCGGCCTCGGGCGGCAGCGGCTGCGCGTACGGGTGGGGCTGCTGCTGGGCGGGCGGCAGGGGCGCGGCCCCGTGGTTCCCGCCGTACGCGGCGCCCTGGTCCTGTCCGTACCCGCCGGGCTGCTGCCCGTACGGGCCCTGCTGCTGCGGCGGGCCCGCCTGGTACGGCTGCTGCGGCTGCTGTCCGTACGCGCCCTGCCCGCCGTCCTGCGGGCCCCATGCCTGTCCCCACGGCCGGCCGCCGGCCGGGGGCGCCTGGTCCGCCGCTCTTCCGGGCGTCCAGGGCTCGCCGCCGTCCGAGGGCAGCACGACACCCTCGTGCGCGGGTCGTACAGCAGGGGGCTGCTGCTCGTCGCCCTGTCCGCTCTGTGTCACCGGGACTCCTACGTGCGTGTCAACTAGGTAATCGTCGACTCACGCTATCGGGTGGCGGCCGCGGTGCGCCAAGTGCCCGCCGTCCGCTGCCCACCTGTGACACAGGGTGTAACGCCGCGGCCCCGTGAGACGCAGTTGAGGGACCACCCGGCCGGTTCAGGCCGCCTGGAGTTCGAGGCGCGCCCCGAACTCCCGGACCGCGGGCTCGTCCCCGTACGGCAGGAGTCGCTGCTGGAGGTCCTCCAGGTACTCCGCGCCCCGGGTCGAACGCACCGTGCCCAGGAGCTCCATCGCCCGGGTCCCCGTGTGGCACGCCTGCTCGACCTCCCGCAGCTGCACCTGGGCCGTGGCCAGCAGCGCGAGGCCGATGCCCCGGCGCCGGGCCCGGGACTCCGGGTGGCCGTCCAGGGACTCCTTCGCCCGGCGGGCGGCGGCCTCCGCCTGCCCCAGGTCCCGGTGGCAGTGCGCGAGTTCGTCCGCGAGGTAGGCGTGGTCGAAGTGGGCGATCCAGTCCGGATCGTCCCCGCTGTCCGGCTCGGCCCGCTCCAGGGCGGCCTCGGCCCGGCCCGCGGTCTCCAGGCAGGTGCGGGCGTCGCCGAGCAGCGCGTGGCCGCGCGCCTCCGCCGCGTAGAACATCGCCTCCGCGCGCGGGGTGACCCGGCCGCGCGCCCCCTCCTGCGCCGCCCGCGCCAGCTGGGCGATCTCGCGCGGGTTGCCGAGCTGGGCGGCGAGGTGGCTCATCGAGGCGGCCAGCACATAGCCGCCGTAGGCGCGGTCGCCGGCCGCCTGCGCGAGGCGCAGGGCCTGGATGTAGTAACGCTGGGCGAGGCCCGGCTGGCCCGTGTCGATGGCCATGTAGCCGGCGAGTTCGGTGAGCCGGGAGACCGCCGCGAACAGCTGACGGCCCGTCGATTCGCGGTACGCCCCCGAAAGCAGCCCGGAGACCACGCTGTTGAGGTAGTGCACGAGGACCGGGCGCACATGGCCGCTGCCGAAGCGGTGGTCGAGGTCGACCAGCGCGGCCGTCGTCGCCCGCACCGCCTCCACGTCCGGCATCCCGACCCGGGACCCGGCGGTCCGGGCGACCTGCGGGTCCGCGCCGGTGATCAGCCAGTCCCTGCTGGGCTCCACGAGCGCGGACGAGGCGACCGCCGAGCCGGTGAGGAAGTCGCGCCGGCCGACGTCGCTGCGCCAGAGCTCGCAGACCTGCTCGATCGCCCCGATCACCGTCGGCGCGAACTGGAGGCCGACGCCCGAGGCGAGGTTCTTGCCGTTGGCCATGCCGATCTCGTCGATCGTGACCGTGCGGCCGAGCTTGCGGCCCAGCGCCTCGGCGATGGTGCCCGGCGCCCGGCCGCGGGGCTGCTGGCCGCGCAGCCAGCGGGCCACGGAGGTCTTGTCGTAGCGGAGGTCGAGGCCGCGTTCGGCCCCGACCATGTTGATCCGGCGGGCCAGGCCCGCGTTGGAGCATCCGGCTTCCTGGATGAGCGCCTGGAGCCGTTCGTTCGGCTGACGTGCGACGAGTGGCCTGGCTGCCATGTGTATCCCCCTGAGGCCGCAGTGATAGGTGGCGGGATCACTGCCCGACATATGCCTGAGAAATGCGCCGATTCATCGTGTTGGTCACTTTCCGCGCGACTTACCTCATTCGTCACGGCCGGTCACTAAAATGCCGCGCCGGACCGCACCGGCCGGACGTCCCGTAACCAGCTACCCGCCCAGGGCCCGTGCCTCTCCCACGCGCCCCCGCCCGTGCATCCGTGCGCCCCGTATGCGGAACCGCGCACCGGGCGGCCGTAACTCTTCGTGAAGCCCGTAGTTGAGCTGGACGTGGAAGAGCCGATCGGAGTCATGGAAGCCGCGCAGGTCCCCCGGCAGCGCGTGGAGCAGCTGCTCGACGCCGCCGTGCGGTACACGGAGGAGAGGCGCTGGGACGTGTGCCCGGGCACCTGGCTGGAGCCGTCCGGCGGCGGCCGGCGGTGCTCGTGCGGCGAGGAGGCGTGCGCCGCGCCCGGCGCCCACCCCGCCCGGGACGACTGGGCGGACGGGGCCACCGGCAGCGGCGCGGCGGCCCGCCGGATGTGGAGCCGGCAGCCGGGCGCCGCGGTGCTGCTGCCCACCGGGCGCGCGTTCGACGCCGTCGACGTGCCGGAGTCGGCGGGCTTCCTGGCGCTCGCCCGGATGGAGCGGATGAGCCTGCCGCTCGGGCCGGTCACCCGCACCCCGGACCGCCGCATGCAGTTCTTCGTGCACCCCGGCGCGGCCGCGAAGGCGGCGGACCTGGTCCGCCGGGCCGGGTGGAACGCCGCGTCGATCGGCCTGCGCGGCGTCGGCGAGGGCGGTTACGTCATCGCGCCCCCGACCCGGGTCGGCGGGGTCGGAGCGGTGCAGTGGGCCCGCTCCCCCACGACCGCCAACCGCTGGCTGCCCGAGGTCGAGGAGCTGATCGGCCCGCTCGCGTACGCCTGCGGCCGGGCGGCGGCCGACGCGCGCCAGGCGTCGCGGGCCGGACGGGACCTTCCGCACACGGCCCAGGAGCGTCTTTCGTAGGGTGGTCCCCGGGTACGACACGTACGTACGGGGACTTCGAAAGGCGTGCACATGCCGGACCGGGCGGAACGCGACGGAACGGACCGGGCGGAGGCATCGCGGGCGGCGCCGCCCGCGGTGCGGGTCCAGGGGCTGTGGAAACGGTTCGGCGAGCAGACCGCGGTCGCCGGCATCGATCTGGACCTGCCCGCGGGCAAGTTCATCGGCCTGGTGGGGCCCAACGGGGCGGGGAAGACCACCACGCTCTCCATGGTCACCGGGCTGCTCCGGCCCGACCAGGGGCGGATCGAGATCGGCGGGCGCGACGTCTGGGGCGACCCGGTCGAGGTGAAGTCCCGGATCGGCGTCCTGCCCGAGGGCCTGCGCCTCTTCGAGCGGCTGTCCGGCCGTGAACTCCTCGCGTACACCGGCCGGTTGCGCGGGCTGCCCGGCCAGGAGGTGGACAGCCGGGCGACCCAGCTGCTCGACGTGCTGGACCTGGCGGGCTCCCAGCACAAGCTGGTCATCGACTACTCGACCGGGATGCGGAAGAAGATCGGGCTCGCCGCCGCCCTGCTGCACAACCCCGAAGTGCTCTTCCTGGACGAGCCGTTCGAGGGCGTCGACCCGGTCTCGGCGCAGACCATCCGCAAGGTCCTGGAGCGCTACACACGGTCCGGGGCGACCGTCGTCTTCTCCAGCCATGTGATGGAGCTGGTCGAGTCGCTGTGCGACTGGGTGGCCGTGATGGCGGCCGGTGCCATCCGCGCCCAGGGCCCGCTGGCCGAGGTGCGCGGCGAGGCATCCTCCCTCCAGAACGCGTTCCTGGAGCTGGTCGGCGCGGGCGACCGCGACACCGGCGCGACCCTGGACTGGCTGGGCGGCGACCGATGAGCGTGCTCGACGCCCCCGCCGGCACCGGCCCCCGGACCGGGGCCGCGACCGGTGCGAGGGCACTGATCCCCGTATTCGCCCGGCTCAAGCTGGCCCTGCTCCGCAACGGGCTGCGCCAGTCGTCCGGGCGCCGGGCCGCCTACATCGCCTCGGTCGCCGGCGCGCTGCTCATCGCCGCCGGGCAGCTGGTCGGGCTGATCCTGCTGCGCGGCCACGCCCACGCGGACTCGGTGGTGGTGCTGCTCACCGCCGTACTGGCGCTCGGCTGGGCCGTGATGCCGCTGTTCTTCTCGGCCGGCGACGAGACCCTGGACCCGACCCGGCTGGTGATGCTGCCGCTGCGGCCCCGGCCGCTGATCGTCGCGCTGCTGGTCTCCTCGCTGATCGGGCTGGGCCCGCTGTTCACGCTGTGCCTGGCGGCCGGCTCGGTGGCCGCGCTGGCCGAGGGGGCGGGCGCGGTGGTCTTCGCGGTGCTCGCCGTCCCGCTGACCCTGCTGGTCTGCGTGGCCCTGGCCCGTGCGGTCGCCGCCGCCAACACCCGGCTGCTGACCTCCCGCAAGGGCCGGGACCTGGCGGTCCTCAGCGGCCTGCTGATCGCGGTGGGCATCCAGGTCGTCAACTTCGGCGCCCAGCGCCTCGGCCGAGCCGGCGGGCTCTCCTCGCTCGACCCGGCGGCAGACGTGGTGCGCTGGCTGCCGCCCGCCTCGGCGATCGGGTCCGTGGGCTCCGCCGCCGAGGGGGCGTACGGGCGGGCCGTCGTCCAGCTGCTCATCGCGGCGGCCGCGCTGGTGGTGCTGCTGTGGCTGTGGCAGCGCAGCCTGACGAAGCTGATGACCGCGCCGGACGGTTCCACGACCGCCGCCGCCGGGCCGGACCGCGAGAGGTCCGGCCGGGCCGGCGCGGGCCTGTGGGCCCTGCTCCCCGAGGGCCGCACCGGCACGGTGATGCAGCGGGCCCTGCGGTACGTGGCTCGGGACCCGAAGACGAAGGCCGCCTGGGTGACCGCGCTGGCGATCGGGCTGATCGTCCCGCTGATCAACGCCATCCAGGGCCAGGGCACGGTGTACTTCGCCTGCTTCGCCTCCGGGATGCTCGGCATGCAGATGTACAACCAGTTCGGGCAGGACACCTCCGCGTTCTGGATGGTCGCCCAGACGGTCTCCTCGCCCCGGGACGCGTACCTCGAACTGCGCGCCCGGGCCCTGGCGCTGCTCCTGATCACGCTTCCGTACACGGTGCTCGTGGCGGTCGTGACGGCGGCGCTGCTCGGCGACTGGGAGCTGCTGGCGGGGGTGATCGGCCTGTCGTTCGCGCTGCTGGGCGCGATGCTGGCGACGGGCGCGGTGGCCTCGGTGAGCTTCCCGTACTCGGTGCCGCAGGAGGGTGCGTTCAAGAACGTGGCGCCGGGGCAGGCCGGACTCGCCTGGATCTCCATCCTCGGCGGCATGGTCTCGGCGGCCGTGCTGAGCGCCCCGGTGATCGCGCTGACGATCACCCTGCACGTCACGGACCGGACGGACCTGCTGTGGCTGCTGCTGCCGGCCGGGGCGGTGTACGGGGCACTGATCGCCTGGGGCGGTCTGCGCCTGGCGGCCCCGCGCATGGCCATGCGGCTGCCGGAGATCCTGACGGCGGTCAGCAAAGGCTGAGCGCACCAGGGCTTACGGGGATACGGGCTCGCGGTCGTCCCGCGCGTCCTCGGACAGCTGCTCCAGGAAGGGTTCGACCGCGGCGCGCCAGCCCTCCGGCTGGTCGAAGTGCACGAGGTGGCCGGCGTCGGCCACCTCGGCGTACTGACCGCGCGGCAGGACCCGGACCATCTCCTGGGCCTCCGCCCGGCCGAGCTCGCCGTCCAGCCCGCGCAGCACCAGCGTCGGGCATCTGACCTGGGCCAGCTCCTCCCAGTGGGCGTCGAACACCCACGTGGCGCGGGATTCCAGCATCTGCCGGCGGGAGAAGACGGGCCACCAGCCGCCGTCCCGCTCGGTCATCACCTCGGCGTAGAAGGCACCCCGGGACGGGCTGGGGCGCTCCACCCACGGGTCCTCCTCGGCGAACCACCGCCGCACGGCGTCGGGCGAGGCGAAGGGGAGCGGCCAGCTCCCGAACCAGTCCTCCCACTCGCGCTGCGAGGCCGCGCCGAGCGCGGAGGCGCGCATGTCGCAGACGACGAGCGCGCGGACCAGGTCGGGGCGCTTGGCGGCGAGCTGCCAGGCGGTGAGCGCTCCCATGGAGTGGCCGACGAGGGTGACGGGGGCGAGCCCCAGCTGTTCGATCACCGCCTCGGCGTCCGCCACGTAGGCGTCGCGGGTGTAGGGGCCGTCGGCCGGTTTCCCGCTGTCGCCGTGGCCGCGCTGGTCGAGGCCGACCGGCCGGTGCCGCTCGGCGAGCCAGCCGGCGGTGGACGCCCAGTGCGAGGCCCGGCCCATCAGGCCGTGCAGCAGTAAGACGGCGGGGGCCGGGGCGCCGTCCGCGCCCGCCCCGGGCGGGTCGGCGAACTCCCAGGCCGCGAGGCGTACGCCGTCCGATCCGGTCACTTCGATGCGCCGCGCCATAGCTTCTGGCACCCCCTTCTCTCCCTGGGTCACCGGGTGGTCGTATCGGCCAGACTATCGAACCTCTATTCGAAAATCGGGATCTGCCAGCCAACACCGCTCGTTCGAGTGACTGCTTCCCAGGATTGACGACGACAGCTGCGGGGAGATGTTCTGCAGGAGGCGGGCCACTCGGGGATGAGGGCTCGCGGGACCGACCTCGAGAGCTCGGGGCTCCAGGTCGGGCACAGGGAGGGACAGGCCCCGGCGCCTTGCGGCGCCGGGGCCATCCGCTTGTCTGCGTACGACGGGTGCATCGCAGCTCCCCTCCCCGGCGGCACGGGCGGCGGCCGGCACGCTCAGCCACCCCTCCGCCACAGCCTGGCACGGTCCGCGCCGGAGCGCTGCGGTTCGGTACGGAAAAAGAGAAACCGGGCACCGGCGGCTGCCGGTGCCCGGTCTCCCGGAACGGTCTCGAACGGTCTCCCCGGAACGGGTGGCTACCGCTTGGCCACGAAGACGTGCGAGGCGACCTCGGAGTCCAGCTCCGCCGCCTCGCCGCTGCTGCCGACCAGCACCCCGCCGGGCGACTGCGTCACGCTGACCACGGAGCCGGGCTGCACGCCCGCCCGCCGCAGCGTGTACATCAGCTGGGCGTCCGTCTGGATCGGCTCCCCGATCCGGCGGACCACCACGGTCTTGCCGTCGCTGCCCGGGTCGAGGTCGGACAGGCTGACCATGCCCTCGTCGAGGAACGGGTCGGCCTCGGCCTTCTCACCCAGCTCCTCCAGGCCCGGGATCGGGTTCCCGTACGGCGACTCCGTCGGGTGGCGGAGCAGCTCCAGCACCCGGCGCTCGACCGCCTCGCTCATCACGTGCTCCCACCGGCACGCCTCGGCGTGGACCTGCTCCCACTCCAGGCCGATCACGTCGACCAGCAGGCACTCGGCCAGCCGGTGCTTGCGCATGACGCGGGTGGCGAGGCGGCGGCCCTCCTCCGTCAGCTCCAGGTGCCGGTCGCCCGCGACCTGGACCAGGCCGTCGCGCTCCATCCGCGCCACGGTCTGGCTGACGGTCGGACCGCTCTGGTCCAGCCGTTCCGCGATCCGGGCGCGCATGGGGACCACGCCTTCCTCTTCGAGTTCGAGGATGGTGCGGAGATACATCTCCGTGGTGTCGATCAGTCCGGACATTCGTGCCCCTCGATGCAGTCGTGCGCTGGCCCTGACGTCAATTCTGACGCATCGGGCGGGGAACCGTGCCTCGCCGTCGCCACCGGGGCCGTGCGGTATTGACAGGTCACTGGTCCAGACCGCAACGTGATCGGCGTTACGGACGCCCCCATGGACATCCCACCCCGCCGGAAAGGTCCTCCTCGATGAGCGAAAGCAAGCTGGCCGGTCAGTTCTTCGATGCGGCGATCGGCCTGCTGGGGAGGGTGCGGGACGAGGAGGCCGGGAACATCGCGGCCGCCGGTGCCGCGATCGCCGACACCGTCGAGGCGGGCGGCCGTCTCTTCGCCTTCGGTGCCGGCCACTCCTCGCTCGCCGCGCAGGACGTCGTCTACCGGGCGGGCGGGCTCGCCCTGATGAACCTCATGGCCGTCCCCGGGGCCCTCGGCGTGGACGTCATGCCCGCGACCCTGGGCTCGGCCCTGGAACGCGTGGACGGCCTCGCGGGCGCGGTGCTCGACTCCAGCCCCGCGAAGTCCGGCGACGTGCTCGTGATCATCTCGCTCTCCGGGCGCAACGCCCTGCCCGTCGAGATGGCGCTCAACGCCCGCGCGCTGGGGCTGAAGGTCATCGGCGTCACCTCGGTCGCGTACGCGGAGGAGACCCGGTCCCGGCACAGCTCGGGCGGCTTCCTGCGGGACCACTGCGACATCGTCCTCGACAGCAAGATCGCGATCGGCGACGCGGAGCTGGAGGTGGACGGCATCGAGGCGCCGTTCGCGCCGGCGTCCACGGTGGTCACCAGCGCGATCATGCAGAGCATGATGGCCGCGGCGGCGGAGCGGCTGCTGGAACGGGGCATCGAGCCGCCGTTGCTGCGGTCCGGGAACGTCGACGGCGGGCACGAGTGGAACGGGCGCGTGATGGCCCGGTACGCGGACCGGATCTTCTACCGGCACTGAGGCGGGTCACAGGGCGGCCGGGCCGCCCAGCTGGTGCAGGTCCACCGACGCCGCCACCCGGGCCGCCACGCTCTCCGCGTACATCGCGTCCGGGCGCTCGAACGCGGCGCGGTGGGCCGAGCGCAGGAACGTCACCACGCCCAGGGTCCGCCCCCGGCTCCGCAGCACCGTGCACAGCGCGTGCACCGCGTCCGGCGGCCACTGCCGCTGCCGCGCCCACTCGCCGTCCGTACGCCCCGCTCCCGCCGATGTGCGCACCGGGCCCGTGCGGTCCACCGCCTGGAGGGCCGGGTGGCCCGGCGCGTACCGCAACGGGATGCCACCGCCCGCCACCGGGAGGCAGGGGCCCGGCGCGTCGGCCGGGGTGGCCGCCGCCCGGACCAGCCGCTCCCCCGCCACCAGGTCCACCAGCGCGTGGTCGGCGAACCCGGCCAGCGCGAAGTCGAGCGACGCCATCGCGGCCTCCATCGGGTCCTCGCACTCCGCGGCGGACCGCGAGGCGCGGTGCAGCTGGTTGGAGCGGAAGCGCAGCCGGTCCGCCTCCTGGGCGGCGAGCCGGGCCTCCGTGACGTCCTGGAAGACCCAGCCGGCGCCCAGCGGCACGGGCTCCTCGGTGAGCGGGGACGCCAGCCGCAGGAAGCCGCTGCGCCAGCAGCGACGGCGGGTGCCCTCACCGCCGCGCAGGGTCACCCACAGCTCGGCGGGCGCGTCCGGCGCCCCCTCGGCCAGGACGTGCTGAAGGGCGCCCTCCAGTTCCTCGACCCCCTGGACGATCAGCTCGCCGAGGGGCCGCCCGAGCAGCGTCGTACGGCCGCCGCCCAGCGCGCGGGCCGCGTGGGCGTTGACGACGGTCGGGCGCAGGTCCACGTCGACCAGGACGACGCCCCAGGAGGCGTCCTCGAACAGGGCCTCGCTGAGCGCGATGGCCCGTTCCAGGTCGATCTGGGCGTGGACCTCGCTGAACGCGCAGTACACCCCGGCCGGCTTCCCGTCCGCGCCCCGGACCCCGGCGGACTGGGTGCGCACGAGGACCCGGCCGCCGTCCTTGCGCAGCAGCGCGAACTCGTGGACCTGGCGCCCCGGCGCGTCCATGACCGCCATCAGCCGCCGCCGCACCTCGTCCGCGTCGGCCCGGCGCACCGCCCAGCCGGCCAGACCGGGCCGGCCCACGGCCTCGTCGGCGGACCAGCCGAGGACGCGCTCGGCCTCGCGGTTCCAGTGGGTGACGGTGCCGTCCGCGTCGAAGGCGCAGAGCGCCGCGTCCATGCCGTCGAGGAGGGCCGCCAGCAGTTCCGCCCCGGCCGTCCCCCTGCTCGTGGAAGCACTCATCCCGGTCCCCCTGCGAGAGGTGTCCGCCATAGCCGCACGTCAGACCATTGAACTCGAACGTGACCCGGGGCACAGGGACTTTCCCCGAAATCGGTCCGCCGTTAATTCGGTTGTGCGGGCCCGGAGGGGTTCCTAAGCTGTCCGTACACGTTGAAAGGAGGTGATCCGAAAAGTGCAGTCTTATCGGATTCGTGAGGTGGCTGCGGGCTGACAGCCCGTCGTCGCACATCGTGCACCTCGGCGGACTGTCTGCCGAAACCCAAGCAGTCACCGACCCGCAGGCTCGCCGGTAGATCCGGCCGGCTCCTCCGCAAGGAGGGACCAGAGCCTGCGGGTTTCCGCATGTCGGGGGCGGTTTACGGGCAGAGCCGCTCGACCCGCCACGTGCCCTCGCCGCCGCCCTCGCGGACGTAGCGCAGCCGGTCGTGGAGCCGGTTCTCGTGGCCCTGCCAGAATTCGATCGTCTCGGGGACCACGCGGAAGCCGCCCCAGTGCGGGGGCGCCGGGACCTTCTCGCCCTCCGGGTAACGGGCCGACAACTCCTCGTAGCGGGCGGTCAGCTCCTCGCGGCTGCCGATCACCGCCGACTGGTCGCTCGCCCAGGCACCGAGCTGGGAGCCGTGCGGGCGGGTGCGGAAGTAGGCGACGGTCTCCTCGCGGGAGACGCGGGCCGCGGTGCCGGTGACGATGACCTGGCGGGCCAGCGGGTGCCAGGGGAAGAGCAGCGAGACGTACGGGTTGGCCGTCAGCTCGCGGCCCTTGCGCGAGCCGTAGTTGGTGAAGAAGACGAAGCCGCGCGCGTCGTACATCTTCAGCAGCACCGTGCGGGAGGAGGGGCGGCCCTCGGGGGTCGCCGTGGAGACCACCATGGCGTTCGGCTCGTGGAGCATGCCGCCGGCGGCGACTTGGCGGAACCAGCGCGCGAACTGGTCCATCGGGTCGGGCGCGAGGGAGTCCTCGGTGAAGGTCTCGGATCGGTATTGCTCGCGCATCGCGGCCGGATCGGTGGTGGAATCGAAGGAGGAGTCTGGGGTGGGCACGGTGCCATCCTGCCGCAGCGGCCGGACGAGCCGAAGGTCCGCCCGGCGCAACCGTCGAACCGAGGGAGCCGCCTGATGTCCGACTTCGTACCCGGACTCGAAGGAGTCGTCGCGTTCGAGACGGAAATCGCCGAACCCGACAAGGAAGGCGGTTCGCTCCGGTACCGGGGCGTCGACATCGAGGATCTCGTCGGCCACGTCCCCTTCGGCCAGGTGTGGGGGCTGCTGGTGGACGGGGCGTTCGAGCCCGGCCTGCCGCCCGCCGAGCCGTTCCCGATCCCCGTGCACTCCGGTGACATCCGGGTCGACGTGCAGGCCGCGCTGGCGATGCTCGCCCCGGTCTGGGGGCTGAAGCCGCTGCTGGACATCGACGCGGAGACCGCCCGCGACAACCTGGCGCGGGCCGCCGTGATGGCGCTCTCGTACGTGGCGCAGTCGGCGCGCGGACAGGGCGTGCCGATGGTCCCGCAGCGGGAGATCGACAAGGCCGAGTCCGTCGTGGAGCGGTTCATGATCCGCTGGCGGGGCGAGCCGGACCCCCGGCATGTGAAGGCCGTCGACGCGTACTGGACGTCCGCCGCCGAGCACGGCATGAACGCCTCGACGTTCACCGCCCGGGTCATCGCCTCGACCGGGGCGGACGTGGCGGCCGCGCTGTCCGGTGCGGTGGGCGCCATGTCGGGCCCGCTGCACGGCGGCGCCCCGTCCCGCGTGCTCGGCATGATCGAGGAGATCGAGCGGACCGGCGACGCCACGGCGTACGTGAAGAAGGCGCTGGACAAGGGCGAGCGGCTGATGGGCTTCGGCCACCGCGTCTACCGGGCCGAGGACCCGCGCGCCCGGGTGCTGCGGCGCACCGCCGAGGAGCTGGGGGCGCCCCGCTACGAGGTGGCGCGGGCGCTGGAGAAGGCGGCCCTGGAGGAGCTGCACGCGCGGCGCCCGGACCGGGTGCTCGCGACGAACGTGGAGTTCTGGGCGGCGATCATGCTGGACTTCGCCGAGGTCCCGGCGCCCATGTTCACGTCGATGTTCACGTGCGCCCGTACGGCGGGCTGGTCGGCCCACATCCTGGAGCAGAAGCGCACGGGCCGCCTGGTGCGCCCGTCGGCGCGTTACGTGGGCCCGGGAGCGCGGAGCCCGCGGGAGGTCGCGGGGTACGCGGACTGAACAGGCCCTGGGGTGCCGGGGCAGCACGAGCCTCCGCTGGCCGTCATGGGACGTCGACCGGGGGCTCAGCCCCGGTCGAGTGCCCAGGTCTGGAGGGCGTACGGACGCCCCTTCTCCTCGCCCTCGATGAGCGGTACGCCGAGCAGCCGGAAGCCGTTCGCGGTGGCGACGGCGACGCTGGCCGCGTTCTCCGCCTCCAGTTCCAGGATGACCCGGTCGACGCCCAGCTCCTCGAAGGCGTACGCGGCCATCACCCGCACCGCCCGCCCGGCGAGCCCCTGCCCGCGGTGGGCGGGGCCGACCGCGTAACCCAGCTCGGTGCCCTCGGGGGCGCGCCGCAGCATGACCTCGCCGAGCGGGGCGCCGCCGTCGAGGGTGATGGCGAGCAGGACGGCCGTGCCGTCCGCACGCAGCTGCCGGGCCTTCACCAGCCGCGTGCGGGCGGCCTCCGCGTCGAACGGCGAGACGATCGGCGTCCAGTACGCGATGTCCGGGTGGTCGAACAGCTCCGGCATGGCGTCGAGGTCGTCCTCGGTCCAGTCGCGCAGGACGAGGCCCTCACCCGTGAGTTCGAGGCGCTGGGGGAAGGGGGGCGTGGAGCTGCTGGTCATGGTCCGGACGATATACGGGCGTTCGGCTGACACCAAGGTGTTTCCTGCGCCACACTCTGGCTCCCGGACCGTGACAGACCGGCCCGAATCAGGGGAAGACGGGGGTGCGCATGCGCGACGAGATGCGGCAGTTGAGGAAGATCGTCCGAAGACGGGACGCGCTGCGGTACGGGGGCATCGGGCTCGTTACGGTCGCCCTGGCGGCCTGCGGCAGGGACAAGGGCTCCGGCGGCTCACCGGGCCGCCCCGCCCCCAGGCCGACGGTGACCGGCGCGGCGCTCGAAGCGTTCGTGAGCGGCGCGTGGAACCTCTCGTACGAGCCTCGGGGCCAGGCCCACGACGAGTGGCGGCGGATCGAGATCAAGGGCCGCCGCTGGAGCCTGGACGGGGGCGACGAGACGGGCTCGTTCGAGCTGGCCGGGAGCGGGCTGGTGGTCCGCTTCGACGGCCGGGACATGGACGACGTCTGGGCCGCGTCCGGCCTGCCCGCGACGGTCGGCGACAAGGCGGCGGTCACCCTGCGATGGGGCCTGAGCGCGGAGTCGGGCGAGGTGGACCCCGGCTCACCGGTGGACACGCGGCAGGCCCCGCTGCCGGTGGTGTGGGACGGCAGGACGCTGAGCATCCGGACCGATCACGGCCTGCGGATCACGGCCGTACGGGCCTGAGCGGCGCTCTCAGCCCAGCGCACCGTCCAGCAGCGCCGCCCACTGCGCGACCACCTTGCGGCGGCGGGCGGTGTCGTCGGTGAGGACGTTGGCGAGGCCGAGCCCCCGGGCCATGTCGAGCAGCCCCTGCACGGTCTCCCGCACGCCGGGCCTCGCCTCGTCGGCGCGCAGGAGGTGGACGGCGATGCGATGGGTCTCGCGGCCCACCCGGGCCTCCAGTTCCGTCACGCGGGGGCGCAGCTGCTCCTCGTTGGACGCGGCGACCCAGAGCTGGAGGGCGGCGCGGAAGAGGGGCCCGGTGTAGAGGTCGACCAGGGCGGCGACGACGGCGGCGCGGTCCTGGTCGGGGACGGCGCGCAGGGCGGCGGAGCGTTCCTCGGCGACGTATTCGACGGCGGCGGTGAACAGGTCCTCGCGGGTGGGGAAGTGGTGCTGGGCCGCGCCCCGCGAGACCCCGGCCCGTTCCGCGACGACGGCGACGGTGGACCCGGCCCAGCCGTGCTCGGCGAGGCAGGCCACCGCGGCCTCCAGGAGGCGCCGGCGGGTGGCGCGGCTGCGGTCCTGTTTGGGGCCCGGGCCGGTGCCGCCCGGAGTCACAACGCCCATGCGGGGTCCCGTCGTTCGAGGAAGGCCGTCATCCCCTCCCGGGCCTCGTCGGAGGCGAAGAGCCGGGCGGAGCGGGCGATGAGGTCTTCGGCGTGCTGGTCGAAACTCTGGAGCACACTAGCCGTGACCAGCGCCTTGGAGGCCGCCAGCCCCTGCGGCGAGGCCCGCCGCAGATCGTCCAATACGCCGTCGACCGAGCCGTCCACGTCATCGGCGGCCATCGTGACGAGACCGATGCGCTCGGCCTCGTCCGCGTGGAACTTCTCGCCGGTCAGGTAGTAGCGGGCGGCGGCACGCGGGTCGATGCGCGGGAGCAGCGGCATCGAGATCACGGCGGGCGCGAGCCCGAGCCGCGCCTCGGTGAGCGCGAAGGTCGCCCCGGTCCCGGCGACGGAGATGTCGCAGGCAGCGAGCAGCCCGAGCCCCCCGGCCCGGACGTGCCCGGTGACCCGCGCCACCACGGGCTTCGGCAGCGCGACGATCCGCCGCATCAGGGCCACGAAGTCGTGCGGATCGGCCGGGGCGCGCAGATCGGCGCCCGCGCAGAAGGTGGTGCCGGTGTGGGTGAGCACGACGGCCCGCACGTCCGCGTCGTCCGCGCAGCGGTCCAGCGCGTCCGCCAGCGCGGCGACGAGGCCCGCGCTGAGGGCGTTGCGGTGGGCGGGCGAGTCGAGCGTGAGGGTGGTGACGCCGCGCACGTGGGCGGGCGGTGCGAGCGGGCTCATCCTCGTGATCTCCTTCTCTGCCGGCCGTCGCGTCGAGCGTGGCAGCAGGGACGAGAACAATCAAGCGCGCTTGCATGATTCGGCTCGGCGGGGCCCGAGAGGCGAACACCGCCTCGGGCGAGCGCGGGTCGTCAGCGGCGGGTGGTCGTCCCACGGGCGGTGCGCCGCCTCCGCCTGGCCCGTCACGGCCCCTCGGAGTACGGCGAAAGGGATGCACTGCCCTCCGTGACGATGCCGTACACGTCGTCCGTGGTGAGGTTCTGATGCTGTGTGCGGTCGCCCTCGAAGAACATGACGCGGCGCGACCGCCCCATGCGCGCGAAGCGTTCGATGATCTCCTGGGCGACGCCGGGCAGCGATCCGGCCGGTGCCGAGAGGGCGCCGAATGTGCCCTCGTGGAAGTCTCCGGTACGTGGGTCGCGCAACGTCGCCCAGCCTCCTCGCAGTGGCAGGATCTGCAAGAGGTAGGTGTACGTACCCGGGCGGGAGGCGTCGTGCGGTGCGGCCGGTGATACGCCCCCGTGGCTCCTCCGGACCGGGACGATCAGGTAGTCGGCGTCCCCTCCGGGCCCCGCCAGGACGTGCATGCGCCTGGACCGTCCCCAGGCGGCGGGGGCCAGCACGCCTTCGCGTTCCAGGTCGAGCAGCAGGGCCCGGGCGAGTCCGTCGCGGGCCGAGTCGTCGCCCATCGTGCCGGGGCGGGCCCTGCGGATGTGGAGGAGGGGCGCGTCATCGGGGATGAGGGGGAGGAACCTGGTCACCACGGCGAGGGCCTCGTCCGTCGTCGGGCGGATGGGGCCGTCCCGTACCACGAGCACGCCCTCGATGGCGTCCGGATCCATGGGGGTCACGTCGGGGCGGCCGGTGGGGAGAACCGGTGCGGACAGTCCCCGGCCGCCGCAGCCGGTGTTCGCGCAGGAGCCCGCGACCACTTCCGGCGCGTCGACGGTGGCCGTGTGCGAGACCGGCCTCTGCGCCTTCAGACAGTCCCTGCACAGCGTGTACCGGCACTTCTGGCACTGCAGGCCGATGGGGTTCGTCGGGTGGATCTGCACATCGTTGTCGGCGAACAGGACCGCGTGCGTCGAGTACCAGCGGCTGTCGCAGGCCGAGCACGTCGTCGTGATCGGCGCCAGCAGCGCGTTCCACTGCTGCGTTTCTGTCAGGGGTTCGGGGGACGCGAGCCGCGTCGTGCGGCTCTGGGCCAGCACCGAGAGCGCCACGAACAGCCCGTCGGGGTGCTCCGGATCACGCCGCAGGCCGCGCAGGGCCTCGTCCAGCGCGGTACGGTGCCGCCCTTCCGCGAGCAGCCCCACCACCGTGTTCCGCAGGTCCGTGAGGCGTGGGCTCCGTTTCCATTCCGCCAGTTCGAACCGACGCATGGAGGTCACCGCCAATCTGCTAGTTCGGTCGCTTCGGCATGCCGCCCGGCTGCGTTCAGCGCCTGCACCGCCGTCTGCCGTGCGGCCTCGAAGAGGGCCGGGGGCAAGGGCGTCGACAGCAAGCGGTTGAGCTCGTTGATGGCCTCGTCGAGCCGGTCGAGCCGGATCAGCACCTGGGCCAGCGAGAGCGATCTGCGCTGCTGGTCGATCGGGGGGAGAGGAGTCGCCAGGGCTTCGACCGGCGGTCTCCGGACGGCTCGGGCCAGCATCTCGGCGAGCATGGTGAACGACTGCGGGCGCTCCGACAGGTGTTGCTGCAGACAACTCGACAAGAGGATGCTGATGCCCTCACCGGGCGGGGTGACGGGCACCTGGGTCAGCACGGACTGCCCCCAGTAGTAGAGCTCTGTCTGCCGATGCTTCGGGCCTGGGGACGCGTAGTAATCCAGCAGTTGCGCCCGCTGGGTGACCGGGTCGGGTGCCAGGGCGAAGGGGTAGGGGAGCTTGCCCGTGCACGCCTCGTACAGGAGCACGCCGAAGGAGAAGATGTCGGCGCGGGTGTCGCAGGGCTCCCGCCGCAGCACCTCGGGCGCGGCGTACGCCCAGGTGCCACCCCGCGCGCCCGCGAAGCGTCCGTCCTGAATACGCACCCGCTGGGCCAGGCCGAAGTCGGCGACCTTGGCGTGACCGGCCTCGTCCACGAGGACGTTCGACGGCTTGAGATCGAGGTGGGCCACCTCGAATACGTGGGACAGATGCGCCATTCCGGCACACACCTGCTGGAGGAGTCCGGTCAGCGCGAGCCCGTGCCCCATCCGGATCAGGTCGGTCAGGGTGGAGGGCGCGTAGTCGAAGACGATGCCCGGCCGCCCGCGCACATCAATCACGCCCAGCGTGGTGACGGTGTGCCGGTGCGGTTCGAGCCTGAGGAGCATCTCGAGTTCGTCGTCGCCGACGAGCGCGCCGGACAGCGGGACCTTGATCGCGCGGCGGCCGGCGCGCTCCAGGTCGTCGACAGGACCCATGCCTGCCCGCCGCGCCGGATCTCCGCCACCGACCAGCGGTCGGACAGCACCTCGCCGATGGCAGCGGGCGCGCCGGAGAGCGGCGGAGGTGGCTCGTACGGTCCGGCGGCCGTCAGGTCGGTGCGGGAATCGGCGTCCAACTGACTGATCACCCCTTCACTCAGGCGCCTCCGGCGTCACGTGCGCGTTCGGGTCGAACAGGTCGGGCGCGGAGAACTCCACCAGCATCGTTCCGCTCCCGACGCTCAGCCGGTCCTTGTCCCCGACCGGGCAGGAGTCCCCCTTGGCGAGCTTCAACTGACGTGTGGCGCCCGCCAGGAACGCAGGGTGCGAGCCCAGATGCTGGTAGGTCAAGGCGGCACCGACCAGGGAGAGATGACCGTGGAAACGACTGTCACGGTGGTCCGGCAGATACACCCGGTTGTGTACGTTGCGGCCCAGCGAGACGGTGAAGTCATCGGATTCCAGAATGAGTTCCCTCGAAGCGCCGCGCAACCACGACAGCCGAAGTGTGCCGTCGGTGTATCGGTGGACGGGTGCGGCCAGTCGCAGCCGCTCGGGGGCGAGCGCGACGAGTTGCCCGGCCGGGGCGAGCAGCACGGTGTCGCGGTTCCAGTTCGCCGAGTTGAGACGGGCCGACACGATGCCGATGACGCTGCCCGTGCCGGTGAGCAGCACCGGTGCACCGCTCATGCCCGGCTGCGCGTGCCGGCAGCTCACCTTCACCCAGGCCCGGCCGTTCTGCGCCGTGGTGCCGACGTAGTGGCCGACGCCGGAGTCGTGGTCGCGGGACGCGGCGAATCCGCGCAGGTGGACCGGGTCGCCGGGGGTGGCGCTCGTATGCGGGGTGAGCGTCATCGGGTCCCAGTCATCGCCTTCGCGTACCTGGATCAGCGCCACGTCGGCCGCGCTGTCCGAGGGCGGCGAGCAGTCGACGGGGAACGAGAATCCCGGCGCGGCGATCGGCTCGAACGTCCACCGCGCGGCCCGGTGCGACGTCAGGACATGGGCGGCTGTCGCGGCGAGTCCGTCGGCGGTGAGCACGACCGCCGTCGCGACGGGCTCACCGTCGCGCACCAGCCTTCCGATGGGGTCCACGGCGGCGCCTCAGTCCGGGAACAGCCGGTTGGCCAGTTCGAGCAGGGGATCCTGGCCGGACCGGCCGTCGGCCGACAGCTGTTCCGTGTCCGGCCCGCTGCCGGGAGCTCGGGTCGCCTGGACCGCCGCCGCCAGTCTGTGACCGTTGAGGGCCGCTGTCTCGTTGGCACTCGCACGGGACTCGGCGGCCTCGGTGCGGGCCGCCAGATCGGCCACCCGCTGCCTCTGCACCGTCGTGCCGAACAGGGCGCCGATGGCCGCGAACGCCACGGCTTCCACCGAGCCGAGGACGATGAGCAGACGGGACCAGGAGACTTCGGTCGCGTCGGTGTGGAACGCCAGCCAGGCGAGAAGCCCGAGCCACAGCGCGATGACCGTGACCGCGACGACGAGCGCGGCCCCGACGAGCGGCGTGCCCGCCGCTGCCGCGTCCGTCGTCCCGGCGGCCGCGTCGGCGGCCGGATTCTCGGTTTCGGACACATTCCCCCCTGCACACTGATGCCCGGACATCACCATGGTGCGCGAAGTGGAGCCGGGGCGCCCGCTGTTCCGGCGACTTGCAGCACACCGTCCCTGCTCGCCGCGAGCATGGGCCGCCAGTCGACGACGCGGGGCACGGCGGCCTCCAGTCCGGCCACCTGGTCGGTCCGGTACGTGCGCGCAGCCCGGACTCCCCCGAGGCGACCAGGTACCAGCGGCCCGCCTTCAGCACCAGCCCGTACGGCCCGACCCACCGCCCGGTCTCCTCCGGCGCCCGCCACCGCCGGGTCACCCACCGATCGGCGCGGCCCCCGTCGCCGCGACCGACAGCTCCCACAGCCGCGCCGCGCCACCCGGATCGACCGCGTACGCGCGCACGCCCTCGCCCTCGGGCGACTCGGGGTCGTAGAGGCCGGCGACCTCGCAGTCCTCCAGGAAGAGGCCGCCCCGGCCGGCCAGGAGCGGCGAGGTGGCGGCCCACAGGCCGGTGGCGGCGCCCTGGGACGGGGTCTTGAAGCCGGGGCCGATCACCGTGCCCTGCTCGTCCACCCAGCCGTTGTCGATCTGCTCCTGGAACGTCATCTCCCGCTGCAACCCGGTCATGATCGACCCGGGGTGGAGCGCGAAGGCCCGTACACCGTCGCCCCGCCCGAGGGCGTCGAGGTGTACGGCGAAGAGCGCGTTGGCGGTCTTCGCCTGGCCGTACGCGTGCCACTTGTCGTATCCGGTACGGAAGTGCGGGTCGTGCCAGCGGATGTCCGTGATGCCGTGGGCACCGGAGCTGTAGACCACGACGCGCGCCCCGTCACCGGCGGCGGCGAGGAGCGGGTACAGCTCGCAGGCGAGGGCGAAGTGCCCGAGGTGGTTCGCCGCGAACTGGCTCTCCCACCCGGGCCCGACGCGCCGCTCCGGCGTGGCCATGACCCCGGCGGTCGCGAAGAGCAGGTCGATCGCGGTCAGCGTCTCGCGGAGGTGCGCGGCCGCGGCCCGTACGGTCCCGAGGTCGCACAGGTCCATGGCGACGACCTCGGTCTCGCCGGGCACCCCGGCGAGCGCGGCACGGGCGACGTCGGGCCGCCGTGCGGGAACGACGACCCGCGCCCCGGCGGCGGCGAGCGCGCGGGTCGTTTCGAGCCCGAGCCCGGAGTAACCCCCGGTCACGACGGCGGTCCGGCCGGAGAGGTCGAGCCCGGCGGTGACGTCCTGGGCGGTGCTGGCGGCGGAGAAGGGCGAGCCGAGCGGCTGCTGTTCAGTGCTGGTCATGGAGACGAAGCTACGATCTAGACCTCGCTCTAGATCAAGTCCTACGCTCCACCGCATGACGACCACCACCGACACCCTGAGCATCGGCGAGGTGTCCGACCGCACCGGCCTCAGCGTCCACGCCCTCCGCTACTACGAACGCGAGGGCCTGCTCGTGGGCCCGGTGCACCGCACCTCCGGCGGCCGGCGCCGCTACAGCACACTGGACGTCGACTGGCTCCTGATCTGCGTGAAGCTGCGCGAATCCGGAATGCCCCTGGCCGACCTGAAGCGGTTCGCCGAACTCGTACGCCGGGGCCCGGGCAACGAGGCCGAACGCCTCCAGCTGCTCGACACCCACCGCCGACGCGTCGACGCCCAGATCGCGGCCCTGGAGGAGTGCCGCTCGGTCATCGCCTGGAAGGTCGGCATCTACGCGGACCACCTGGCCCGGGGCGAGGCGAACGGCCTCTGGGACCCCACGGCCTGACGGCGACCGCGCCGCACCGAGAAGGCCCGGGTCCCGTCACATCGCGGCCCTCAGCACATCCAGCTCGCACCCCGGCGCCGCCGGGTCGAAGCCGTGCTGGACCAGCCAGCGGTACGCGGTCAGGCTGCGCAGCGACCACCATG
This sequence comes from Streptomyces sp. NPDC016469, assembly GCF_040632905.1. Taxonomy (NCBI): domain Bacteria; kingdom Bacillati; phylum Actinomycetota; class Actinomycetes; order Kitasatosporales; family Streptomycetaceae; genus Streptomyces; species Streptomyces sp. NPDC016469. Next base: position 171,205 of record NZ_JBEYCQ010000007.1, read on the forward strand.
CGCGGACGAGGTCCGCATCCACGTCGGCGCCGTACCCGGCGACGAGGTCCCCCAGGCGCTCCTCGTGCCCCAGCGTCAGCGTGGCGAGGTCGAACAGCGCGTCCCCCCGCGCCGCCTCGGACCAGTCGATGATGCCGGTGACCTCGTCGTCGCCGCCGGTGAACACGTGGGTGATCTGGAGATCCCCGTGCACGAACACCGGCTCCCACGGCCGGAGTGCCGCCTCGGCGATCCGGCGGTTGCGGGTGACCAGGTCGACGGGCAGGACCTCGTGCGCCAGCAGCCAGTCGCACTCCCGCTCCAGCTCGGCCGCCAGGCCGTCCACGCTCCGGCCGGCCCACGGCGGCAGCGGCGCCTCGTGCAGCGTCCGGATCGCGGCCCCCGCCCGGGCCCACGCCTCCGGTGACGCGGGCGACGGCTCCCCGAGGCGGCCGAGCGCGGTGCCCCGGACGGCGGCGAGCGCCAGCACGGACGGCTTCTGCCACAACACCTCCGGCGTCGGGACCGGCGCCAGCGCCAACGCCTCGGCCTCCACGGCGATCCGCGCCCGATCGGCGTCCACCTTCAGGAACATGTCCCCGACGCGCAGGGTCGTACGCTCGGAGTGGGCTACGACGACCTCGACCTCATCCATGCCGCCCAGTCTCCCGGCGTCGGCGGCTGCCGGCACCGGGTTTACGGCTACCGCCCGTCCAGCTGCAACGGCGGGTTCGGGTCGGTCTCGTCGCTCATGAAGTCCTTCATGCCCTGCCACAGCGACCGGGCCCGGTGGACCGTGGTGCCCCGGGCGTCGGCCAGGATCTCGGCGCGCTCGCCGAAGCCGACCGGGAGCGGTGGGAGGCCGAGCGCGGTCAGGGTGCGGATCAGGAGCTCCGACGGGTCGCCCGGGTCGCGCAGCAGCCGCGCGATCTCGCGGGCGTCGCCCTGGCCGGCCGCCGCGACGAGCAACGCGGCGTGCTGGTGCGCGGTCTCCTGGGACGGCGTCGCGGCGGGCCCCGCCCACCGGTGCCGGGCGGCCGTCCGGCCCTTGGCGACGACGGACAGCACGCACGCGTCGCTCCCCTCGCAGCGGGCGACCAGCGTGGTCATCCCGGCGGAGTCGAACGCGGTCTCCGCCACCGCCGCCAGCCCGTCGAGCCGCAGCACCGTCGCCCGGCGCCCGCGCTTGCCCGGCGCCTCCTGCCCACGACGGCCGGGCCCCCCGAGTCGTCTCCGTACCGCCGCCACGACGTGACCGGTGTCAGTGACGGCCCGTAGCGTGCGCCCATGGGTTTCTCAGGTCATCTGGTCTTCGCGCGCAGCCCGCGCCCCCTGCTGGAGGCGCCCCTGTTCGCAGACGCCGCCCCTGAGCCGGGCATCGAGGCACACGAGTGGCAGCCCCGTCCGGGCGGCTGGCAGACCCTGCAACTGAAGGACGGCGTCTGGGAGTACGAGATGCTGTCCGGCCTGGTCGAATGGACCGGCGCACCGGCCTGCGTCGCCCATGTCAGCGACAGCAGCGCTGCCCTCGTCACCGGCCTGGACCCCGACGGCCGGCACTGGCAGGCGTGGCTCAACATGGACAACGCCGCGAGCATAGTCCTCAAGACACCCGAGGACGTGGAAGACGAGAGCCTGTGGTGCAACACCCCGGCATTCGAGCAGGCTTTGGCCCGCCGGCGCGCTGAGCTGGACGCCGAGGTCCCCGTCGACGCCACGCGGGCTCTCGCGTGGGCGACGGCGGCCGGCGTCCGCACCACGGACGAGCAGTCCCACATCGAGGACCTGCTCCGTACCCGGGCCACCTTCGTGGAGGACCTGTTCGCCGCCCTCCTGGACGAACTGGGCTTCCCGGAGGCGCCGTTGCCCTGACCGGGACGGCGTGCCGCGCTCCACCCCACTCAGGACCCCGGGCCCTGCCCTTCCGACCGCCGGCGCCGGCCCCCTGCCGCCCGAGGCGTCGCACGGACTCCGTGTACGCCCAGGCGTTCCTGGCCAACGTCCTCAATCCGAAGGCGGCGGCGATCTACCTGACCCTGGTCCCCCAGTTCGTCACACCCCGTGACCCCCTACCCGGCCAGATCCTCACCCCGGCCACGGCCCAAGCCCTACTGCTCACCCTCTGGCTGGCGGCCTGGCCCTTCCTCATCCTCCGAGCGACCCGAATCCTCCGGACCCCCCGCTTCACACGCACGGCCGCCCGGGCCACTTCGGCGATCCTGATCGCGCTCGGGGTCCGGGCGGCGGTGGCGTAACCCGGCGCCCGGGCGCGGGCCGGCCGGGTCACTCCGGCACCGGCAGGCACTCGGCCAGCAGGTCCACGACATCGCGCCAGGCGCGCTCCGCGTGCCGTGGGTGGTGGCCGACGCCGGGGAGGGCGGTGTGGTCGACCGGGGGGTGGTGGAACGCGTGCAGGGCGCCGCCGTAGACCGTGAAGCGCCAGTCGACGCCCGCCGACCGCATATCGGCCGTGAACGTGTCCCGTTGCGCGGGCGCCATGATCGGGTCCTCCGACCCGACCCCGGCCCACACCGGGCAGCGGATGCGCGCGGTCTCGCCCGGGCGGCCGGTGCTCAGTCCGTTGACGGTCCCGATCGCACGCAGGTCGACGCCGTCGCGCCCGAGTTCCAGCGCGATGATGCCGCCGGTGCCGTAGCCGATGGCGGCGATCCGGTCGGGGTCGGCCCTCGGCTCGGCGCGGAGCACGTCGAGCGCCGCGTGGCCGATGCCGCGCATCCGGTCGGGGTCGTCGAGCAGCGGCAGGCAACGGGCCAGCATCTCTCCGGGTTCGCCCAGGTACCGCCCGCCGTGGAGGTCGAAGGCCAGGGTGACGTAACCGAGTTCGGCAAGGGCCTCGGCCCGGCGCCGCTCGACGTCGCTGAGGCCCATGCCTTCCGGCCCGAGCAGCACCGCGGGCCGGCGGCCGGCACCGGCCGGGAGCGCGAGGTGGCCGACCATCGTCAGACCGTCGGCCGGGTACGTGACCGTGCGCGTGGTAACCGTCGTCATGGGACGGACCGTAGTCCGCGTCGAGCACGGCCGGGCCGGGGTTCACCGCCGGCGGAAGCCGTGCGCTGCTCGGGCGCGCCGCCGCAGCCTTGTGGAAGGCGCGGCCGGCACCGAGCACACCGGTCCGATGCCCCTCCGGTCCGGACTGACCGGTCGGGAACTCCCGGGCGGTCCAGCCGTCCACGACGCTTCGCCCGCCGGCGGTCCGCAACGGCGCTCCCCGCGTATCCGCCGGAGGAACGACGCCGACTGGTCGATGTCGCACACCGCCTCAGTGCCCACTGGGCCAGCAGGTGTTCATCGAGGCGGAGGACCAGTGCGCCATGAAGCTCGCAGCCGGCGAACTCGCCGCTGCCGTAGGGCGGGGGTCACAGCTGCGGGGCGAGGGACGGAGACCGCCTCTTCGTCCACAGGCCGCGCGACGGCCCGCTACGACCGGGGTGCCCCCGCCCCCGCACCAGCCGTCCCCGTCGCCGGCGAGCTCCGGAACGACAGCACCACGGCCACCGCGCAGCCGCAGGTGATCGCCCAGTCGGCCAGGTTCATGACGCTGAAGTCCCGGACGGAGATGAAGTCGACCACCGCGCCCTGGAGGCCGCCCGGGGTGCGGAAGAGGCGGTCGGTCAGGTTGCCGAGGGCGCCGCCGAGGAGCAGGCCCAGGGCGATGGCCCCCGGGGTGCTCGCCAGGCGGCGCGAGTAGCGGACCACGACGACGACCACGGCCGCGGCGATCAGGGTGAAGACGATCGTCGTCGCTTCGCCCATGCCGAAGGCGGCGCCCGGGTTGCGCTGGACCCGCAGCACCAGCCAGTCCCCGAGCACCGACACGGTCGTCCGGCCTTCGAGCTTCGCGACCACCGCCAGCTTGCTCGCCAGGTCGATGGCGTACGCGAGGGCCGCGACCGCCCACAGCAGGTGGGCGCGCCTGCGCGCGGGCGACACCGCGCCCGTCATCGTGTCGTTCGTCGTCACGTCCGGATCTCCTCGTACTTCTGGCCCTCATCACGCCAGGGACGGCACGCTCCCCGCAGGGAACGTATCCCGGCGGCAGAACCGGGTCCACCCGCCGCCCGCTCCGCCGCCTGCGACGGGGGCCAGGGGCGCCCCGTCACCGGAGGGGTCACGCCGGTGACTGCGGTCCGGGAACGCATGCCGCTTCCTGCGCTGCCATGACCTCGTCGCCGTGCTCGAAGGCCCATGCGCCGAAGGCGTCGATGGGTGCCAGCAAGGTCCGGCCCAGGGCGGTGAGTTCGTACGCGACCCGTGACGGCGCGTCGGGGTGTGCCCGGCGGTCGACCAGCCCGTTGAACTGCAGCCGTCGCAGGGTCTCGGTGAGGACCTTGGAGCTGATGCCCCCGATCCGCTCCCGGAGTTCGACCGGGCGTCCGGGGCCGTCGCGCAGGGCCCAGAGCACTACGGCGTTCCAGGTGTTGGAGAGCAGGTCGAAAGCGAGGCGGGCGCGGCAGTCGGCGAGGAAGGCGTCGGTCGTCACGTACCACATGGTGCCCGAACCGCTCTCTAGCGTCGCTGTGAACGGCGAAGCAGGCACGGAGAGGGAGCACGGGATGAGAATCGGCGTACTGGGAACGGGCAACATGGCCGACGCGCTCGCCACCCACTGGGTGAGGGCCGGGCACCAGGTGGCCATCGGGGGACGGGACATGCACAAGGCGGAGCGGCTGGCGAGGCGCATCGGAGGCGGAGCGCAGCCCGCCGGTCTGCGTGCGGCCGCCGAGTTCGGTCAGGAGGTGGTGCTGGCCGCGCTGCCCTTCGGGGCGGGAGCGGATGTGGCACGGGAACTGCACGCGGCCCTGGAGGGCAAGGCGCTGCTCGACTGCTCCAACCCGGTCGGCCCGGGCTTCCGGCTGCTGACGGAGGGAGGCCGCTCGGCCGCGCGGCGACTGGCCTCGGCCGCGCCGGGAGCCCACGTGGTCAAGGCTTTCAACCTCTGCCACGAGGACGTGTGGCGCATGCGCCCGCCCGTCTTCGGCGGGCGGCCCCTGGCCGTGCCCGTCTGCGGCGACGACGAGACGGCCCTCGCGCGGGTGCGCGAGTTGGTGCGGGACGTGGGCTGCGAACCCGTGGCAGGCGGCGGCCTCGAACGCGCGGGACTCCTGGAAGCGACCGCCGCGCTGTTCATCGCCCTGTGGGTCGGTGAGGGAGCGGACGCGCAGGCGATCGCGCCTCCACTGGCGTACGCGGCCGGACCGGTCCCCCGGGAATCGGCTGGTCAGGGGCCCCAGCCGTCCGCGTGACGACGCCTCCCCCGTGGCCGGCGGGCGTCGGGGGGCCCGGAGGCGCGCGGGGGCCGGGGTCAGGATCTCCCCCGCCCCGCCTCCCGGTCCCGCAGCTCCCGCCGCAAAATCTTCCCCGACGCCGCCCGGGGCACCGTCCCGATGAACTCGACCCCCCGCACCTTCTTGTACGGGGCCACCCGCTCCGCCACCCACTCCATCAGCCCCTCCGCCGTCACCGCCGCCCCCGCGCCCCGCACCACGTAGGCCTTCGGGATCTCGTTGCCGTCGGGGTCCCGGACGCCGATCACCGCCGCGTCCGCCACCCCCTCGTGGCCGAGCAGCAGCGCTTCCAGCTCCGCGGGGGCGACCTGGTAGCCCTTGTACTTGATGAGCTCCTTCACGCGGTCGACCACGAAGAGCCAGCCCGCCTCGTCCACCCGGCCGACGTCGCCGGTGTGCACCCAGCCGTCGGGGTCGATCATCGCGGCGGTGGCGTCGGGGCGGCCGAGGTAGCCCTTCATGACCTGGGGACCCCGGATCAGGATCTCGCCGGGCTCGCCGGGCGGGGCGTCGCGGGACGGGTCGTCCAGGGACACGATCCGCATCTCGGTGTTCGGGAGCAGCGTGCCGACCGCGCCCGGCGGCGGGTTCTCGGCGGCGAGCGGGACGACGTGCGTGCCCGGGGACAGCTCCGTCATGCCGTACGCCTGGCGGACTGGCGGCAGCCCCAGGCGGCGGGAGCACGCGGCGGCCAGGTCCGCGTCGAGGGGGGCGGCGGCGCTGACGATGTACTCCAGCGAGGACAGGTCGTAGCGGTCGACCACCGGGTGCTTCGCGAGGGCCAGGACGATCGGCGGGGCCACGTACAGGCCGTTGATGCGGTGCGTCTCGATGGCCGCCAGGAACTGCGCGAGGTCGAAGCGCGGGAGGACGACGACGGTCGCGCCCAGTCGCAGCGGGGCGTTCATCAATGCCGTCAACCCATAGATATGAAAGAACGGCAACACGGCCAGAATCCGGTGCCCCTCCCCCAGCGGCACGAACGGGCTGAGCTGTTCCAGGTTCGTCGCCATCGAGCGGTGCGTCAGCATGACGCCCTTCGGGACGCCCGTCGTGCCCGAGGAGTACGGGAGTGCCGCGACGTCCTCCGCCGGGTCCACGGCCACCATCGGTTCCGGGGCGGTCGTGGTGAGCATGTCCAGGAGCGAGGTGTGGCCCTCCGCGTGGTCGCAGACGAACACCTCCTCGATGCCGCCCACGAGTTCGGCGGCCCGGCGCGCGACCGCGAGCAGCGGGGACACCGTGACGATCCAGCGCGCGGAGGAGTCGCGGAGCTGCTTCGCGAACTCCTCCGCCGTCGCCAGCGGGTGCACCGTCGTGACCGTGGCGCCCGCCCGGGTCGCCGCGTGGAAGACGGCCGGGTACGCGATGGTGTTCGGGCTGTGCAGGGCGAGCACGTCGCCCTTGACCAGGCCTGCGGCGGCCAGACCGGCGGCGATCCTGCGGTGGAAGGCGTCGAGCTGCGCGTAGGTGAGGCGGTTGCTCTCGTTCGTCCCGTCGATCAGGGCGACGGTCTCCCCGAACCGCTCGGTGGCGTGCCCGAGCACCGCGTCGTGGATGGCGGCGTCGAGCGGCTGGACGTCCGGGTACTCGCTGCGGAACACGTGCGCCATGGTGGGTCGGTCCCTTCGATACGGGGAGGTGGCCTCTCGCGTACGTACGACTGTGGCGCCTCTCAGTACGACTTGGGGAGACCCAGGGTCTGGTGGGATACGTAGTTCAGGATCATTTCCCGGCTGACGGGCGCGATCCGCGCCACCCGCGCCCCGGTGATCAGCGACGCCAGCCCGTACTCCCGCGTGAGGCCGTTGCCGCCCAGCGTGTGCACCGCCTGGTCCACCGCCTTCACGCACGCCTCGCCCGCCGCGTACTTCGCCATGTTCGCCGCCTCGCCCGCGCCGACGTCGTCGCCCGCGTCGTACAGCCGGGCGGCCTTCTGCATCATCAGGCGGGCCAGTTCGAGTTCGATGTGGGCCTGGGCCAGCGGGTGGGCGATGGCCTGGTGGGCGCCGATGGGCTCCTTCCAGACCTGGCGCGTCTTCGCGTACTCGACCGCCCTGCTCAGCGCGTACCGGCCCATCCCGATGCCGAAGGCCGCGGTCATGATGCGCTCCGGGTTGAGGCCGGCGAAGAGCTGGAGCAGCCCCGCGTCCTCATCCCCCACCAGCGCCTCCGCCGGCAGCCGCACGTCGTCCAGGACCAGTTCGAACTGCTTCTCCGGGGCGTGGACCTCCATGTCGATCCGGTTCCGCTGGAAGCCGGGCGTCTCGCGCGGGACGATGAACAGGCACGCCTTGAGCTTGCCGGTCCTCGCGTCCTCGGTGCGGCCGACGATCAGCGTGGCGTCCGCGATGTCCACGCCGGACACGAACACCTTGCGGCCGGTGAGCAGCCAGTCACCGCCGTCCCGGCGCGCCGTGGTGGTGATGCGGTGCGAGTTGGAACCGGCGTCCGGCTCGGTGATGCCGAACGCCATGGTGAGGGAGCCGTCGGCGAGGCCCGGGAGCCACTGCCGCTTCTGCTCCTCCGTGCCGAAGCGGGATATCACCGTGCCGCAGATCGCGGGCGACACGATCATCATCAGGAGCGGGGAGCCGGTTGCGCCCAACTCCTCCAGCACGATGGATAGTTCCGCCATGCCGGCGCCGCCGCCCCCGTACTCCTCGGGGAGGTTCACGCCGAGGAAGCCCGCCTTCGCGGCCTCCGCCCACAGCTCGCGGGGGTGGCCGCCCTCGCTGACGAGGGACTGCATGTAGGCGCGCCCGTACCGCTTCCCGAGGGCGGCGACGGCGGCACGCAGGGCCTGGTGCTCTTCGGTTTCGAGGACGGTGCTCATGCGGGCTGCTCCTCAGACGGGTCGGTGACTACGGCGAGCAGGGCGCCGACCTCCACCTGGAGGCCGGGCGCGGCGTGCAGGGCGGTGAGGGTGCCGGAGGCGGGAGCGAGGACGCGGTGCTCCATCTTCATCGCCTCCAGCCAGATCAGCGGCTGCCCGGCCACCACGGCCGCCCCCTCCGCGAGGCCGTCCGCGAGGCGGACCACCGTGCCGGGCATGGGGGCGAGCAGGGAGCCGGGCTCGGTACGGTCGGCGGGGTCGGTGAAGCGGGGCAGGGCGGTGAAGGCGTACGCGCCGGAGGCGGTGTCCACGTACACCTTGCCGTCGGCCGGGAAGACGTCGAAGTGCCGTGTGACGCCGCCGTGTTCGAGCGTGACACGCGCCCGGCCCGCCGACACCACGCGGACGCCCTCCGTGCCGACGCTCAGGCCGTCCCGGGTCGGGCGGTACGTGATCTCGTGGTCCACCCCGTCCGGCTCGCCGCGGTAGCGCCGGAGCTGGGGCTGCGAGGGGAGGTTGCGCCAGGCGCCGAAGCGGGTGAAGCCGCCCCCGGTGGTGGAGGTGGCGTTACGGGCCGCCTCGGCCACCGCGGCGGCGGTGGCCGCGAGCCGGGCGGACGCCTCGTCCCGCGCGGCCGTCAGTTCCGGCAGGTGCCGCTCGTAGAACCCGGCGTCCAGCCGCCCGCCCACGAAGTCCGGATGCCGCAACGACCGGACGAGCAGGTCCCGGTTGGTCACCGGCCCGTGGATGCGCGCCCGCTCCAGCGCGCGGGCGAGGAGCCGCACCGCCTCGGTCCGCGTCGGAGCCCGGGCGATCACCTTGGCGATCATCGGGTCGTAGTGCACGCCGATCGTGTCGCCACCGGTGTACCCGGCGTCGAGGCGCACCCCCGGCACGTCCAGCGAGAGCAGTGCTCCGGTTTGCGGCTGCCAGTCTCGCGCCGGGTCCTCCGCGTACAGCCGGGCCTCCACGGCGTGCCCGGCCGGCGACGGGGGCTCGGCGGACGGCAGCGGCTCGCCCTCCGCGATCCTGAGCTGGAGCGCGACGAGGTCGAGCCCGAACACCTCCTCGGTGACCGGGTGCTCCACCTGAAGGCGCGTGTTCATCTCCAGGAAGTACGGCCGCCCGCCGGGAGCGACCAGGAACTCCACGGTCCCCGCGCCCCGGTAGTCCACGGCCCGGGCGGCGGCCACCGCGGCCTCGTGCAGCCGCCCCCGCAGCCCGTCCGGCAGGCCCGGCGCCGGCGCCTCCTCGATGACCTTCTGGTGCCGCCGCTGGAGCGAGCAGTCCCGGGTCCCCAGCGCCCACACCCCGCCGTGCCCGTCCGCCATCACCTGGACCTCGACGTGCCGGCCGCGCTCCACGTACGGCTCGGCGAACACCTCGCCGTCCCCGAACGCGGACAGCGCCTCGGCCGCGGCGGCGGTCAACTCACCCGGCAGGTCGCTCAGTTCCCGTACGACCCGCATCCCCCGGCCACCGCCCCCGGCCGCCGCCTTCAGCAGCAGCGGCAGGTCGTCGGCGGTCGCGGCGGCCGGGTCCACCGGCGCGAGCAGCGGCACCCCGGCGGCCGCCATCAGCTCCTTGGCGCGGGTCTTCGACGCCATCAGCTCGATCGCCTCGACCGGCGGCCCGATCCACCGCAGCCCCGCCTCCTGCACGGCGGCGGCGAACCCGGCGTTCTCGGAGAGGAACCCGTACCCGGGATGCACGGCGTCCGCCCCGGCCGCGAGCGCGGCGGCCACCACGAGATCGCCGCGCAGATACGTATCGGCGGGGGCCGCGCCCGGCAGCCGTACGGCGGTGTCGGCCTCCCGGACGTGCAGCGCACCGGCGTCCGCGTCCGAGTACACGGCGACGGTGGCGATGCCGAGGTCCCGGCAGGTGCGGAAGATCCGGCAGGCGATCTCGCCCCGGTTGGCGACGAGCAAACTCTTGATCATCTCAACTCACATCCGGAAGACGCCGAAGCCACCCCGGGCGCCCTCGACCGGTGCGGTGTGGATGGCGGACAGGCACAGGCCGAGGACGGTCCGGGTGTCGCGCGGGTCGATGACCCCGTCGTCGTACAGCCGCCCGGACAGGAACATCGGCAGGGACTCGGACTCGATCTGCTGCTCGACCATGGCGCGCAGGGCGGCGTCCGCCTCGTCGTCGTACGGGCGGCCCTTCGCGGCGGCCGAGGCGCGCGCGACGATGGAGAGCACCCCCGCCAGCTGCTGCGGGCCCATGACGGCGGACTTGCTGCCGGGCCAGGCGAAGAGGAAGCGCGGGTCGTACGCCCTGCCGCACATCCCGTAGTGCCCGGCGCCGTAGGAGGCGCCCATCAGGACCGAGAGGTGCGGGACCTTCGAGTTCGAGACGGCGTTGATCATCATCGCGCCGTGCTTGATGATGCCACCCTGCTCGTACTCCTTGCCGACCATGTAGCCGGTGGTGTTGTGGAGGAAGAGCAGCGGGATGTCGCGCTGGTTGGCGAGCTGGATGAACTGCGCGGCCTTCTGCGACTCCTCGCTGAACAGCACGCCCTGCGCGTTGGCGAGGATGCCGACCGGGTAGCCGTGCAGCCGCGCCCAGCCGGTGACCAGGCTCGTCCCGTACAGCGGTTTGAACGCGTCGAAGTCCGAGCCGTCGACCAGCCGGGCGATCACCTCGCGCGGGTCGAACGGCACCTTCAGGTCCCCGGGCACGATGCCGATCAGCTCGTCCTCGTCGTACGCGGGCGGCTCGGCCGGGCCCGGATCGGCGTGCGCCTTGCGCCAGTTGAGGCGGGCGACGATGCGGCGGGCCTGGCGCAGGGCGTCGTGCTCGTCCACGGCGAAGTGGTCGGCCAGCCCGGACGTACGGGCGTGCATCGCGGCGCCGCCGAGCGATTCGTCGTCGCTCTCCTCGCCGGTCGCCATCTTGACCAGGGGCGGTCCGCCGAGGAAGACCTTCGAGCGTTCCTGGATCATGACCGTGTGGTCGGACATGCCGGGGACGTACGCGCCTCCGGCGGTGGAGTTGCCGAAGACCACGGCCACCGTCGGGATTCCGGCGGCGGAGAGCCGGGTCAGGTCGCGGAAGAGGGCGCCGCCGGGGATGAAGATCTCCTTCTGCGACGGCAGGTCCGCGCCCCCGGACTCGACCAGGCTGATGACCGGCAGCCGGTTGGCGAAGGCGATCTCGTTCGCGCGCAGGGCCTTCTTCAGCGTCCACGGATTCGACGCCCCGCCGCGCACGGTCGGGTCGTTGGCGGTGATCAGGCACTCCACGCCCGCCACCACCCCGATCCCGGTGACGAGCGAGGCGCCGACCGCGTACTCGCTGCCCCACGCGGCCAGCGGCGACAGCTCCAGGAACGGCGTGTCCGGGTCCACCAGCAGCTCGACGCGCTCGCGGGCCAGCAGCTTGCCGCGCCCCCGGTGCCGCTCGACGTACTTCTCGCCGCCGCCCTCCAGCGCCTTGGCGTGCGCGGCCTCCAGCTCGGCCAGCTTGTCGAGCATGGCGGCCCGGTTGGCCGCGTAGTCGGGGCTCGCGGTGTCGAGCCCGGTGGGCAGGACGGTCATGCGGGCACCTCCAGAACGGTCACGGGTATCTCCAGACGGCGGGCGCGCAGCCACTCCCCCAGCGCCTTGGCCTGCGGGTCGAACCTGTGCTGCGCGGCGACGCCTTCACCGAGCAGCCCGTGCACGGTGAAGTTCAACGCCCGCAGGTTGGGCAGGACATGGCGTACGACGGTGAGTCCGGTGGTCTCCGGGAGGAGCGCGCGGAAGCGGTCGACGGTCAGCTCGTGCGCCAGCCACCGCCACGCGTTCTCGTCCCGGACCCACACCCCGACGTTGGCGTCCCCGCCCTTGTCCCCGCTCCGGGCCCCGGCGACGCGGCCGAGGGGGGCGCGGAGGGTGGGCCCGGGCTCCAACGGCGGCGGCAACGGCGGCTGTTCGACCTCGCGCAGCTCCCGCGTCCGTACGGGAGGACTCAGCAGCCTGCGCGTCCCGTCGGGCAGTACGGCGATGTGCTCCACGTCCTCCGCCGGTACGTACCGCGCCTCGAACACCCCGTAGGGCGCGCCCTTCCCGGGCGGGGCGGTGACATGGAAGCCGGGGTAGCTGCCGAGGGCCAGCTCGATCGCCGCGCCGGACAACGCGCGTCCCACGGACTCCTGTTCGCGGTCGCGGACCACCAGCCGGAGCAGGGCGCTCGCGGTCTCCTCGGTGTCGGCGTCGGGCCTGTCCGTACGGGCCAGCTCCCAGCGGACCTCCCGCGGCCGGCGCCCGGCGCGCGCGAAGGCGTCCGCGAACTGGTCCTGGACGAGCCGCGCCTTGGCCTCGATGTCGAGCCCGGTGAGCACGAAGACGACCTCGTTGCGCCAGCCGCCGAGCCGGGTCAGCCCGGCCTTGAGCGTGGGCGGCGGGGCCTCTCCGCGTACGCCGGAGACGGCGACCCGGTCCGGCCCGTCCTGCGTCAGCCGTACGGTGTCGAGCCGGGCGGTGACGTCGGGCCCCGCGTACCGGGCGCCGCCGGTCTCGTACAGGAGTTGGGCGGTGACGGTGCCGAGGTCGACGACGCCCCCGGTGCCGTCGTGCTTGGTGATGACCGAGCTGCCGTCGGCGTGGATCTCCGCGACCGGGAAGCCGGGGCGGCGGATGTCGTGGTCGCCGAAGAAGGCGTAGTTGCCGCCCGTGGCCTGCGTCCCGCACTCCAGGATGTGCCCGGCGACGACGGCTCCGGCGAGCGCGTCGTGGTCCTCGGGCCCCCAGCCGAAGTGGGCGGCGGCTGGGCCGGTGACGAGGGCGGCGTCCGTCACCCGGCCGGTGACGACGACCTCGGCACCGGCCCGCAGGCACGCCGCGATGCCCGCTCCCCCAAGGTACGCGTTCGCGGTCAGAAAACCGTCCGGTACGGGGATGTTGTCGCCCTCCACGTGTGCAACCCGCACCGGCACCCCCACCTTGCCGGCCAGCTCCCGGATCGCGTCGGCGAGCCCGGCCGGGTTGAGCCCGCCCGCGTTGGCGACGATCCGCACCCCGCGCTCGCGGGCGAGGCCGAGCCCGTCCTCCAGCTGCCGCAGGAACGTGGAGGCGTAGCCGCGCGAAGGGTCCTTCAGGCGGCCGCGGCCGAGGATGAGCATCGTCAGCTCGGCGAGATAGTCACCGGTGAGGACGTCGAGCGGGCCGCCGGTAAGCATCTCGCGCAGGGCGTCGAAGCGGTCGCCGTAGAACCCGGAGGCGTTGCCGATGCGAAGGGGTGCGGGCCGGGGCTCCGTCATCGCTCCCCCTTCGGCGCCCGCCCCGCCCCCGCGGGGCCCGCGAACGCCTGCGCGATCGACAGCCAGGCGCCCGCGTCCGCCCCCTCCGCGCGCACCGCCAGGTCGTCACGGTGGGCGCGCTGCGTGACGAGCAGGCAGAAGTCGTGCAGCGGCCCGGTGACCCGCTGGCCGGCGTCCTCGGGGCCGTACGCGATCAACTCGCCTCCGGGTGCGACGAGTTCCACCCGGAACTCCTCGGTGGGCGGTTGCTTCCCCCGTACCAGGAAGGCGTAGTCGCGGGCCCGGACCCCGATGCGGGCCACGTGCCGCAGCCGGGCGGTCGGGGTGCGGGTGACCCCGAGGGCGTCGGCGATGTCCTGGCCGTGCGCCCAGGTCTCCATCAGCCGCCCGGTGGCCATCGAGGCGACGCTCATCGGCGGCCCGTACCAGGGGAACTTCGACCCGGCGGGCGCCGCGCGCAGGGCCTCCTGCAAGCGCTCGCGGCCCTCGCGCCAGCGGACGAGCAGCGCGTCCGGCGGGTACGCGGCGACGACCTCCTCGGCAGCCCGGTCCACGAAGCCCTCGGGGTCCTCCATGGCCTTCGCCACCTCGTCCCCGAAGCGGCCGGGGTCGGTGACGGAGATCAGCGCGACGTCGTCCGTCCAGCTCAGGTGGGCGATCTGGTGGGCGAGGGTCCACCCCTCCGCCGGGGTCTCCCCCGCCCACTGTCTCGCGGTCGCCCCGGCGACGAGCAGATCGAGCTCCCGGCTCTCGCTGCGCAGATCGTCCAGCACGGCTGAGGCATCGGACACGGTGCGCTCCCCTCGGGGCGTGACGGCGTGCCCGGGAGCCTGCCAGTGGAGCGTAAAACAATCAAGCATGCTTGCATGATTTTTTTACGGGGCACCCGCCTCGGCGTGATCCGCTGCCCTCCGGACAGCGGGGATCAGGTCTGCGATCCGTTCGAGTTGGTCACGCTGAGAGCTCAGGTCCAGGGCGGCGGGTCGTGCCACGATGTGCCGGACACCGGCGGCGACGTACTGTCCCAGGCGCTGGAGCACGTCCTCGGCCGAGCCGGTGACAACGGCCTGGATGCTCTCCAGTTCCTCCAGCGGCATGCCGTAGGTGGCCCGGGCGTAGGCGTCCAGCGCGCGGCGGCCGCTCTCGATGTCGTCGTCGATCCGGACCGAGACGAACAGCGCGGGGGTGATGTCCCCGGCCGCACGCCCGGCGTCGGCTGCCGCTCGGCGCACATGGCGGAGGCCGGACGCGTAGTCGGCCGGGTCGGGCGGGTAGGGCAGCCACCCGTCGTACGTCCGGCCGGTGCGGGCCTGCGCTGCGGGGGTCGCGCCACCGAGCCAGATGGGCGGACCGCCGGCTCGGGATGGCCTGGTCGTGGGCGGGATGTCATCGAACCGGAGGATCTCGCCGTGGAAGGAACCGGCGCCGTCCCACAGTGCCCGCCACAGCGCGACGGTCTCGTCCAGGCGGGCGAAGCGCCTTTCCCAGGGCAGCTCGGACAGCGTGTAGAGGGGCCGTCCCAAGCGGCCGGGGAAGCCGGCCCCGACGGTCACGGTGAGCCGGCCGCCGGACAGCACGTCGATCGACCCGAGCGACTGCGCGGCCTGGATCGGCCGGCGCAGGAACGGCATCAGAGCGGCCGTACCCAGCGTCACGGTTTCAGTCACCGGGGCGAGCGCGGCCAGCATCGTGAGCGCCTCGATGCGCGGGCTGAGCAGCGAGTCGTTGACGAAGAGCGAGCGGAAGCCGAGGCGTTCGGCCCGGCGCCCGAAGGCCACCAGCTCTCGGGGGTCGTCGGCCGGGCCCCACTGGGCGGTTCCGGTCGGAAGCAGTACACCGATGTCCATGTCGTCGATGCTCACGGCCGGTACCGGGGGCGGCAATTCCCTGCGGGGAATGGCCCAGGACCCTCCGACGCCGTTACAACAGGTCCGTGAACTTCCCCAGCGCGCTTCGCGAACGGCGTACCCGCCGTCAACTCAGCCAGCTCGACCTGGCGCTCCGGGCGGGCACCACGCAGCGCCATCTCAGCTTCATCGAAGCGGGCAGGTCCGTCCCCGGCCGGAACATGGTCGTGCGCCTGGCCGAGTCGCTGGAACTGCCGCTGCGGGAGCGCAACGAGCTGCTGCTGGCCGCGGGGTACGCGCCCGCCTACCCCGAGAGCTCACTGGACGCCCCGGTACTGGCTCCCGTGCGCACGGCGATCGGTCACATCCTCCGCGGGCATCTGCCCTATCCGGCGCTGGTGGTGGACCGGGGCGGCGACCTGATCGCCGCGAACACGGCCTTCGACCTGATCACTGAAGGGGCGGCCCCCGAACTGGTGGGCCCGGGGACGAATGTCTACCGCCTCGCGCTGCATCCCGACGGCCTGGCTCCTCGCATCCGCAACCTCGCCGAATGGGCGCGCCACATCCTGGCCCGCCTCGGCCACCTGGAAGAGTTGCGCGCGGAGCTCACCGGGTACGTTCCCCCGCTGGATCCGTCCGCCGGACTGCTCGGCTTCGCGGTTCCGCTACACCTGCGGTCCCCGTACGGTGATCTCCATCTGATGACGACCGTGACCACATTCGCCACCGCTGTCGACGTGACACTTGCCGAGCTGAAGCTGGAAGCGTTCCTGCCGGCCGACGCGGCGACAGCCGAGGCACTCTCGGCTGCCGCCGGGACGACGGGGGTCTCAGCTGCTGCGGATCAGGCCCCCGGGAACATGTAATCGGCCTTGATCCGGCCGTCGGCGTCGAGTACGAGAACGTCCGAGCCGCCACCGACGACGTCATCGGTGGCCACGGAAACCGTGTCCCAGCCGAACTTGACCACGCCGTTGAGGCGTACCGCATCGGCGCGGGCCCGGAAAGTGAATCGCTCCTTCTCGACGAACCGCTCGTAGCTGCGCGCCACCCGGGCCTCGATGGCGTCGTACCCCTGGGCCTCCAGGGTCGTGTGGGTGAAGCCGAGTTCCGCGGCGATGTCCCGGATCTCCGCCGGCGGGTGAAGGATGTGGGTGCCGTCCTCAGCCCACAGCCGCTCGATGGCCGCGCGCCGTTCGGCGGCGTCCGACAGCGTCCATTGGGTGATGTAGCGGTCGGCCAGGTGCTGGGGGTCGATCTCGGTCATGTGGGACTCCTTGCCGCAGGTCACTTCGGACCAGATCCTGCGATGCCCGGCGGCGACCGACAATTCCCTGCGGGGAATGGTCCTCCAGGAGCCCCCCGTCCGCGTGCGGCGCGGGGATCACCGAGCCGGTAGCACGGGCTGCCGCGAACCTGCCGTGGTGGGCTCCGGACTGGGGCCGACCGCCCGCTCCGGCCGCCCGGCGCCGGACGTGCGCAGCGGCGTCGCCGCCAGGAGCAGGGCCACGGTGACGAGTCCGGCGCCCACGCGGAAGGCGAGCTGGTAGCCGGAGGTGAGCGCCGACGCGGTGCTCGCGCCGTCGTCGAGGAGGGCGTCGGTGTGCGAGGTGGCGAGGGTGCCGAGGACGGCGAGGCCGAAGGCGCTGCCGATCTGCTGCATGGTGTTGAAGATGCCGGACGCGATGCCCGAGTCCTCCGGCGTCGCCCCGGACATCGCCGGCGTGGCGAGCGACGGCATGGCGAGGCCGAAGCCGATGCCCAGCGGCAGCAGCGCCGGCAGCACGTCCGCCGCGTAACTCCCGTCCGCCGGCACGCGGCCCAGCACCGCGAGCCCCGCCGCGATGGGCGCGAGCCCCGGCAGCAGGACCGTGCGCGGGCCGAAGCGGGCGATCAGCGCGGGCGCGAGGCCGAGGGACAGGGCGCCGATGGCGACGGAGACCGGGAAGAGGCCGAGGCCGGTGTGGATCAGCGGCACCGGGCGGACATCACGGCGGCCCGCGCCGCGTTCGACGCGAGCGGCGCGAAGGCGGCCTGACCGGCTACCGCTTCGAGACGCCCCGCACCTGGCTGCGCACCGCCCCCATGCTCGCCCCGATGACCAGCGCGATGGCGAGGGCGTCCGTGACGGACAGGGCCTGGTGGAGGATGAGGAAGCCGGCCATGGCGGCGATCGCGGGTTCCAGGCTCATCAGGATGGCGAAGGTGGGCGCGGGCAGGCGGCGCAGCGCGATGAGTTCGAGGGTGTACGGGAGTACGGAGCTGAGCACCGCGACGGCCGCGCCGAGCCCGAGCGTCGTGGGGACGAGGAGCTTGGAGCCCGCGTCCATGATGCCGAGGGGCAGCGAGAGGAGGGCGGCGACCACCATGGCCAGGGCGAGGCCGTCGGCCTGCGGGAAGCGGCGGCCGGTGCGGGCGCTGAAGATGATGTACGCCGCCCACATCGCCCCGGCCCCCAGCGCGTAGGCGGCGCCCACCGGGTCGAGCCGGTCGAAGCCTTCCCCAAGTTCTCGGCTTCCCTCGAACAGGGGAGACCCCATCCCGCTGAGCAGGACGACGCCGCCGAGGGCGAGGGCCGCCCAGACGACGTTGACCAGGCGGCGCGAGGCGACCACGGACAGGACGAGCGGGCCGAGCACTTCGAGGGTGACGGCGGCGCCGAGCGGGATGCGGTCGACGGCCTGGTAGAACAGCGTGTTCATGCCGCCCATGGCGATGCCGAAGGCGACCACGGTGCCCCAGTCGGCGCGCGAGTGGCCGCGCAGCTTGGGCCGGCAGACGACGAGCAGGACGAGCGCGGCGGCGGCCAGCCGCAGCGTGACGACCCCGAGCGCCCCGGCCCGGGGCATCAGCAGGACCGCGATGGCGGCGCCGAACTGCACGGACAGCCCGCCCGCGACGACCAGCGCGATCGGGGCGAGCGCGGCCCGCCGCCCGGCGGGCCGCTCCCCCTCGCCGAGCGCCGGGGAGGCGACCGCCTCCGGAACGGCGACGGCGGCGGCTGCGGCCGGCTCTGCGGCGGCGCTCTGGTCGTTCACCCGGGGCCTGCCCTTCTTGGTTCCCTGAACTTCGAGAGTGCAGCGTGATGCACTACCCGATACACAGTACTGCACTCATCGGGTGCGGCCCGCCCCTCCACGGTAGGGACTCGCAAGAGACGGACGAAATAAAGGGCCGCCGGGGGCCCCGCCGCGGGGGCAGGGCAACACGACATTATTCAGTCGTAAATTGACAGGTTGAAAACACAAACAGAACAGATGCCACCACAAGTTCTTCCCAAAGGGATCGTCAATTCTCATATAGTGACCGGGACTTATCTGGGAACCCCCCGCTCCAGTTGTCCCGCTTGTCTCTCGTGTCCCCCTCGCCCGAACCGCCCCCGTCCGCCGCCGTCCGCCCCAAGGACTCCGCTTTGCGCCCCTCTACCCGGCCGACCGCACTGGCCCTCACGGTCACGGCGGCCCTCACCGCAGCCCTGAGCGTGTGGGCGACCTTCGCCGCTCCCGATTCGGCCAGGACCGCGGTGGCCTGGGGCTCCGGCGGGGCCGCCGTGCTGCTCGTGGCCGCCGTCACCACCGCCGTCCACGCCCGCGCCACGGTGCGCCGGCTCCGCGAGACGCACGCCGCCGAGAGCGGCCGGTTCACGGCCGAGGTCTCCCGGATGGTCTCGGCCTCCGCCGCCGAGGCCCAGCAGTTCACCGCGGAGAACGCCCGCATCAGGGCCGCCGCCGCGGCCGAGGCGGCGAAGGCCAAGGAGGAGGCGGAGGCCGGCGCCGCCCGCCTCACCGCCGAGAACGCCCGGCTGAAGGCCCGCGCCTCGCGCGCCGAGACCGAGCGCTCCGCGGCCCTCACCGCCTGCGCCAACGCGGCCGGCCGGATGCAGGCCCTGGCCACGAGCATGCTGGCCGACCTCCGTGAGATGGAGCACCGGCACACCTCGGAGGACGTCCTCGCCGACCTGCTCCACCTGGACCACCGCACCGCCCAGGCCGGCCGCCTCGCCGACTCCATCGCCGTGCTCACCGGCGCCCGCTCCGGGCGGCGCTGGGCCAAGCCCATCGTCATGGAGTCCGTGCTGCGCGGCGCGATGGGCCGGATCAGCGGCTACCAGCGCGTCCGGCTCCACTCCACCAGCGACGTCGCCGTCGCCGGCCACGCCGCCGAGGGCGTCATGCACGCCCTGGCCGAGCTCCTCGACAACGCGGCGAACTTCTCGCCGCCCACCGCCGAGGTCCATGTGTACGTGGAGGAGGTCCCGGCCGGGATCGTCGTCACCGTCGAGGACAGCGGCCTCGTCATGAGCGACGTGCAGCTGCGCCGGGCGGAGCGCGCGGTCGCCGCCGACGACACCGACCTCACCGGCCTGACCGGCACCCGCCTCGGGCTCGCCGTCGTCGGCCGGCTGGCCCGCAAGCACGGGCTGACCGTCTCGTTCCGGCCGTCCGCGCGCGGCGGCACGGGCGCGCTGATGATGCTCCCGCAGGAGATCGTCACCCGCACCCCCGCGGTCCGGACCTCGCCGGACGCGTCCGCCCCTGCGCCCGCCCCTTCGTCCGCCCCCGCCCCCGCCCCCGCCTCCGCCGAGCCCGAGCCCGTCCACACCCTGGGGACGGACCCCGCCGCCCGGCCCGCCGCCCCGGAGCCCATGCGCTCCGACTCCGCCTCGGACACCACCGGCAACCTGCCGAAGTTCGGCGAGAGCGGCCTGCCCAAGCGTTCGCGCGGGCGCACCCTGGCCGCCGCCGAGGCCAGGGCCCGGGCCACCGCCGCCGCCGGGCCCGCCCGGGACGCCGACGCGACGGACGACGCACCCGACCCCAAGGCCCGGGCGGCCCGCTTCAGCAGCTTCCGCAACGCCGTACGGCCCGACTCCCCACCCCCGGAGGGCAGCTCCCGATGACCGCGACCACCGACGAGAAGCTCAACTGGCTGCTGGAGGGGCTCCTCGAACGGACCCCCGGCGCCCGGCACGCCCTCGTCCTGTCGAGGGACGGCCTCAAGCTGTGCCGCACCCCCGAGCTCTCCGTCGACCAGGCCGACCAGCTCGCCGCGATCTCCGCCGGCATCCAGAGCCTGTCCCACGGCGCGTCCGTGGAGTTCGGCAACGGCAGCGGCGGGGTCCGCTCCGCCATGGCCGAGTTCTACGGCGGCATCCTGTTCATCGTGGAGGCGGGCGCCGGTGCCCACCTCGCGGTCGTCGCCGCCGAGAGCGCGGACGTGGGCCTCGTCGGCCACAACATGAGCGAGCTGGTCGAGCAGCTGGGCGAGCACCTGGTCGCCCCGCCGCGCGACCCCGCCGAGGCGGTCGCCGCCGCCCGGGGCACGGCCGTATGACGCCCCGCCCCGGCAGGGACGACGCGCCGGACCGGCTGTACACCCTCACGGGCGGCCGTACCCGGTCCGACTCCGCCGCCTTCGACCTGGTCACGCTGGTGGTCGCCGAGTGCGAGCCGGGCCCCGGCATGCAGTCGGAGCACGTGGCGATCCTGCGGATGTGCGAACGGCCCACCGCCGTCGTGGAGATCGCCGCCGATCTCGACCTGCCCGTCAGCATCGTGCGCATCCTGCTCTGCGATCTGCTCGACACCGGCCGGATCAGCGCCCGCCACCCGCGTACCGCACGCGTATCGGACCGGCTTCCCGCCCCCGACATCCTGGAACAGGTGCTCGTTGGACTCCGCAACCTCTGACCGCGCCGCCCTGAGAGCGACGGCCGACAACGGACTGAAGATAGTCGTGGTCGGCGGCTTCGGGGTCGGCAAGACCACCATGGTCCGATCCGTGAGCGAGATCCGTCCGCTCAACACGGAGGAGACGATGACCCGCGCGGGCGAGGCGGTCGACCACCTCGACGGCGTCGGGTCCAAGACGTCCACCACGGTCGCCTTCGACTTCGGCCGGATCAGCCTGGACGAACGCTCGGTGCTCTACCTGTTCGGCGCGCCCGGCCAGGAGCGCTTCTGGTTCCTCTGGGACCGGCTGTTCTCCGGCACCCTGGGCGCCGTCGTCCTGGTCGACACCCGGCGGCTGGCCGATTCCTGGTACGCGATCGACCGGCTGGAGCACCACGGCACGCCGTTCATCGTCGCCTGCAACGACTTCGGCGGCCCGCTCCACACCGAGCAGCAGATCCGGGAGGCGCTCGACATCTCCCCGGACGTCCCGCTCGTGGAGTGCGACGCGCGCGACCGGTCGTCCAGCAAGTACGTGCTGATCACCCTGGTCGAGCACCTGCACCGGCTGTCCGCCGCCCGTACGCGGGAAGCCGCCGCGCCCCTCGAAGGCACCCCCGCCCTGACCCCGGAGCCCACCCCGTGACCGAGTGCCCCCACGCGGCCGGTGCCGTGCCGCTGTCCGGCCCCCGGTTCCAGGCCGAACCGGCGCAGCTGTACCGGGAGATCCGGCGCGACCACGGCGCCGTGGCGCCCGTCGTCCTGGATGGCGGCCTGCCCGCCTGGCTGGTCCTCGACTACCGCGAACTGCACCAGGTCACCAGCGACCCGGTGCTCTTCAGCCGTGACTCGGACCTCTGGAACCAGTGGGAGAAGGTCCCCGCCGACTGGCCCCTGCTGCCCATGATCGGCCGGAAGCAGCCGTCGATCCTCTACACCGTCGGCCCCCGGCACGCCGAACGCGCCGCGATGATCGGCAACGCCCTGGAGGCGATCGACTCGTTCGCCCTCAAGCGCTTCGCCGAGGAGTTCGCCGACGAACTGATCGACCGGTTCTGCTCCAAGGGCTCGACCGACATCATCGCCGACTACGCCATGCTGCTCCCCGCCCGCGTGCTGGCGAGGATGTACGGCGTGAGCGACGAGGACGGCGACGCGCTCGTCGGCTCCATCAACGACATGATCGACGGCCGGGAACGCGCCCTGGCCGGTCAGCAGCACCTCGGCGCGACGATGCTGAAGCTGCTGGCCGACAAGCACGCCGAGCCGGGCGACGACGTCGCGACGAGGATGCTGGCCGACCCCGGTGGCTTCACGGACGAGGAGGTCATGCAGGACCTCATGGTCATGATGGCGGCGGGCCACCAGCCGACCGCGGACTGGATGGGCAACTCCCTGCGGCTGATGCTCACCGACGACCGCTTCGCCGCCTCGCTCTCCGGTGGCCGGCACAGCGTCGCCGAGGCCATGAACGAGGTCCTGTGGGAGGACACCCCGACGCAGAACGTCGCCGGCCGCTGGGCCGCGCGCGACACGCACCTCGGGGGCCGCCACATCCGGGCGGGCGACCTGCTCCTCCTGGGCATCGCCGCCGCCAACTCCGACCCCCAGGTCCGCGTCGACGGCTCGGCCCTGACCGGCGGCAACAGCGCCTTCCTGTCCTTCGGCCACGGCGAGCACCGCTGCCCGTTCCCGGCCCAGGAGACCGCCGAGGTCATCGCCCGTACCGGCATCGAGGTACTGCTCGACCGCCTCCCGGACATCGACCTGGCCGTCCCCGCCGAGCGGCTCACCCGACGCCCGTCCCCCTGGCTGCGGGGCCTGGCCAACCTGCCCGTCGTCTTCACACCCACCCCCGCCATCGGAGGCCGGACATGACCCGCATCGCCCTCGACCCCTTCGTCGCCGACCTGGACGGCGAGAGCGCCGCGCTGCGCGCCGCCGGCCCGCTCGCCGAGGTCGAACTCCCCGGCGGGGTGCACTGTTACGCCGTCACGCACCACGCCGAGGCGAGACAGCTGCTCACCGATGCCCGGATCGTGAAGGACATCAACGTCTGGGGCGCCTGGCAGCGCGGCGAGATCCCTGTGGACTGGCCGCTGATCGGCCTGGCCAACCCGGGCCGCTCGATGCTGACCGTCGACGGCGCCGACCACCGCCGGCTGCGCACGCTCGTCGCGCAGGCCCTCACCGTGAAGCGGGTGGAGCGGCTGCGGGCGGGCATCGAGGCGCTGACGACCGCGAGCCTGGACCGCCTCGCGGCCCTGCCCGAGGGCGAGCGGGTCGACCTGAAGGCGGAGTTCGCCTACCCGCTGCCGATGAACGTGATCAGTGAGCTGATGGGGGTCGACGCCGCCGACCACCCCAGGCTCAAGGAGCTGTTCGAGAAGTTCTTCTCGACGCAGACGCCGCCCGAGGAGGTCCCGCAGATGATGGCGGACCTCGGCGCGCTCTTCACGAAGATCGTGGACGCGAAGCGGGCGGAGCCGGGCGACGACCTGACCAGCGCCCTGATCGAGGCGTCCGAGGACGGCGACCACCTCAGCAACGAGGAGATCGTCAACACGCTCCAGCTCATCATCGCGGCGGGCCACGAGACGACCATCAGCCTCATCGTCAACGCGGTCGTCGCGCTCCAGACCCACCCCGAGCAGCGCAAGCAGGTGCTGGCCGGCGAGGTGCCGTGGGAGAACGTGATCGAGGAGACGCTGCGCTGGAACACCCCGACCTCGCACGTCCTGATCCGCTTCGCGACGGAGGACGTACAGGTCGGCGACAAGGTCCTGCCCAAGGGCGAGGCCCTGATCGTCTCCTTCGGCGCGCTGGGCCGCGACGAGCGCCGGCACGGCCCGACCGCCGGTGAGTTCGACGTCACGCGCTCGCCGAACCGGCACATCGCCTTCGGCCACGGCCCGCACGTCTGCCCGGGCGCGGCCCTCTCCCGGCTGGAGGCGGGGGTCGCCCTGCCCGCCCTCTACGAGCGCTTCCCGGACCTGGAGCTGGCCGTGCCCGCCACCGAGCTGCGCAACAAGCCGATCGTGACGCAGAACGACCTCTTCGAACTGCCGGTCGAGCTGGGCTGAGCCGGAACCCGGTCCCCGGGCCACGGGTCGGAATCCCCGTCTCATCCGACGGACAGGGTGCGTGGCCTCCGCAGCGAGGCGTTACGCTCCGACTCGTGGCCGACATCCAGATTCCCGCTGACATCAAGCCCGCAGACGGGCGCTTCGGCGCCGGTCCCTCCAAGGTGCGGACCGAGGCGCTCGACGCGCTGGCCGCCACCGGCACGTCTCTGCTCGGTACGTCCCACCGCCAGGCCCCGGTGAAGAACCTGGTCGGCGCGGTGCGCGAGGGCGTACGCGACCTCTTCTCCCTCCCCGAGGGCTACGAGGTGATCCTGGGCAACGGCGGCTCCACCGCCTTCTGGGACATCGCGACGCACGGTCTGATCGAGTCGAAGTCCCAGCACCTGAACTTCGGTGAGTTCTCCTCGAAGTTCGCGAAGGCCGCCAAGCTGGCGCCGTGGCTGGCGGACCCGACCGTCATCGCCTCCGACCCGGGCACCCACCCGGACCCGAAGGCCGAGGCGGGCGTCGACGTCTACGCCTTCACGCACAACGAGACCTCCACCGGTGTCGCCGCGCCCATCAAGCGCGTCGCGGGCGCCGACGAGGGCGCGCTCGTCCTGGTGGACGCCACCTCCGGCGCGGGCGGCCTGCCGGTCGACATCGCCGAGACTGACGTCTACTACTTCGCCCCGCAGAAGTCCTTCGCCTCCGACGGCGGCCTCTGGATCGGCGTCTTCTCGCCGGCCGCCCTGGAGCGCGCGGCCCGCGTCCACGCCTCGGGCCGGCACATCCCGGAGTTCTTCTCGCTGCCCACGGCGATCGACAACTCGCTGAAGAACCAGACGTACAACACCCCGGCGCTCGCCACGCTCTTCCTGCTGAACGAGCAGCTGACGTGGATGAACACGCAGGGCGGCCTGGACTTCACGACCGGCCGCACGGCCGCCTCCTCCGGCCACCTCTACGGCTGGGCCGAGGAGTCCAAGTACGCGACCCCGTTCGTCACCGACCCGGCCAAGCGCTCCCAGGTCATCGGCACGATCGACTTCGCGGACGAGATCGACGCCTCCGCCATCGCCAAGGCGCTGCGTGCCAACGGCATCGTGGACACCGAGCCGTACCGCAAGCTGGGCCGCAACCAGCTCCGCGTGGCGATGTTCCCGGCGATCGACCCGTCGGACGTCCAGGCCCTGACGGCCTGCATCGACTACGTGATCGAGAAGCTGTAGCCCGTACGCGTCCGAAACGGCCCTGCGCACCTCGCGGTGTGCAGGGCCGTTTCTGCTTCACTCGACCGTGTGGCATACGCAAGAAACACGGACGTGATCCTCGACCCGAAGCACGGCCGCGTCCACGTCCTCACGGAACCGCTGGGCAGCTCGTACGACCGCCATGAGGTGTACGCCCCCGGCCAGCAGGCGCCGCTGCCCGCATCGATCGGCGCCGAGGTGGGTCTCGATGTCGCCGAGCTGATCCAGGCGGGCCGGGCCAAGCCCCGTACGCCGGACGACAGGGCCTAGAGGCCCAGCCCCCACCGCTCCTCGCCGTCCTCCCACTCGCCCGTCCGCGCCAGGCCCGCCCCGGCGGCCACGGCGGCGGAGGCCGTGTGTCCGGGGTGGATGTGGGCGACGACGGTCCGCACGCCCGCCTCCCGGAGGTGCGCGACCAGGCCCCGGGCCGCCTCGCGGGCGTACCCCCGCCCCTGCCACGGGACGCCCACCACCCACGCGATCTCGGCGCGGTCGCCGCGCACGGTGGCCTGCACGTACCCCACGAGACCGGCACCGGCCCCCAGCACCCAGTTCCACCACAGCTCGTCCGGGTCCGGCGAGCCCGCCGTCTGCCGTACGTACCGCGCCCGCAGGGCCTCCGGGGTCTCCGGGGCGCCCCCGGTGAAGGCGTGGAGGGCCGGGTCGGACAGGACGGCGGCCATCTCGTCGGCGTACTCCGCCCGTAGGGGCAGCGCCTGCAGGCGGGGCGTGGCGAAGGGCTCGGGGGCTCGGTGGCTCATGGTCCGGGGACCTTACGCGAAACGCCTGCGGGGCGCCCGCCGCCCGGATGAGCGCGGGGGCGTGCGGGCGGACCATGGAGATATGGATACGGTCCCGCAGCTCAAGCCCTTCGTGAAGCAGTACACCGTCCTGCTGAGCACGCGGCGGCAGGACGGGACGCACGCCGACACCCCGGTGCACATCGCGGTCGAGGGCGACCACGCGTACATCCGGACGTTCTCCTCGGCGTGGAAGGTGGAGCGCATGCGCAACCACCCGGTGGTGCGGATCGGCCCGTGCACCGTACGCGGCCACCCCACGGGCCCGCAGATCGAGGCCCACGCGCGCCTCCTCCAGGCGGGCTCGAAGGAGAACACGCACGCCTCGCGGATGCTGTCCCGCAAGTACCCCGCGACGCAGGGGGTCCTGGTCCCGCTGACCCACCGGCTGAAACGGGACCGGACCCTGCACTACGAGATCCGGCCCATGGAATCCTGAGTCAAGTCCCCTCCCCGGTCGGTAGGTTGGAGGAACTGTCGGCCGACGGGAGAGCGATGACATCGGGGACCGCCGAGAGCGCGGCGCGCCTCCTCCTCGACGTGGCCGCCCGCGCCGCGACCGACCCCCGCGCCCTGGAGTGGTTCCTCGGCCCCGAGGCCGGGGCGGCGGCCGAACAAGTGCGCGCCGGAACAACCCTGCCCGACGGAAGCGTGTGGGCCCTCGGGGCCCTCGCCCTCGGCCACGCCGAGTGGTCCCGCTTCCTCGCCGTGCACGAGGCCGACCCGGTGGCCCTCGGCGCCGCCGTCCTCTGGTTCGCCGCGCTGGACGGCCCGGCCCCGGAGCGACTGCCGTACGGGCTGCGCCCCCTCTTCTCGACACTGGCCGGCGGACCGGACGGCGCCGCCACCGAGCCCGGCCTCGCGTACCAGGCGGCGGTCGGGATGACCGTGCTGTTCCAGCAGGGCCGCGCCCCGGGCGCCCTGCCGCTCGCCGAGACGCTGTTGCGCCACGCCGCCGCCACCGCCGGCGAGGGCAGTCTCGAACAGGGCTGCTACCTGTCCGACCTGGGGCTCGTCCTCCTCTACGGGGCGCAGGGCGGCTCCGTGGAGCAGGCGCTCACCGCCGCCGTCGAGGCGGGGCGGGCCGCCGTGCTCTGCGTCCCGGGCCCCCCGGACGAGCAGGCCCGCAGGCACGGCAACCTGGGCCACGCCCTCCGCCACCGGGCCGAGGCGGCCGGCGACCGGGACGCGATCCGGGAAGCGGTCGCCGAGCTGCGGAAGGCGGCGGACCTCACCACCTGGAACAACCCGCTCCGCCCGCAGCTCGGCGCCACCCTCGGCTCGGCCCTGTGCGCGGCGGCCAGACTCCTGGACGACGCCGCCCTCCGCCGCGAGGGCGTCACCCGGCTCCGCGACGCCCTCGCAGAGCCGGACGCCACGTTGACCTCCCGCGCCTCGTTCCTCTCGGACCTGGGCGTCGCCCTCGTCCAGGGCGCACCGGAGGACCCCACCGCGTACGAGGAGGGCATCGCCGTCTGCCGCGAGGCGGCCGAAGCCGCGCCCAGCCCCTACGAGCGCACCGTCTACCTCACCAACCTCGGCTTCCTCCTGGGCGGCCACGCCGTCAACACCGAGGACCCGCAGGTCCTGGAGGACGCGTACGCGGTCGCCCGGGAAGCCCTGGCCGGCGCTCCGGACGGGCATCCGGTCCGCGCCCAGGCGCACTGGGTCCTCTCCCGGGTCCTGGACGCCCGGTACGGGGTGTCGGGCAGTCCTCACGACCTGACGGAGGCCATCGGACACGCCCTGTCCGGGATGGAGGGCATACCCGCGGGCGACCTCGCCCGGCGCGTGCTGCACGCGTGCGGCCTCGCCGACCTGGTGACGAAGCGGGCCCTCCGGCAGACCCGGTCCACCGTGCCGGAGAGCGACCCCGCCGGCCTGCGCGCCCCGGCCGCCCTGATCCGCGCCCTGGCCGGGGACCTGCCGCCCCGCGCCCCTGAGCGCGCCCGGGCCCTGGCCGCGCTCGGACACTGCCTGCGCCTGTCGAGCGACCCGGCCGATGTGGACGAGGCCGTCGACCGCTTCCGCGAGGCGCTGGCCCTGCCCTCCCCCGAGGACGGTTTCGAGGCCGCCACCCGCTTGGCCCTCGGCGCCGCGCTGGCCCACCGCGCGGGGGCGGACGAGCAGGCGTGGCGGGCGGGCGCCGACGAGATGCGCGGGGCGCTCGCGCTGTTCCCGCCCGGCAGCCAGGCGTACTGGGAAGGCCACACGGAGTTCGCGAACGTCCTCACCGCGCGGGCCGACGGGACGAGCGGCGTCGAGCTGTACGAGGAGGTGGTGCGCCTTCTCCGCGAGAGGCTGGCACACGCCCCGCTCTCGCGCACCGAGCACTCCGTGTTCCGGTCGCACATCGGCCTCACCCAGCTGAAGACCGCGCTGCGCTCCGGCCGCCCCGAGCTGTTCACCGAGGCGGTGGCGTCCCACCGCGAGGCCATGGCCGGATCCTCGCCGGACGACCTGCTCCACGCCCACCAGCTCCTCTGCTTCGGCGAGGCCCTGCTCGCCCGCGCCGAGTTCTGCTCGGACACCGCCGCGCTGCGGGAGGGCGTCGAGGTCCTGCGCCGGGCGGTCGCCGTCTCCGACGAGGACACCTACGGCGGGTCCGCCTGCCGCACCGCGCTCGGTGACGCCCTGCGCAACTTCGCCCGGCTCGCCGCCGACCCCGACAGCCTTCTGGAGGAGTCGGTCCACTGGCACCGCGAAGCCCTGGTGATGGCCCCCGGCCCGCCCGACCCCGTGGCCCTGCTCGGCCTCGCGAACAGCCTCTACGCGCTTTACCGCCGCACCCGCGAACCGCGCCGGGCCGAAGAGTCGGTGTTCCAGTTCCGGGCCGCGCTGCGCGCGCTGAGCCCGGCGACGGCCGAGGCGCGCGGCTCGATCCTGCTCGGCCTGGGGGGCATCCAGTGGCTGCTGGCCCGCCACACCGGCGACGAAGCCCTGCTGGACACCGCCGTCGAGACGCTGCGCGCGGCGGTTTCCTGCGCTTCTCCCGCCCGGACCGCCATGGCGCTCACCAACCTGGGCGGCGCGCTCATGGACCGGGGGCGCCGCACCGGGAACCGGGCCTGGATGGCGGAGGCCGTGACGGTGCTGCGGCGGGCGCTCGACCGGAGCCTGCCCGCGGCCATGGAGCGCACGCTCCACCTGAACAACCTCGCCGAGGCACTGCGCCAGTGGGACGCCCTCACCCGTGACACCGCGGGCTCCGCGGAGGCGATCACACTGCTGCGCGAGGCGATGGCCGTGGAGAACGGCGACCGGGAGGGCGGCGAGTGGGCCGCGATGAACCTCGCGGACCTGCTGACCGGCCTGGCCGAGGCGAACGGCGACGCCGGCATCGCCGATGAGGCCCGCCGGCTGCTGGAGCACGCCCTGGACCGGTTCGGCGAGGGCCACCCCTCACGCTTCTTCGCGCTGCAGAAGCTCACGATGGCCTGCCAGATGAGTGTCCGCCTCGCCGATGACCCGTCCGGACCGGCCGCCCGCGAGGCGTGGAACCGCGCGGCCGACGCCGCCCGCGAATCCCTCACCGGCCTGGCCGATGACGACCCGAGCCACGCCCTCTCCTCGGTCCTGCTGGCCATGGCGCAGGTGAGCCGCCATGCCCTCGGCGAGCGCGTCGACCTGGCGGAGGCCCTGCGCCTCGCCCGCGACGCCGCCCGCAACCCGGTCGCGCACCGCGTGGCCCAGGTAGAGGCCGGCCGCGTCTGGGGCCTGACCGCTCTGCGGACGGGCGACCGCGCCGAGGCCCTGGAGGGCTACGCGTACGCCGTGGGGCTGCTGCCCGGCATCGCCCCGCGCGGCCTCGCCCGCGTCGACCAGGAGGCCCGCCTCGGCGGCACCGGCGGGCTGGCGAGCGACGCCGCCGCGCTGGCCCTCGAAGCGGGCACCCCGGAACGCGCGCTCGCCCTGCTCGAACAGGGCCGGGGCGTGCTGCTGGGCCAGGGTCTGGAGAACCGCGCCGACGTGTCACGGCTGCACGCCATCGACCCGGTCCGCGCGGCAGAGTTCGAGCGCGTACGCGACGCGTTGAGCGCCCCGCCCGCGTTCGCCCCGTCCCCCGACGGACCGCCCGGGGCGGACGAGACCGCCGAGACCCGCCATGCTCTGGCCCGCCGCTGGGACCGGCTCCTCGCGGAGGTCCGGGCGCTGCCGGGCCTGGCGGACTTCCTGCGCCCGCCCTCCGTGCCGGAACTGCTGTCGGCGGCCGAGGGCGGACCCGTCGTGGTCGTCAACGTCAGCGCCTACCGCTGCGACGCCCTGATCGTGACCTCCGGCGGGATCGACGTGGTCCCGCTGCCCGGACTCACCCCGGAGGCCGTGGACCGGCGGGCGGCGGAGTTCATCGACGGCATCGAAGTGGCGTACGGCGCACGCGGCAAGGACGAGGCCGTCGCCATGATGCGCACCCTGTCCGGCACGCTCGGCCGGCTCTGGGACACGGTCGCGGAGCCCGTGCTCGGCCGCCTCGGCCTCGACACCGCTCCGGCCGCCGGGAAGCCCTGGCCCCGGCTGTGGTGGTGCCCGACCGGCCTGCTGTCCTTCCTGCCCCTGCACGCGGCCGGGCGCGGCGGGCCGGACTCCGGCACCTGGGTCATGGACCGGGTCGTCTCCTCGTACACCCCGACCCTGCGCGCCCTGGTGCGAGCCCGCGCCGGACTCACCGGCGGAGCCCGGGGCGCGCGCCCCGCGCCGCTGGTCGTGGCCCTGGCCGAGACGCCGGGCGCCTCGCCGCTGCCCGGGGTCGCGCGCGAGGCGGAGGTGGTGGCGGAGCTGTTCCCGGGCGGGCGGCTGCTGGCCGGGCCCGACGCGACGGTGGAGGCGGTGGGCGGGGCGCTCGACGCGCATCCCTGGGTGCACCTCAGCTGCCACGGGGTGAGCGAGCTGTTCGAGCCGTCACGGAGCGGGCTCGTGCTGCACGACGGACGCCTCACCGTGTCCGATGTCGCCACCCGGCGCCCGGGGTCCCCGGAACTGGCCGTGCTCTCCGCCTGCTCCGCGTCGCGGGGCGGCCTCGGGCTGTCCGACGAGGCGATCCAGCTGGCCGCCTCCTTCCAACTGGCCGGATACCCGCACGTGATCGGCACCCTGTGGCCCATCGCGGACAAGCTGGCGACACACCTGACCGAGGCGTTCTACCGGGCGCTCGCCGACGACGTCTCCGGCGGCCGGCCCATCGACCCGGCAGCCGCCCTGCACGGCCCGGTCCGGGCCCTGCGCGACCGCTACACGGCCGCCCCGCACCTCTGGGCGGCCCACATCCACACCGGCCCGTGAGGACCCTCAGTCCCCGTCCGGCTCCCCGGGCGGCGCCGGCTCGCCCGGCTCCGCGGGTTCGCTCATCACCGATCCCGAGGGCCCCTGCGGCAGCTCGTCCGGCTCGACCATGAGGCGGGTGGGCCGGTACGTCTTGGTGGAGCGGAACTCCACCGCCCACTCCGCGAGTTCGTCGTCACTGCCCGGCTCCGGTTCCCGTTCGCTCACCCTCGTCCGCCCCTCTCACCACCGGCCGCTGCCGCGCGGGCGGCAGCAGCACCTCCAGTACGTCGATCTCCTCCGCGCGTACGTACACGCCCCCGGTGCCGGGCACCCGGCCCACGAAGCTGCCGTCCGGCGCCATCCGGTACTGGGCCTCCAGATAGAGGTCCCCGCTGTGCGGATACGCCGACACGGCGGACCGGGTCCCCAGCCAACCGCCCACCCACAGACCGCTCTTGAGCCGTACGCGTACGAAGCAGGAGTCCCGCCCCCGGAACAGCGCGTCCCATGCGGTCGGCGTCGGCTCGTAACGCGCCCGTGCGTCCCGCCGCCGCCAGGCCGCCTCCGCCCAGGCGAGCGCGGACGGCACGACGACGATCAGCAGCAGCGCGGCGAGACCCGCCTGCCGGGGCTGCCGTGCCACGCCCGCCAAGGGTCCCTCGCCGTCGCCCAGGAGCAGCCGCAGCAGCCAGGGCCCGGCGGCCACCACGTACAGCGTGTCGAGCAGGGCACCGGCGGCGATCGCGCGTACGAGGCGGTTCTGCGGCTCCTGCTCGGCGGCGAGCGGGCCGCGCAGGCGCTCCCGGACGGCCTGGTGGAAGACGCCGGGCAGCACGAGGATCAGCAGGATGGTCAGCTGCTGCACCGTTCCCGGGACCATCGTGGTGCCGCACCCCCGTGACGTGTACGTGCCCGAACCCTGCCGCCCCAGGATGACGCACCGGACGCCCCCGCGTCAGGGGATCAGGCGCCCTCAGCCCTTGCGGCGCCGCCGCCCCAGGAGGAGCAGCAGCCCGATCCCGGCGAGCACGGCGACGCCGGTCAGCGTCGTGCCCTTCACCGGCACACCGTCGCCGCCCCCGTCGGCCGTGTCCTTCGTCCCCCCGGCCCGGTGCGTGGCGCCGCCGCCCCCGTCCCCGGTCTTCTTCAAATCCACCCGCACGACGCTGCTCCGCTCGCCCTCGGAGCCGTACATCAGGGCGGAGCCGTCCGCCGTGTACGTCACGGACTCGGACTGCGGGAGCAGCGGCGACTCGACGTCGTAGTCCTTGCCGAGGCGCCCGTGCGCGAAGGTGTAGCCGCGGGCGCTGAAGTAGGAGCGCAGGACGAGTTCCTTGCCGTCCGGCGAGAAGGCGCCGTCCGTCACCCAGGGGACCTCGCCGACCCGCTTGAAGACGTTGTCGCCGCCGGTGGTGAGCTTCGCGGGGCCCTCGTACAGGCCGCCGCCGTCCTCGTTCTTGGAGGCGATGTAGACGCGCCCGGTCTTGGGGTGGACCATCAGCGCCTCCGCGTTGCGCGCCCCGTCGGCGTACTTCACGTCGAACTGGGTGGCCCGGACGGTGGCGTCCTTCAGGGTCTTCGGCTCGGGGAAGCGGTAGATCCAGACGTGGTCCCAGCTGCCGTTGAGGTTGTCGCCGATGTCGCCGACGTAGACGTTCCCGTCCGGCCCGATCGAGATGGCCTCGACGTCGCGGGGCTGCCCGACGCCCTTCATGGTGATGGTCGCGACGGTCTTCCCGGTCCGCGAGTCGACGGCGAAGACGTACGGACCGTCGTCGCTGTCGTTGTGCGTCCAGTAGATCCCCGGGTGGAGACGGCTCGCGGCGAGGCCGCTGGACTCGGTGATCCGGGGGTCCTCGATCGTGAAGCTCCGGTCGGCCCCGCCGTCGGCGAGCGCGGGGGCCGCGGCGAGGGCGAGGAGCACGGCGGCGCCGAGGGAGGACGTCAGTCGGTACGAACGCATGGCACAAGTGTCCATCGTCACGTACCGGTCCGTAACCAAGATCCGCCATGATGACGGACATGCGTTTCATGTGCGTCGGCGATTCCATGACCATCGGGCGCGCCGGCGACTTCACGTGGCGCTATCGCGTGTGGCAGCACCTGGAGGCGGCCCCGGACGGCCCCCACGAGCTGGTCGGCCCGCGCACGGGCCTGTACGACCCGGATACGGGCACCGCCTCCTCCTCCGCGTACGCCGCCGACGACTTCCCGCCCGCCGCACGCCGCCACCTCGCGGGCTGGGGCGAGGGCTGGCTCCACATGGCCCCGCCGATAGCGGACGCGGTGACCGCACACCGCCCGGACGTCCTGCTCGTCTCCCTCGGCCTGATAGACCTCGGCTTCTACACGGACAGCGCCCGCACGGCGGAGAACGCCGCCGCGTTCCTGACGGCGGCCCGCGAGGCGAACCCCCGCATCCGCGTGGTCCTGCTCCCGGTGATCCCGAACATCCGCGCCGAGACGGACGCCCCGTTCGCGGCGGAGTGCGCGACCCTCAACGACCTCCTGGCGAAGACGGTGGCCAACCTGTCCACCCCAGGGTCCCCCCTCCTCCTGGCCTCCCACCCCCCGGCGTACGACATCCACACCTCCACGTACGACGGCACCCACCCGAACCCCACGGGCGAACACCAACTGGCGGCCGCCTTCGCGGACGCGCTGCACGAGGCGTGGGGGGTGGGCGGCCGGTACGCGGGGCGGCGGAGCGCCCGGTCCGGGCGACGGCTGCTGTCTCGTGATGCCCGTGAGGTGCGCGTGCGACGTCCCGCCGTGCCCCGGCAGGGGCCGCTCCCCGTGAGGAGCGGCCCCACTGAGTGAACGGTGCTGCCTCAGCCGAGTGCCTGGAAACCGCGCCATCCTCCCGTGCCGACCACGGTGGGCGTTCCGGCGATGCCGGTCTTGGTGAGGGAGGGATAGAAGTAGAGTCCCGCCTCCATGTCCACGGTCGTGCCGTAGATGTCGGCCTTGCCGTCTCCGTTGCTGTCGCCCTCGGAGGCGATCAGCGGGTGGTCGAGTACGTTCCAGCCGAAGTCGTCGAGCTCCGTGGCGGAGCTCCCGAGACCTTCACCCGCCGGGCCGGACCCCCGGTACAGTCGGAGCCGTCCGTCGTACCGCTGCCTGGCGACCATGTCGACCCGGCCGTCCGCGTCGACGTCCCCGGGCGCGACCATGTCGTACTTGCTCCAGCCCCCGTCACCGACCAGGACCGGATCGGCGATGTCGTCCAGGTAGAAGCTGTCGGAGCCGTAGTAGAGCCAGAGGTGGTCGCCCTCCTTCACCAGGAGGTCGGTGTGGCCCGGCACGTCGGGTGTGCCGTCCGCATCGACGTCCAGCGGGCCGTCCACGTCCCCGACCGCCAGGATCTGATCGGCATCGGCCCAGTGGTTGTTCTGGGGGTTGGCGACATCGAGCCGCACCCGGTCGAAGGCGCAGCCCAGTGAGGCGCCGTCGACTTCCTCCCCTCGTGCCGTACAGGCGTGCCCCAGAGCGTTGTTGGGATAGACGTAAAGGCCCTTCACACCGTCCGCTCCGGGCTGGGCGGCGACGAGGTCCTCGTATCCGTCGGCGGTCCAGTCCCCGCGGTGCGTGATCGATGCTTCGTCGAAAGTGGGCCCGCCGGCGATCGTGTACGGCGCGTAGCGGCCGTTGCCCTGACCGGCGTACATCCACAGAGCCCCGTCGCCGCGGACTCCGTACATGTCCGGGTTGCCGTCGCCGTTGAGGTCACCGGGCTTGTCGGTGACGCCTGGGCTGTTGGCGTAGAAGACGTACAGGGCACGGTCGGAGACGTTGCCGGCCCTGTCGATGCTGTTCACATACAGCATGTGGTTGCCCGCTGCGAGCGGCCGCAGCTTGACGCTCACCGATCCGCCCTGCTGGGAGGGTGTCGCGGTGAGGACCTTGCTGCTCCAGTCGGTCCAGTACTGGTACTTGACGACGTCGGCGACCCCACCGCTGCTGAGCGTGAAGGTGCCCTCGGAACGAGCGCTTCCGGTGGTGGCCGGCCAGCCGTCGGAGCCATTGGGGAACTGGATGG
Source organism: Streptomyces sp. NPDC016469 (assembly GCF_040632905.1). Classification (NCBI taxonomy): domain Bacteria; kingdom Bacillati; phylum Actinomycetota; class Actinomycetes; order Kitasatosporales; family Streptomycetaceae; genus Streptomyces; species Streptomyces sp. NPDC016469. The sequence goes on from NZ_JBEYCQ010000007.1 coordinate 206,518, forward strand.
AAGTCACTCCGGGGGGCGTGGACGGCCGGGTGGGGTCGTAGACGAAGCGGCAGCCCGGTTTGCCCGTGGCAGGCACCCATGCGGAAGAGAGGGAGCCGTCCTGAGTCTGTGCCTTCCAGGAGAAATTCCCGTTCGCCACGGAGAGGTAGGGCGTGAGCTGGGCCTTGGTGACCTTGAGTTTCGCGACGGTTCCGGAGGTGGTGGAGACCGTCTTGTCGACGATCATCACCCCTTTGGGGTCGTCGTCGGGATGGTGTCCGGTGGCCCAGAGCCTGAAGTGCAACTTCACCGTGCCACCGTCGCGGTCCGCGCCCTTGGCGGTGAGGTACAGGTCGGTGTTCCCGATCAGCCCGTAGGGAGCGCTGTCGCCGCAGCCTGCGCTGTTCTTGGTGGAAGGACTGGTGTCCAGGCCGGTGGGAACGCTCGGGCGGGTGTTGTACGTGGTCGAGAGTGCAGCCGACCTGGCGTCGAACTTCTTCCAGCCGTAGACGTCGCTCTCGTCGCTCGCCTTGAGCGCCAGGGTGATGGTGTTCCAGTGACCCACGGCGGCGTCCTTGGCAGCTGCGGTGGCATCGAAGGCGAGGTTCCCTCCGGGGCAGTCGGAGCCCCAGCCCTTCGCGTCGGTCACCGTATCCAGGGTGCGGATCTTTGTGGGCTGGTGGTCCCAGGTGGTGGCTGAGCTCATGTACTCGGTGTGCCACAACTCGATCGGCTTCTTGGTGCAGGACCAGGACCAGGTGTTCTTGATGGTGAACTTGGAGCTGGAGATCACCTTGTCCGTCGACCAGAGGTTGCCGGTCTTCATGCGGAAGTAGGAGCGGGCCAGACCATTGGTCACGTTCTCGTAGCCGGCTCTGGCCGTCGTGGTCCCGTTGTACCAGTTGGCCCCGTTGTAATAGGACGTCTTCGGGTCCTTCTTGTACGCGATGGTCCAGGCGTACTTGGAACCGCTCACCGCCGGGTCCAGCAGGACCGGATACTGCGTGTCCTCACCGGCCAGAAGGTCCAGGTTCGGAGTGAGGCTCAACTTGCCGTCCGCGACCTCCACCCCCATGGCGGCCCGGTCCGCCCCGTAGCCCGGCTCGAATTCATCTGTCGGCGGCGGAGGCCCCCCGTCGGCGTCGAGCGTGCGCATCTGCGGCACATCGGCGGTCCCGCTGTCCCACATGAGTGGAGTGGGGGCGGTGAAGATCTCTTGTCCGACGGAGTCGACGGCCGTCAGGTTGCCCTCGGCGTCGGTGCGGGCCTCCACTCCCTCGGTCTCAAGATCGAAGTCGATCTCATGGAGCTCCGGGTTGGCGGCGCCTTCAGCGGATTTCACCACGAACAGACTGGCGAACCCGGCCGAGCTGACCCGCAGCTTGAGATCCACGTCGAGCAGCACGTTCTCGAAGGTCGCGGTGTCCCCATCGACCTGGGGCTCCGGGAGGGCGCGGGCCCAGCTCCACGACATACTGCGCCCATCACGCACGATGGTCACCAGAGGGCCCTCGCCGCCACCGGAGACGCGCACGCCCACCTCGGCCGCCTTGGGCGACAGCGTTCCATCGGAATTACGGACCAGATCGGTGTCTATTGGCACAAGCTGCTGGTTCTTACGGACGAACTGCGGCAGGACGTAGGCGTCCTGGGTGAACGTCCCATCGGGGTTGGCGAATACCTGTGACGTTTCGGTGCGGCGCGCCAGCACCTCGGCCGGAAGCCCGGTGTCGGCCGCTTCGGCCAGAGCCTTGTCGTCCGCGCCGAGTTCCCGGGCCGACCCTGCGGGCCGGCCACTCGCCGCCGCCTCCGCGACGGGCGCGATTTGCAGCGGCAAGCAGACGGCTAGAGCAGTGATCGCCGCCAGGGCATGCGCCACGGCCCCTCGCGATGCCCGCTGTCTGCGTCTATGTCTCCAATGACCCATTTCTGAAATCCCCTCCCAGGTGTCATCGGTTCGCACACTAGAGCGTGTGGGACTTGCGAGGGATGAGTTTTCGCCGTTGAGAAGAAGCGATGGTTCTCGCGTGGTTGCAATTTGGCCTAAATGCAACCCACCAAAAGGAATATTCAGCCACAAATACCGCTGAAACAGAGTCGAATCGGCGGCATTTTTATCTGAAAATACGCGAAAACTGCCGTCACAAACACGAAGCAGCTGTAAAGATTGCTGCTACCTTCCGTGCCCGTCTGTGTTCCTTCTGTCGAACAGTTGGGGGATTTACGCGCATGCGCTGGGGTGGGGGCGTCAAGATGAGAGGCGCAGGGCGGCGATTGCGGCTGATAGCCGTCGCGCTGGTCGGTTTTCTTTTTGCAAGTCTGCTGGCAGGGCCGGTCGCGGCAGCGGCAGAACTGCACCTGGAGAAGCTACGGGCGAGCAAACCCGTACCTACGTCCGAAGTGAAGAAGCAGCCGTCTTCGATACGCGATGCGACGCTGCGGCAACCGTGGAAGCAGCCCAAGGTCACCTGGCCGAAGCCGGGCACGGCCACCGCAAGGGTCCCCGAGGGGGGTTCGCTCAGGGCCGGTTCGCTGCCGGTGCGCCTGGGCACGGCTTCCGGCAAGGCACGCCGGTCGCAGGCGACGGGACCGGACGCGGTCCAAGTACAGGTACTCGGCCGCGCGGCCACGCGGGATCTGGGTGTCGACGGGATCGTGCTGGCACTGAGGCCCACGGAAGGTTCCAAGGGCGCCGTGGACGTCCAGGTCGACTACTCCGGCTTCCGCGACGCCTACGGTGGCGACTGGGCGTCGCGCCTGACTCTGCGCGAACTGCCTGCTTGCGCCGCCACCTCCCCCGGCAAGAAGGGATGTGCCGCCGGCCGCACGCTGCCGACGGACAACGACACCGAGGCCCATTCCCTGAGCACCCGGCTGGAGCTTCCGTCCGCCGCGCACGACGACACTCTGCTCCCGGCACCGGTGGCCGCGTCCGGGCAGAAGCTCTCAGTGGCACAGGGGACCGTGCTCCTCGCCGCGACCGCGGCGGAGTCGGGGCCCTCGGGCAGCTTCAAGGCGACGTCTCTCGCCCCGTCCGCTTCCTGGGTGGCCGGCGGATCGAACGGCGCGTTCTCGTGGAACTACCCGATCACCGTCCCGGACGTGCCCGGTGAGACGGCACCGGATCTGAAGCTCGCCTACTCCTCGCAGTCGGTGGACGGACGTACCGCCTCTACGAACAACCAGGCCAACAACATCGGCGACGGATGGTCGATGGAGCCGGGCTACATCGAGCGGCAGTACATCTCGTGCACGGACGACACGAAGGACAGCAACACCACCGCCAAGGTCGGTGACCTGTGCTGGAAGAAGGACAACGCCGTCATCAATCTCGGCGGCCAGTCCAACACCCTGATCAAGGACACGGACTCCGGTGAGTGGCACCTGGAGAGCGACGACGGGACGAAGGTCGTCAAGCTCACCAACACCGCGCTGGAGAACGGTGACAACGACGGGGAGTACTGGCGCGTCACCACCCCCGACGGCACCCGCTACTACTTCGGCTACAACCGCCCCAGCGGCTGGGCCGCCGGCAAGGACGAGACCAACTCCACTTGGACGGTCCCCGTCTACGGCAACCAGTCCGGCGAGCCCTGCCACGCCACCGCCTTCAAGGACTCCTGGTGCCAGCAGGCTTGGCGCTGGAACCTCGACGTGGTCGCCGACCGGCACGGCGACGCCATGACGTACTACTGGGACAAGGAGTCCAACTACTACGGCCGCAACGTCAACCCGTCGACCGGCGACTCCACCGCCACCATCTACGACCGCGGCGGCTCCCTCAAGCGCATCGAGTACGGCCTGCGCTCCGGCAACTACTACGCGAAGCCCGCGGCCAAGGTCGACTTCACCCTCTCCCCGCGCTGCCTGAGCGACTGCACCTTCGACAAGGACCACGCGAAGAACTGGCCCGACGTCCCGTTCGACCGCTACTGCCCCTCGGGCACCGAGTGCAAGGACCGGTACTCCCCGTCCTTCTGGAGCCGCAACCGCATCACCAAGATCGACACCTCGGTGCTGACCGGCGATGCGTACAAGCCGGTCGACACCTGGGCCCTGGCCCATCAGTTCCCGGCCACCGGTGACGGCAGCGACCCGGCTCTGTGGTTGGCCTCCATCACCCGCACCGGTCACACCGGCACCGGCGACGTCAAGCTGCCCGCGGTGACCTTCAAGGGCCAGACCCTGCGCAATCGCGTCGAGGGAGCCACGACCGGCGGGAACCCCGACCCCGTGCCGGCGATGTGGCGCTACCGCGTCTACGGCATCGAGACCGAATCGGGAAGCACTCTCGGCGTCACCTACTCACGGGAGGACTGCAAGGCCGGAGACGTACCGGCCCCCGAGGACAACAACCGGCGCTGCTACCCCGTGAAGTGGTCACCGCCGGACGCCCCCGCCGCGAACTACGAGCCCTACCTCGACTGGTTCCACTCCTACGTGGTCACCCAGACCCTCGAATCCGACAACACCGGTGGCGCGCCGGCCAAGGAGACCGACTACAGCTACCTGGACGGCATGGCCTGGGCGAAGGCCAAGGACGACGAGTTCACCACGGCCAAGCACCTGACCTACAGCGACCGCAAGGGCTACGGCCGCGTCCAGGTCCGCACCGGTGCCTCGCCCGACAAGCGAACCCTCAAGGAGTACCGCTACTTCAGGGGTATCGACGGGGCGGCCGTCAAGGACCACAAGGGCACCGCGGTCACCGACAAGGAAGCCTTCGCCGGCATGACCCGCGAGGAGGCGGTTTACAACGGCGACGGCGGCAAGCTGGAGACCACCACCAGCTATGAGCCGTGGCTGTCCGCGGCGACGGCCACCGAGAACCGGTCCGAGGGCCTGCCCGCGCTCAAGGCGTACGCCACCGCCGCCGGCGACCAGGAGACGCGCACCGCCGTGGGCGACACCTGGCGCACGACCCGGGTCGAGAGGACCTTCGACGCCATCGGCCAGATCCTGACCGAGTCGGAGCTCGGGGACACCTCGAAGTCGGGTGACGAGCGGTGCACCACCACGGCCTACGTCCCCAACGCGGCCAAGAACATCCTCGGTCTCGTCTCCGAGGCGAAGACCGTCGCGAAGGCGTGCGGTACTCCGCCCGACCTGCCCGCGGACCTGATATCGCTCCAGCGGAACTACTACGACGGTGCGACCAGCCTCTCGACCGCCCCCACCAAGGGTGACGTGACCCGGCTGGACGAGCAGGACGCCAAGGGCACCGGCTACCTCACCACCGCCACCCACAGCTACGACCAGCACGGCCGCGAACTGACCGTGACCGACGCCCTCGACAACACCACGAGCACCGCGTACACGCCCGCCACGACCGAGGCACCCACCTCCGTCACGGTGACCAACGCGGCGAACCACGAGACCACCACGTCCTACGATCCCGCCCGCGGCGTTGCCACGGCGGAGGTCGACCCGAACGGCAAGCGGACCGACGCCACGTACGACGGTCTGGGCCGACTGCTGAAGGTGTGGCAGCCGGGGTGGACCAAGGCCGACCACGCCGACACGCCGTCCGTCGAATACGCCTACACGATCTCCCGCACGGCTGCGAACGCCGTCGCCACCAAGACGCTCAAGCAGAACGGGGAGTACCGCACCACCTACCAGATCTACGACGGACTCCTGCGCGAGCGCCAGACCCAGGCTCCGGCCACCGGCACGCAGGACCGGATCATGACCGAGACGATGTACGACACTCGTGGCTGGGCCTGGCAGTCCTTGGCCGCCTATTACGCGGCCGGAGCGCCCTCGGCCACGCTCGTGTCCACGACAGTCAACAAGGTTCCGGCCGCCACACAGAACCTCTTCGACGGCACCGGACGCGTTACCGATGCCCTGTCGCTCAAGTACGGCGACGAGCAGTGGCGTTCCAAGAAGATCTACGAGGGCGACCGCACGACGGTGATCCCGCCGAAGGGCGGCACCGCGTCGACCACGGTGACCGATGCCCGGGGCCGCACGACCGCGCTCCTGGAGTACACCGACGTGGCCCGCACCATGTCGCAGCAGACGATCTACACCTACGGCAAGTACGACGAGCCGTCGTCGGTCACCGATCCCGACGGCAACGTCTGGAAGTACACCTTCGACAGCCGTGGCCAGAAGACGGTGATCGACGACCCTGACCAAGGCGTGGCGCGCAACACGTATGACGACGAGGGCCGTCTCACCTCGGTGTCCAACGCCCGCGGCATCACCCTGACCACGCAGTACGACAAGCTCGGCCGCAAGACCGCCGTCCAACAGGGCGACACCGTACTGGCCAAGTGGACGTACGACACCCTGGCCAAGGGCCAGCTCACCAGCAGCACCCGTTATGTCGACGGTGCCGCCTACACGACGGCGACCGACGCGTTCAACGACCGCTACCAGCCCACCTCCACCACGACCACGATCCCCTCCGCCGCCACCGGGCTCGCCGGCACGTACACCTGGACCTACGGCTACAGCGCCGAGACCGGTGCCACGCTCTGGACCCTGAACCCGGCCATCGGCAACATCGCCGCCGAACGGGTCACCACCAACTACAACAGCGACGACCTCCCCTTCCGCACCAGCGGCGCACTCGGCGCTCTGGTGTCCAACACCTCCTACGACGTGTACTCCCGCTCGCAGCGGCTCGAGTTCGGTGCCGTTGTGGGCAAGAAGGTCTACAAGACCCAGGTCTACGACGAGCACACCGGGCGCCTGGCCCAGCAGATCACCGACCGGGACCTCGCCCCGCAGCGCGTGGACGACACCTCGTACTCCTACGACCCCGCCGGCAACGTCACCGGGGTGACCGCGGTCAGCGGCCAAGACGCGCAGCAGTCCACCGACACCCAGTGCTTCACCAACGACGCCCTGGGCCGGCTCACCGAGGCGTGGACCGCGAAGACCGACTGCACCACGGCGCCTTCGAAGGCCACGGTCGGGGGCCCGGACGCCTACTGGCAGAGCTTCGGCTACGACGCCCTGGGCAACCGCACCAAGCAGACCGACCACGCCACCGCGACCGCGGACACGGACACGACCACCACCTACACCCAGTCCGCTCCCGGCACGGGTCTGCCGCATGGTGTGCAGCAGGCTACGGTCAGCGGCGGGCCGGACAACGGGCGTACCAGCACCTTCGCGTACGACAAGACCGGTAACACCACCAAGCGCACCATCGGCACCACCACCCAGGACCTGACCTGGGACGCGGAGGGCCACCTCGCCACCCTCACGGAGGCCGGCAGGACCAGCAGCTACCTGTACGACGCGGACGGCGACCGTCTCATCGCCAAGAACGCCGACGGCTCCAGCGTCCTGACGCTCCCCAACGGCGACCAGCTCAACGTCGCCGCGAACGGCACCAAGACCGCCACCCGCTATTACACGCACAACGGCGAAACCGTCGCCGTTCGCACCGGCAGCACCATCTCGTACCTGATCAGCGACCGCCAAGGCACCGCGATGACCGCGATCGCCGCCGGAACCCTCGCCATCACCCGAAGGAAACAACTCCCCTTCGGCCAGCTCAGGTCCCAGCAGTCGACGGCCTTCGGGAACCACGGCTTCGTCGGCGGAACCAACGACCCGACCGGCCTCACCCACCTGGGCGCCCGCGAATACGACCCGACCCTGGGCCGCTTCCTCAGCGTCGACCCCGTCATCGACACCGATGACCCCGCCCAGATGAACGCCTACAGCTACGCCCACAACAACCCGCTCACCAAGTCCGACCCCGACGGCCTCCGCCCCGACGGCCCCGCCGGCGGCGCGACGTACAACGACGACCGCTGGTCCCAGGACCGCGGCGGCAACTCCGGCTACACGTACAAGAGCGGCAAGTGGGTCTGGCACTTCACCCCCAAGTCCTGGTTCGACCCCCGCTACCAGGCGTACCGGGCGAACCCGAGCAGCTACAAGGTCTTCCACTACAACGCTGCGGAAGCCGCTGCGGCCAAGAGGCAAGCAGAGAAGAATCGCATCGCCCGCGAGGAGAAGGCGGCTCAGGAGCGCCGTAAGCAGAACAGCCTCTGGGGGAAGATCAAGAGCGGCGTCAGCGCCCACAAGGGGTTGATCGTCCACAGGGCAATCAGCATCGGTGTCGGGATGGTTGCCGGAGTCGGAGTAGTCGCCATGTGCGCTGGAACCGCCGGAATAGGCTGCGCCATCCTAGCCGGTGCAGCAGTCGGTGCCCTGGTCGGCACACCAGCCCACCTTGCCGCAGATAGGGCCATGGGCCATGAAACCACTGGCTCGGAGGCCGCGAGGTATGCGCTGTCATCGGCCGCCGGAGGAGCCTTCCAAGGTGGATTCCGCTGGAATTACCGCACCAGCCCCCTCAAGTACGGGGCGGGCGCGGCAAAGAGCGGCGCGCAAACTGCGGGACGCGCTACGGCCCAAGGCGCCAAGAAGGCCGGGGCCTGGATCATGCGCCTTGTCACGACCCCCGCATACAGTGGCGGAATTGACCCGCGTGTAATGCCCGGCGTGGACCCGAGTCACGACGGCTGAGATTCGACACGTTGGGGCCTTGGCGTTCGCCAAGGCCCCAACGTGTCGCGAGATTTTGCGAGGCATTATGGAATTGAAGGGTTTCACGAAACACGTTTCACCGACCATGTGGGCCGCGCCCGCGAAATCCGTGGCGGTTTACGGGCGAGTGGATACGCCGCTCGGCGAGGCCACGTTGGAGCGCGGCCCGTCCAGCACTCGCACCCCGGAAGCCCTGGCCAACGGCTGGGAGGAGTGGGTGGTCACCCTGGCCGGAACCGCCGAGGCAAGGGTCCGGGACCTGGGTTCGCCAGTCTTCAACGTATGCCGAAAGCGCCTGGAGGCGGGGGTCGAGGGCGAGTTCAACGGGTCGCGGTTCAGCATCCACACGCATTCGTCATTCCGCCGGTCCGCAAGAATCGTCTCGTTCGACGGCCTCGGGATCACCTTCACCGCCCGTGGCCTCACGCTCTACGCGCACGAGGGTGACACCTGCATCGCGAGGGGGGGCGTGGGCCGCTGGACCACCACCACGCACTCGGCTGCAGGAATCATCAGCATGTGCCTCTTCGAGTGGGCCGGCATGTCCCACTTCCTGCAGACCCCCTTCTTCAGGATGCTCTGACGGGGACCGGTGGGCACCACGCGAGGGCATGGAGGCGACGCGCGGTCCGCCCTCCAACCCTGCAGGCCCTGCGGGGGGCGCCCTCGCGGTCAGTGGCGGTAACGGGCAGCGAGGATGACGACCCTTCCTCAAGTGGTACTTGGCGGCGTACCACTCTCCCCCGCTCCCTCACTCTCGTCCCGTCGGTTTCGCCCGTACGTGCATCCGCTCGCCCTGCGGTCCGAACAGGCTCAGGAACTCCACCGGTTCCGGTCCGGCCGCCCCCCACCAGTGCGGCGTGTGGGTGTCGAACTCGGCCGCCTCGCCCGCCGTCAGGACCAGGTCGTGGTCGCCCAGGACCAGGCGGAGCCGGCCCGAGAGGACGTACAGCCACTCGTAGCCCTCGTGGACCCGTTGCTCGACCGGGCCGGACGGGCCCGTCGCACCCGGCATGACCTGCTTGTACGCGTTCACGCCCCCCAGATGCCGGGTCAGCGGGACGAAGGTCATCCCGTGGCGTTTGAAGGGCCGGAAGGTGACCCTCGGATCCCCCGTGTCCGGCGCACCGACGAGTTCGTCCAGCTGGACGCCGTACGCCTTCGCCAGGGGGAGCAGGAGCTCAAGGGTCGGTTTGCGGCCGCCCGATTCCAGGCGGGAGAGGGTGCTGAGCGAGATGCCGGTCGTCTCGCTCAGCTGGGTCAGCGTCGTCCCGCGCTCGGTGCGCAGCGCGCGCAGGCGGGGGCCGACGCCGGTCAGGACGGCGGCCAGGTCGTCGTCGCCCATGGGGCCGGGGTGCTCCTTCGCTGCCATGGTCCCATTTGCCGGCCCGGCAACGCACCTTGTCAAACGGTAGGACCACCGGAGGCTCCCGGAGTGTCCTCTTCCGCCGGACCGATCATCGCCATCGACAGCCGCGTGAACTCGCTGGTCAGCCACGAAGGCGGCACCTGGCGCGGCCGCCGGCCGTGGTGGGCGAGCAGCTCGTCCACGGACCGCGTCAGCACCTTCACCACCACCGCGAGATCGCCGTCCACCCCGTGCCCCCGCGTCCGGGCCCGCTCGGACTCCGCCGTCAGGAACTCCACCCACACCGAGCGCCACATCGTCAGGTGCTCCTCCAACGCCCGGCTCACGCCCAGCACCTCCACGAAGGCCACCCGGGCCGCGTGCGGGTCCCGCGTCACGGCCCGGACGTACGCGTCGAAGAGCCTGCGGACCCGCTCCTCGGTCGGGCAGGTCTCCATGCCCTCCGCCGCCAGCTCCGCCTGCGCGGCCTGCATCCCGGCCATCGCGACCTCGTCGTACAGGTCGGTGAGCAGCGCCTCGCGCGAGGCGAACTCCCGGTGGAAGTCCCGCACCTCCACCTGCGCCTCCTCGCACAGGTCCTCGACGGTCGTGTGCGCGTAGCCGTACACCGCGAACAACGTCCGTCCTGCCGCCATGAGTTGCGCACGCACCCGCGCGGGGTCGCGCACCACTCGTACGCCGTCCCAAAGCTGCACCACGGTATCCACCACGGGTCCTCCTCAGTCCGTACCGGCCCCCGCCACCACTGTCCACGCCTCGCGGCATCCACGGCAAAGACCGCCACACCACGAACGGACGTGCGCTTCACTGCGCTGCCGCGCCCGCTTGCAGGATCGCCGTGACCCGTTCGCGCCAGGGCTGCTGTCGCTGCGGCCACTTCGCGAAGTGCTTTTCCTCGGCCGCCTGCCGGGCGCACGGGCCGCACAGCGTCTCGTCCGCCCTGGGCCGGAACACATGCTCCGGCCCGTCCCCCTCGCACGTCACATGCGGCCTGACCGTCGCCACCGGCGCGACGGGCGCGGGAGCCTCCGGCAGCTTGTGTACGAGGCGGTGGCGTACGAAGCCGTACGCCGACCGCACACCCTCAGCCGGGAGGCCGTGCACCAGCGCCTGCCGCAGATCCGCCGCCTTCACGCCCCGCCGCAGCCAGTCCGCCGCCATCTCGGAGAGGCTGCGCGCCTCGCGTACGCCGAGGTGCAGTTGCGGGTTCGTGTGCCGCAGTGAGAGCAACACGCGTTCCGCCTGGGCGACGTCCGGGTCGGTCGCCGCGACCGGCTCCGCCGACTCGACCGCAGGCGCCTCGGCCGCAGGCGCCTCGGTGGGTGGGTGGGGGTTGTTCTCCTCACGTTCTTCTTCAACCTCTGGTTGGGGAGCTCCGACCGGCCGAGTGCCCGCCTGACCGCCCGCCCGTGGCCGATCAGTCGGTTTGGCCTGCGCCTTCGCCCTCCTGAGCTCCCGCGCCTCGTCGTCCGTGAGCGGCACGTTGGAGAACAGCTGATCCGTCATCCACAGCCCGCCCTCGCCCTGCCACCGCCATTCGTGGACGTAACCGGCTTCCTTCAGCTGGGACTTGGCCTTCTGGTACGCCCGGCCCTTGATGCCGATCCTCTTCGCGTGATCGCTCAGCGCCTCGCTGGCGCAGGACTCGGGCAAACCCTGCACATACATGATCAGAACCTTTGCGTCATTGCTCAGATTCGGATGACGCACGACATCATGCGCGGCCTTCACATAGGCGCGGGAGGGCGAGATAGCATGCCAAAGCATCTTCGGTGGACCTCTGATCCATCTGTGGGTGAAGGCCCTCGGACCAGGTGTTGGGAGCACCCCCGAGGGCCGCCCCGTGTGCACGGTCGCACACGGAGCGTAACGACGCCATCAACGTACAGCAGAAATTCCGTCCGACACCACCTTGGTTACCAGCTCGAACAGAAGTTCTGTTTCCACGAACGGATCCTCGGCGGTCGGCTCCGAACGCCAGTCCAGCGGGTACGTCAGCCCGCGCAGCGCGGGCACCCCGACGAAGTCCGATCCCTTGCGCACGAGCGCGTCCGCGCCCGCCGGCCAGCGGTAGGCACTCGCCGTGCCGGGCGGCACGAGGAAGTACATGCTCCGCATCCCGATCCAGGAGCGGATGATCGGTCCGGCCTGGAAGTCCGTGAACTGCATCAGCTCGTACGAGACTTGCTCGCCGAGCACGCCAGAGATCCGGATCGCGTCGAAGTGGATGCCCGCGTGACGCAGGGCGTGGCCGCTGGCGGGAATCCAGCAGGGCACCGGGTTCGGTGAATTTTTCGGTTCCATACGGTAAGCGTCGGCGTCCGCACTTACCGTGACCAGGGACACGAGGCGTCTGTGCACTGTTGTGCACTTGGAGGTGGGGCTGTGCACTCCAGTAGTACCGGTGGCAGTACGGCCCGGATGTTCGGTGGGCTGTTGCGTCACTACCGCGAACTGGCGGGGCTGTCACAAGAGGCGCTGGGGCTCAGGATCGGTTTCTCCAAGTCGCAGGTGGCGATGGTGGAGAGGGGCCAGAGGCCGCCGAGAGGGGATTTCATCCCGAAGGCGGATACGTCGACAGGGGCGAACGGCGCCTTGCTCGTTGCGGCGGTGGAACTGAAGTTCAGCAGCGTGGCGACCTGGTTCGAACCGTTCGCCGACGAAGAGGCCAAGGCCGTAGCGCGTTACGAGTACGAGTGCCACGTAGTGCCCGGACTGCTGCAGACCGAGGCGCACGCGCGGGCTGTGTTCAGCCAGGCCTGCCCGCCCCTGGACGACGACGCGATCGAGCGGTTGGTAGCCGGACGCCTTGCACGGCAGACGCTGCTTACACGCAAACCACTGCCCGACATCAGCTTCGTACTGGAGCCAGGCGCGCTCAATCGCCCCATCGGAGGTCGAGACGTGCACCGAGCTCAACTCCGGCACATCCTCGAGGTCAGTCGTCTGCGCCATGTGAATCTCCAGGTGATGTCGCCCCACCGGGAAGCACACGCTGGTCTGGGTGGGTCATTCGCACTACTGGAGACCGAGGACCGGCGTCGGCTGGCATACCTGGAGGTTCAGGGGCGCAACTTCCTTGTCAGCGAACAGCCCTACCTAGGGGACTTGTTCGCCAGGTATGGCATGCTGCGGACCCAGGCGCTTGGACCGGAAGAGTCGCGCGAGCTGATCGAGCAGATGGCAGAAAGACTATGAGCACTGACCTCAAGTGGCACAAGAGCAGCTACAGCGGCCCAGAAGGCGGCAACTGCGTCGAGGTCGCCCTCTCCTGGTCCAAGTCCAGCTACAGCGCCCCGAACGGCGGCAACTGCGTCGAGGTCGCCGCCTGCCCCCACACCGTCCACGTCCGCGACTCCAAGGACATCACCGTCCCCGCACTAACCGTCTCCCCCGACGCCTGGGACACCTTCATCCGCCACACTGCCGCGTAAGGCACTCACGCGGCGTCCCGTGCCGCGAACACCTCACGTGCGGCAGCGAGCCCGTTCAGCGCGGCCGGGAAACCGGCGTAACCGGCCATCTGCGTGATGATCTCCACGGCCTCCTCCCGCGTGCCGCCCACGTTGAGCAGGCCGTGGAGGTGTACGCGGAGCTGCGGGCCGACCGTGCCGAGGGCGGTGCACAGGGCTACGGTGACGAGTTCGCGGGTCGGGAGGTCGAGGCCTGTGCGGGAGTACACGTCGCCGAAGGAGAATTCCAGCACGTAGCGGGCGAGGTCGGGCGCGATGTCCTTGAGTGAGTCGATGACCTGCTGCCCCGCGTGCCCGTCGATGTCGGCGAGGGCCTGCCGACCGCGTTCGAGGCGGTCGCCGCCCTGGTCGGCGGAGGAGTCGGCGGGTACGAACGGCTCCTCGTCGGGGCGGGACTCGAAGACCTCGCGGGCGGCGGTGAGGCCGTTGAGGGCGGCGGGGAAACCGGCGTAGACGCAGACGTGGATCAGCACCTCCACGATCTCCTCTCGCGTGCAGCCGACGTTGAGCGCGCCGCCGATGTGGAAGCGGAGCTGCGGGGCCGCGTTGCCCATGGCGGCGAGGGCGGCGACGGTGCTCAACTGCCGCTGGCGGCGGGTGAGTCCGGGGCGGGTGTAGATGTCGCCGAAGCCGAACTCCACGATGTAGCGGCCCATGTGCGGGGCGATGTCGGCGAGCCCGTCGATGACGGCGTCCTGGGCACCGTCGGCGACCTCGCTGAGGGCCGCGTAACCACGCTCGTACCGGTCGTTGTGCTGTTCGCTGGTCATGTCGGAGACGGTAGGAGTTGGAGTGCACTCCAACGCAAGCGAGTGTCGCGAAAACCCTTCGAGCGGGCGGGCCGGTGACTGCGATGATGCCCGGATGGACGCTCCGATCCCCCTGGACCTGGACACCTGGCCGCGCCGGGAGCACTTCGCACATTACCGGCGTCGGGTGCCGTGCACGTACTCGATGACGGTGGAGGTGGACGTCACGGAGTTCACCGCCGCGCTGCGGCGCTCGCCGCGCAAGTCGTACGTGGCGCAGGTGTGGGCGCTGGCGGCGGTAGTGAACCGGCACGAGGAGTTCCGGATGTGCCTGACGGAGTCGGGTGACCCTGCGGTGTGGCCGGTGGTGCACCCGGCGTTCACGGTGTTCAACGCGGAGCGCGAGACGTTCGCGTGCGTGTGGGCGGCCTACGACGCGGACTTCGGGGCGTTCCACGACGCGGCGGCGCCGCTGCTGGCGGAGCACGCGGGGGCGGCGGAGTTCTTCCCCCAAGGGCCGCCGCCGCCCAACGCGTTCGACGTGTCGAGCCTGCCGTGGCGGTCGTTCACCGGGTTCAACCTGAACATCCGTGACGGGTACGACCACTTGGCGCCGATCTTCACGCTGGGGCGGTACGTGTCGCGGGGCGACCGGGTGCTGCTGCCGGTCGCGGTGCAGGTGCACCACGCGGCGGCGGACGGGTTCCATGCGGCGCGCCTGATCAATGAGCTGGAGGAACTGATGGCGGATGCGGCGGGGTGGGTGTAGAGCCATGGCGAAGGGCTACTGGGTCAGTTGCTACCGCACCATCTCGGACCCCGGGAGGCTGGCGGCGTACAACGAGCTGGCCGGGGCGGCCGTCCGGGCCGGGGGCGGGCGGAGGCTCGTGGTCGGGGGGCAGGTGACCGCGTACGACGCGGGTGTCGCGGAGCGCACGGTCCTGATCGAGTTCGACACGTACGAGCAGGCGGTGGCGACGCGCGAGAGCGCGGCGTACCAGGAGGCGCTGGTGGCGCTCGGGGACGCGGTCGAGCGGGACTTCCGCATAGTCGAGGGGGTGGACTGACGGTCCTGGGCGGTTGCCTTCGGTCCTCGGGGATCGGCCGGCCGGCCGCTCCTGACCGCCCCTTAACATCTCCCCATGGGTTGGACGGCAGGTGACGACGGGGGAGCCGCGCCCGGGCCGGTGGCCCCGGCGCAGGGCTGGCAGGCACCGAGCGCGGTGGAGAGGGGACTGTACGAGGCCAAGGCGCGCGGCGACTGGCCCGCGTACTACGACCTCGTCGCCCGGGCCGACCTGTACATGATGCAGTCACGGGCGTTCGTCGACGCGAACCCGGGCCGCAGCTCTCTCCACCCCTATTGGAACCCGCAGACCCGGACCATGTGCCTGGCCGTCCACACCGGCGGCATGCTGCCGCCGCCCGTCGACGACCCGGTCTACAACTGCTACGACTTGGGCTGGTTCGCCGAGATCTGGCAGCAGGGCGACCCGCCCTACCTCGTCGTGAACCCCGGCAGCCCTTGCGAGGGAATCCTGCCGGCGGGCCCCGAGGGCCGCGCCCTGTGGAAGCGGCACGCGGCCCCGGTCGAACGGCCCGGGCTGGCCCGGGACGCCGTCCACACCCTGGAGACGGGCGGTCCGCTCAGTGGTCACGTCGCCTTCGGACTCGCGGTCGGCGCACACATCAACGTGCGCAACGGGCATTACTGGAACGCGATGGCCTACCACGGCAGCGGCTACCGCATCGAGAAGCAGACGCTGGAACGCTGGTGGAGCGTCACCACCCGCGAGGAGTGGCAGGTCACCCAGGAACAGCTGCTGCGCGCCGGAATGGTCAGCGACGTCTGGGAGTTCGTCCTGCGCCTGCGCCGCTCCATGGCCCTGGACTTCGCGGGTCCCGTCGACGTCGACCACTGGCGGCAGGCCGCGGCGAACGTGGTACGCCGGCGCGTCGAGGCGGCCGCCGAACCCCGCCTGACCGAGGACGGCGTCACCCGGGGCCACACCGTCACCTCCGCGGAGCTGGAGGGTCAAGTGACCGGCGTGCAGCGGTTGATCGGCCGCATCGCCCGGTACGAGGCGCGGTTCCGCGCCGATGGCCTGCTGCCGGAGAGCGGCTACGTCCACAGCGTCGAGGCATGGGACTACGGCCGGGCTTCCGGCATGGCCCGCTGGGGTCTCGCCGCCCGCCTGTGCTCCCTGCGGGAGGCGGAGGCGGCCGTGCTCCGCGCCGGTCGCCTCGTCCAGGTCAACTACCGCTCGTGGGAGGACTTCTCGGCCGCCTACATCCTCGGCCGCTGCCTCCACTTCGACGAGGAGGAGTTCGGCGACTGGTATGCGACCGCCCTCGCCACCCACCGCGCCCTGACCACGGACCCGTCCAGCCCGTGGCGCACGCTCCCCTGGGCCTAGGGGGTGTCCGCCCGGGAAGCCGTGAGGACCCGCACCGCCTCCCGGGGGTCGTCCACGGCGAACCGCACCTCGCGGACGTCCTGCGGCGGCTGCCCGGGCTTGGGCGCGACGGCGTACGGCTCGCGCAGGGTGACGCTGAGGGTGGTGGAGTCGCCGACGGGCATCGCGAGGACGCCGTCGCTGATCTGGACGGCCCTGCGGTAACCGCTGTGGCGGCTCGTGCGGACGGACTCGATGAGGTCGAGGGGGACGGCGACCTGCACGAAGTGCGCGAAGCGGAGGACGAGCCGGCCGCCCCCGACGACATGCGGCCGGACGGACAGGGCCGCGACGAATCCGACGAGCCAGAGCACGCCGTACGCGGAGAGGACGAGGAGGGCGATGCGCACGGGGGCCCAGGGCACGAGGAATTCGGCGAGCGCGATCTCCAGGGGCGCGAGGAAGACCATCACCCACATGATGGGCCTGATCTCGGCCCCGTACGCCAGGACCGAGCACCCGTCGGGCACGTCCGGCATCCGCCGTACCCACCGCCACAGCGCCCGGAACAACCCGAACTCCATCCCGACGACCTTGGCGAGGGGCCCGGGCAGCACGGTCCTCAGGGCCCGCTCCACAGCCTCCTGCCCATCGGCCCCGGCCCGCCGGGACGCCCGATAGGCCCGCCCGGCGAGCACCACCTCGACCAACACGACCCCACCGAGCACCCCCTCAACGGCGAGCCCCACGACAACGGCCTCGCCGACCCCGAGGACCCCACCCCGGACGAGCCCCACCTCGACCAGCACGACAAGGGGCACAACCCACCGAACCGCCCCGACCAGCCTCCGCCGCATGGCACCCCCTCCGCACCACCCTCACGCAGCGGGCCCTCCTCCGTCGAGACGACCTCTTCCGAGTGAAAGATTTCCGGCCGAGCCCGCCGTCAGCCCCGCAGCTCCGCCAGGTCCTCCTCGCTCAGCACGAGGTCGGCCGCCGCCATGTTCTCCTCCAGGTGCGTGAGGTCGCCCGTGCCGGGGATGGCGAGCAGGGCGGGGGACTCGGTGAGGAGGCGGGCGAGCTGTACCTGCGCGGGCGTCGCGCCCAGGCGGGCCGCGACCTTCTCCAGGCGGCTGGTGTCCAGGGGGTCGCGGCCGCCGCCGAGCAGGAAGAACGGTACGTACGCGATGCCCGCGGCCTCGCACTCCTCGATCAGGGCCAGGTCGTCCACGTACGGGTTCTGCACGCAGACCACCGGCGCGATCGCGCGGGCTTCCGCGAGCTGGGCGGCGTCGATGTTGCTGACGCCCAGGTGGCGGATCAGGCCCTCTTCGCGGAGGCCGGCCAGGACGGCGAAGCGTTCGGCCACGGACTCGCCGCCGGGGCCGCCCATGCCGCCGACGCGAAGGTTGACGACGTCGAGCCGGTCGACGCCGAGGGTGCTCAGGTCCGCCTCGACCAGGGCGCGCAGCTGGTCGGGCGTGGCCTGGCCGCTGGGCATGCCGTTCGGGCCCGGCAGGGGGCCGACCTTCGTCGCGATGACCAGGTCGTCGGGGTAGGGGGCCAGCGCCTCCCGGATCAGGTCGTTGGCGCGGACGTCGCCCCGGGCGTAGAACGCGGCGGTGTCGATGTGGTTCACGCCCAGCTCGACGGCCCGGCGGAGGACCGCGATGCCGTTCTCCGGGGAGCGGGCGGGGCCGTCGAACGTGCTCATGGGCAGGCGCATCGCGCCGAAGCCGAGGCGGTTGACGGGGAGGTCGCCGCCGAGGGCGAAAGTGGTGGTCGTCATGGCTTCATGCTCTCCGGGGCCCCGGGGGCGGCCCAGCGCGTGGCAGGTTACTGCCAGACTTGCGGGATGCGGAACGAACAGATCTTCTCGGTCCACGGCGACGCGGAGCTGCTGGCGCGCGCCGGACACCTCCTCGAATCCGCCCGCACCGAGTTCCTGTGCGCCGCCCGCACCCTGACGACCTGGCCCCGGCCGCAGACCTGGACCACGCCGGGCCCCGACTTCACGACCCGGAAGCTGCTCACCCCGGCGGCCCTGACGGACGAGGCGACCCGCGAGCACCTTCGGCTGGTGCTGGACGGGGGCGCCCAGGTGCGCATCACCGACGCGGAGCTCCCCCACGAGACGATCATCATCGACCGCCGGGTCATGATCCTGGCCGGCCGCGAGGCGCCCGCCGGCCGCGAGTACTCCGTGACGACCGCGAAGAACATGATCGACGGCGTGCACTCCCTGTTCGACGCGATGTGGGACCGGTCGGCGGACTACGACACCTACCTGGCCACGGACGCCCCGCAGCTGTCGCCGGAGGCCCGCCAGGTCCTGGAAGCGCTGAGCACGGGCCGCACCGACGACTCGGCCGCCCGCCACCTCGGCCTCTCGCTCCGCACGTACCGCCGCCGCGTGGCCGACCTGATGGTCACGCTCCAGGCGGCGTCCCGCTTCCAGGCGGGGCTGCGGGCGGGCGAGCTGCGGGCGCGCCGCTCAGGGGGCGCGCCCGCCGGTGGGTGACGACGACCGCCCTTACGGTGCCAGCGTGCGCAGGACGCAGAACTCGTTGCCCTCCGGGTCCGACAGGACCACCCAGCTGCGGTCCTCGCCCTGGCCCACGTCCGTGCGGGTGGCGCCCAGGGCCAGGAGGCGGGCGACTTCGGCCTCCGTGGAGCAGTCGACCGGGCTCACGTCCAGGTGGAGGCGGTTCTTGACCGCCTTGGTGGCCGGGACCCGCTGGAAGTACATCGTCGGCGGCATCTGGCGGGCCCGGATGTCCTCCGCCGTCGGGTCCCAGGAGCTGATCTCGACCATGTTCTCCGTGCGGTCGAGCACCGTGAAGTCCAGGACCTCGCACCAGAAGGCCGCCAGGCGCTCCGGGTCGTGGCAGTCGATGCTCAACTCGGTGAACCTGCTGGTCATTCCGCGGCCTTCCGTAGCGTGAACTCATTGCCGTCCGGGTCCAGGAGCACCCCGTCCGGGCCCCGCCGGGCGCCCAGCGCCACGAGGCGGGCGATCTCCGCCTCCTCGTCCGCGCCCGGGGGGAACGCCAGCTCGAAGTACAGGCGGTTCACGTCCGTCTTCTCGCGGACCGGCGGACCGCCCCAGGTGATCTTCGTGCCGCCCTCCGGGGACTGGACGGCCGTCTCCTCGTCCTGGTCCCAGACCAGCGGCCAGCCCAGGGCCTCGCTCCAGAAGTAGCCCACCGCCCGGGTGCCGTCGCAGGAGACCGCGCCGATCACCCCGGTGTCCGCGAGGAACGTGTTTCCCGCCTCGATCACGCAGAACTCGTTGCCGTCCGGGTCGGCGAGGACGATGTGGCCCTCCTCCGGGGTCTGGCCGATGTCGAGGTGCCGGGCGCCGAGTTCCAGCGCGCGGGCGACCGTGTCCCGCTGTGCGTCGGGGGTCGCGCTCGTCAGGTCGAAGTGCGCCTGGTTCTGACGGGTCTTGGGCGCCCGGCTCCCGGTGAAACGGAGCGCGTACCCCTTGCCGTCCGGGGGGACCACGACCGTGCCGTCGCCGGAACGCTCCCAGTTCAGGAGCCCTGCCCAGAAGCGGGCCAGGTCCGGCGGGTCGGTGGCGTGGAAGGCGATCGCTGCAAGGTGGGGCGTCATGTGCCGTACGTCTCCGATCGGTTGGCGTGCGCCCGCGCATACTAGGGACGGCTGACGGGAAGGGCATCCCGATTTCCGCGGCTCCCTTCCACCACTCCTCAGTCCAGCGTCACCCGCGCCGTCACCGGCAGGTGGTCGCTGCCCGTCGCGGGGAGCGTGCGGATCCGGCCCACCGTCGCCTCCCTCGCCATCACCTGGTCGATCCTCGCCAGTGGGAAGGACGCCGGGAAGCTGAAGGCGAACCCGCGCTCCGGGACGTCGAGCCGCGCGGTCACGGGGGCGATGCCGCGGTCGTCCACCGTGGCGTTGAGGTCGCCCAGCACGATCACCGGGCCCGTGGCCTCCGCGTCCAGCGCCCTGCCCAGCAGCCGGGCGCTCTCGTCGCGGCGGGCGGTGCCGAGGCCGCCCGCGCCGAGCCGGAACGACGGCAGGTGCGCCACGTACACCGCGACCTCGCCGTGCGGGGTGCGGGCCACCGTGCGCAGGCCCCGGCTCCATGGCTCCGCGATGGCCTCCGGCTTGATGTCCACCGTCCGGGTGCCGGTGAGGGGGTGCCTCGACCAGATCCCGACCGTGCCCCGGACCTCGTGGAACGGATACGCCCCCGCCAGCTCCTTCTCGTACGCCGGCAACGCCTCCGGGACCAGTTCCTCCAGCGCGATCAGGTCGGCGCCCCCGGCCGCCAGCGTGCGGGCCGTACCCGCCGGGTCGGCGTTCACATCGCTGACGTTGTGCTGCACCACGACCAGGTCGCGCGGGCCCGGGTCCGCCGCCGGGAGGAGCAGCCCGCCGAACGCGTACGCCCACGCCGCCATCGGCAGCACCACCGCCACCAGCGCGAGCGCCGACCGGCGCAGCAGGGCGAGGGTCAGCAGGGGGACGACGGCGAGGCCGAGCCAGGGGAGGAACGCCTCCAGGAGGCTTCCGAGGCGGCCGGGGGTGTTGGGGACGACGCCGGGGGCGACGAGGAGGAGCGCGGTCAGGGCGGCGAGGGCGGCCAGGACCTTGCCGTGCCGCCACCGGCCGGGGCGGGCGGGGGCAGGCCCCCGGGCGGCACGCTCGCGTACGCGCCACCCGGCAGCGGCCCTCCACAGCGCGGTCACGCCCGCCCCCGGTGCCCCGACCTGCGCAGCCGGGACCGTACCGCTCGCTGCGCCACCGGGCCCAGGCCCTCCAGCGCGGCGGCCAGGGCGGCGAGCTGGTCCAGCGCGGCCAGGGCCCGTTCGGCGCCGGACGGGTCGACGCCCTCGTACAGTTCGAGACCGACGAAGGCCGCCGAGGCCGCCTTCGCCAGGCCCGGCACATCGACGAACTCCGCCAGCGGGGTGCCCGCCAGGACGCGGGCGAGGACCCGCTCGATCTCGTCGGTCCAGAGCGTGAGGCCCGCGGCCGTGGCCGCCGCGAGGCGCGGCTGCGTCTGGCCGCCGGCGAGCAGCTGGCCCAGCACGGCGACGTGGCCGCCCGCGCGTTCGGATGTGTTCAGTTCGCGGGCGACGGCGAGGAGTTCGCCCAGCGAGCGGACCCCGTCCAGGCGTTCCCGGTAGGTGGCGAGGCGCTGCTCGGCGCCGTACCGGCAGGCGGCGGCGAGCAGGTCGTCGACGGTGCCGAAGTGGTAGAAGACCAGCGCCTGGTTGACCCCGGCGGTCGCGGCGATGCTCCGCGCGGAGGTCTTCGCGATGCCCTGCTCGGTGAGCGTGGCGAGGGCGCCGGTGAGGAGCTTGGTACGGGTGTCCTCGGCGGAGGACGCGCGCGCGGCCCTGGCACGGGGCTCCCCGGCAGCCGCCCCGCGTCCGGCCCTGGTCGCCGACTCCTCGCTCATGCCCGTACCTCCTCGCGTACCGGCCGCAGATCCTGCCGTATTCCGTGCGTCCGTGCGTACTCCGCCGTGAACGAGCCCTCGTAGCCGAAGAGGGGGCCGAAGCGGCGGTTGGTGACGCGGACCTGGATGCGGAAGCGGGCCGCCGCCTCGTCGTACGACTCGCGGACCACCGCGTCGCCCCCGATCAGCGCGGGCACCCGGGCGTCCACCGGGCCCTCCCGGAAGCGGTGTTCGCCGGAGCGGATCACCAGGGCGCCCGCGCCGTCCACCGTGAGGTGGAGGTCGGTCGCGAGGTGCTGGTGCGTACCCAGGTAGTCCACCACGCAACCGCGTTCCGGGCTGTAGACCATCGTGGCGTCGAAGCGCCGGGGCCCGTCCGGGAAGGCGAACGTCCTGACGAAGGTGACCGTTTCGCGGCCGAAGGTGTCCGTGAAGGGCACGTTCTCGATGGTGAAGGGGATGTCGCGGCCGGTGCGCGGGAGCAGGATGTTGCGCGTCCCGCCCAGCGCGAGGAACGGCCGCACCCACGGGCCGCCGTGCCAGACGCGGTCCATCACCCCGTGCCCCGTACAGGACTCGCCGCTGTCGAGGCCGACGGAGAAGCGGCGCCGGATGCGGGGGTGGAGGCGGTCGAAGTCGGCCCCCAGGGCCTGCTGGAAGATCGAGGTCACGGACGCTCCAAACGGTCGAGCAGGGCGGGCGGTGCGGCGGCGGAGGCGGCGGAAGGGCCGCGTCCCGGCGGGCGGCGCAGGCAGCGGCGGGCCGCCGGGGTGCCGGGCAGCGGCGGCAGGAGGACGGCGGCGAGGAGCACCGGTACGGCGGCCGGCAGTGCGGCCCAGGCCGCGGCGAGCACGACGAGCAGCCGGGCCGCCACCTCCCCCAGCCCCCGCCACAGCGCCCGCTCCGGGGTGATCCCGCGCTCGCACCACAGCCGCAACCGGTCGAACGACCAGGCGGTCGCCCAGCCCATCAACGGCCGGAAGAGGAGGCGGTCCGCGAGCCGGCCCGGACGGCCCCAGCGCGGCTCGTAGTCGTACCCCGTGAGGAAACGGAGGCCGTCCTCCGCGCAGGGCACGTAACGCCAGTAGCCCCGGCCCTCGGTCAGGAACGACAGCGGATGCGCGCAGGCGAACCGCAGGGCCGACGTCCGCGTCCCGTCCGGGCGGTGGCGCTCGCCGGCGGAGATCCCGGTGCCGGAGACGAGGAACCCGGGCAGCACCCGTACGCCGTACGTGAAGCGCTGCGGCTCCCCCTCCGCGCCCGGCAGGTACGCGATCCGCGTGAACCGCAGGTCCCAGCGCTGGTGCTGGGCCGGGTCCTGGCTGCGTTCCCAGAGCAGGTCCAGATCAACCCTTATCCGGGCCTCTACGTACAGGCCACCACTCACGATCCCCCACCCCCGAGCCGATTGAGCAGTCGCTCAAATCGCGATGGTGCAGACAGTAGAGGAGTTTGAGCGACTGCTCAAGTGGCGGTCCGGATGGCCGCCAGTGGGGGGACTTCGGCGGGCGCGCGGGTGGTCCACGGCCTCGCCGCCCGGGGACCGCCGGGCACGCGGGCTTACGTTCCCCGGCATGAAACGCACCGCTGCCTTCGCCGCGACCGCCTGCCTCCTGTGCCTGGCCGCCGCCACCGCCGCCACCGCCCCCGCCTCGGCCGACTACTCCGGCAACCCGCTGGCCGGGGACAACGGCTTCGGGGTGCTCGTCCAGGACGACGCCGTCCTGGGCAGCACGGAGACCGAGGGGTCCGTGGCCATCGGCGGAAACCTCACCTACGGGCCGGGGTACAACGTCGCGCTGCACACCCCCGGCACGTTCACCGCGCCCGGCGACGACCACCCGACCGCCCTGCTCGTCGGCGGCAGAATCGATCATGCGGCCAGCTCGCCGCAGGGCGTGCTCCAGGTCCTCAACGACGGCTACGTGAAGGTCGGCGACCCGACCGGCTCATCGGTCCTGGACGAGGACTCCAACGGCGCCGAGGTGAACACCCACATCGTCGCCGCGGGGTCCGGGTACGACTCGACGCCCCGCGTGCAGCAGACGGTGCACCAGCCGGTCGAATCCGTCACCGACACCACGGGCCTGCCGGACCTCGACGCCCTCTTCGCGGACTTCCGCGACCGCTCGGACGCCATCGACACCTGCGAGACCAACGTCGTCCTGCGCGACGCCTCCGGTACCCCGCTGCCCGACCAGACGGGCTTCCCCGCCGGGACGAGCGCGCACATCACCCTCACCGAGGGCGAGACGAACGTGCTCCGGCTGACCGGCGAGCAGCTGAACAACCTGTCCGAGATCACCTTCGACAACCAGCCGAACGCGGACACCCCGTTCGTGGTCGACGTCGACACGACCGGCACGGACGGCACGTACGTCTGGCACATCCCGAACCTCGCGGGCGTCTCCGGCGACCAGGCCCCGTACATGCTGTGGAACTTCCCCGACGCCACCGACATCACGATCGCCGACGGCGACTCGCTGGAGGGCACGATCTACGCGCCCCGCGCCCACCTCACGGACCTCGACCCCTCCAACATCGAGGGCTCGATCGTCGTACGGGAGCTGACGGCCGGGCCGCTCAACGCCGACGGCTCCTCGGTGAACGCCGGTGAGATCCACGAGTTCCCGTTCGCCACCGACATCGACTGCGACGGCACGGAACCCTCCCCGTCCCCGAGCCCGACGGGCTCCACGGAAAGCCCGACGCCCACCCCGTCCCCGACGGACTCCACGGAAAGCCCGACGCCCACCCCGTCCCCGACGGACTCCACGGAAAGCCCCACGCCCACCCCGTCCCCGACGGGCTCCACGGAAGGCCCCACGCCCACCCCGTCCCCGACGGACTCCACGGAAAGCCCCACGCCGACGCCCACGGACACCGCCCCCGGCCCGCACCCGACGCACAGCCACCCCACGACGCACCCGGGCCACGGCGGCGGGCACCACCACCGGCCGCCCGGCGGCTGGCTCGCCGACACCGGCACGTCCTCGACCCTCTACGCGGTGGCCGGCGCCTTCGCCCTGGCCACGGCCGGGATCTTCCTGATGGGCCGCAGGCGCAGGCCGCAGCACTGACGCGGACCGGGGCTCACCGCCCCGGGAACCGCTCCCCGCACGCACTGCAGAACACCGGCGCCGACTCCGGGGACATCCGCCCGCACTCCGGGCACACCCGGTCCAGCGCGCAGGGCGCCTCGCCGCCCTCCTGCGCGTACACCGTCGGCCTCAGCGTCAGGCCGGGGCGGCGGCGGTGGACCGTCAGGTAGGCGAGCCCGTCCGGGCCCGCCGCCAGGGAGCGGCGGGAGGTGCGGGGCAGCCAGGTCGCCGTCGTCGGGGTCAGGGCCAGGGGCTCCGCACCGTCGCCCGGGGTCAGCCGGCCGCTGCCCGCGAGGACGACCAGCAGCACGTCGAGCACGTCCTCCTGGTGCTCGCCGACCTCCGCGCCCGGGGGCAGCCGCACGAGGTTCGCGTCCAGCTCCCTCCCCCGCCGGTCGAGCTGCCACAGGGCGCCCCGGTCGTCGGGGGAGGCGGCGGCGAGCAGGTCGTCCAGTACGGCGAGTACCTCGGGAGTCGCGTTCACGCCGCCCAGGCTACGACCGTGCGGGTCTAGGCTGTACCGCCGCCGAGCGAGGGAGACGCAGCGTCATGCGCGACGAGAAGTACCCGCCGATCGAGCCCTACGAGCACGGCATGCTCGACGTCGGCGACGGCAACCGCGTGTACTGGGAGGTCTGCGGCAACCCGGCCGGGAAGCCCGCCCTCGTCGTCCACGGCGGCCCCGGCTCCGGCTGCACCGAGCGGCCCCGGCAGTACTTCGACCCGGAGCGCTACCGCGTCGTCCTCTTCGACCAGCGCAACTGCGGGCGCTCCACCCCGCACGCGAGCGACCCGGACGCCGACCTGCGGCACAACACCACGGACCACCTGATCGCCGACATGGAACGCCTCCGCGCCCGTCTCGGCGTCGACCGCTGGCTGCTGTACGGGGGTTCCTGGGGCTCCACGCTGATCCTGGCGTACGCCCAGCGGCACCCGGAGCGGGTGAGCGAGACCGTGATACCGGCGGTGACCACGACCCGGCGCTCCGAGATCGACTGGCTGTACCGGGGCGCCGGTCTCTTCTACCCGGAGGCGTGGGACCGCTTCCGGGCCCACGTCCCGGAGGCCGCGAGCGACGCGACCCCGGACGTGCTCGCCGCGTACGCCCGGCGCACCGCGGACCCCGATCCGGCGGTCCGGGCGGAGGCGACGGCGGAATGGTGCGCCTGGGAGGACGCGGTGCTCTCCGGGGAGGCGTACGCGGGGCCTCCCCCGTACAGCGGGCGGCCGGGGCGGGCCCGGGAGGCGCTGGTGCGGATCTGCTCGCACTACTTCTCGCACGGGGCCTGGCTGGAGGAGGGGCAGCTGATCCGGGACGCGGGGCGGCTGGCCGGAATTCCCGGGGTGCTGATCCACGGGCGGCGCGACATGGGCGGGCCCCTCGGCACGGCGTGGGAGCTGGCCAAGGCGTGGCCGGACGCGGAGCTGACGGTGATCGAGGACGCGGGGCACCTGGGCGGGACGGCGACGAGCCGGGCGGTCCTCGCGGCGCTGGACCGGTTCGCCCGCGCGTGAAGACACGCTTGCTTAGAGCGCGCTCGAAGGAGTTGGCTTGGGGTTCATGAAGTACACGCAGCTCGGACGCACCGGACTCAAGGTAAGCCGTCTCGTCCTGGGGACGATGAACTTCGGCCCCCAGACCAACGAGAGCGACAGTCACGACCTCATGGACGCCGCGCTGGACGCGGGCGTCAACTTCTTCGACACCGCGAACGTCTACGGCTGGGGCGAGAACAAGGGCCGCACCGAGGAGATCCTCGGCACCTGGTTCGCCAAGGGAGGCGACCGCCGCGACAAGGTCGTGCTCGCCACCAAGGTCTACGGCAACATGGGCGCCGACGGCGAGGCGTGGCCGAACCACGACAAACTGTCCGCCGTCAACATCCGCCGGGCCGTCGACGCCAGCCTGAAGCGGCTCCAGACGGACCACATCGACCTCTACCAGTTCCACCACGTCGACCGGGACACCCCGATCGAGGAGATCTGGCAGGCCATCGACGTACTGATCCAGCAGGGCAAGATCCTGTACGCCGGTTCCTCGAACTTCTCCGGCTACAAGATCGCCCAGGCCAACGAGCGCGCCCGGCAGCGGGGCAGCTACGGCCTGGTCAGCGAGCAGTGCATCTACAACCTGATGCAGCGCGGCGCCGAGATGGAGGTCATCCCGGCCTCCCAGGAGTACGGCCTCGGCGTCATCCCGTGGTCCCCGCTGCACGGCGGCCTGCTCGGCGGCGCCCTCCGCAAGGAGCGCGAGGGCGGCGGCGCCCGCTCCACCTCCGGCCGCTCCGGTGAGGCGCTGGCCGACCCGAAGGTGCGGGCGCAGGTGCAGGCGTACGAGGACCTGCTCGACAAGCACGGCCTGGAGCCCGGTGAGGTGGGCCTCGCCTGGCTGCTGACGCGGCCCGGGATCACCGGCCCGATCTCCGGCCCTCGCACGCGGGAGCAGCTCGACTCGGCGCTGCGCGCGGTGGAGCTGGAGCTGTCGGCGGAGGTGCTGGACGCGCTGGACGAGATCTTCCCGGGCCCGGGCCCGTCGCCGGAGAACTTCGCCTGGTAGCAGCGCCCGTCAGCCGAGGGCGGCTGCCACGGCTACAACGGCGAACATCAGTACGAGCACGGCCGCCATGATGCGGTTTCTGGTCTTCGGGTCCACCCGACGAGCGTAACCGACCCGGCATTCGTGAACGCGACGCGGCCCCGCCCCGGAGAACCGGGAGCGGGGCCGCGTCGTCCGCGTACGGGCGTGAACCGTTACGCCGCCGTGGCCAGCTGCTCGCGCTGCACGAAGCGGACGTGCGGGCGGCCCTGGCGCAGGTCCACCTTGAGGCGCAGACCGCCGAGGCGGGCCAGGATCACGCCGATGACGACCGCCGCCGCGAGGGACAGCGCACCGCCGACCACCATGCCGGTGCGGGCGCCGTACGTGTCGCTGATCCAGCCGACGATCGGGGCGCCCACCGGCGTACCCCCGGCGAAGACCATCATGTAGAGGCTCATCACGCGGCCGCGCATGGCCGGGTCGGACGCCATCTGGACGCTGGTGTTGGCGCTGATGTTGGTCGTCAGGCCGATCATGCCGATCGGCACCAGCAGGATCGCGAACATCCAGACCGACGGCGCGAGCGCCGCGATGATCTCCAGCAGGCCGAACGCCGTACCGGCGGCGACCAGCATCCGCAGCCGCGAGGAGCGGCGGCGGGCGGCGAGCAGGGCACCGGCCAGCGAGCCGGCGGCCATGAGGATGTTGAAGAACGAGTACATCCCGGCGCCGCCGTGGAAGATCTCGTCAGCGAAGGCCGTCAGCCAGATCGGGAAGTTGAAGCCGAAGGTGCCGACGAAGCCGACCAGGACGATCGGCCAGATCAGCTCGGGGCGCCCGGAGACGTACCGCAGCCCCTCGCGGAGCTGCCCCTTGGCGCGCGGCACGACGAAGGACTTGTGGAGCTCACTCGTCCGCATCATCATCAGGCCGACGAGCGGGGCGAGGAACGACAGGCCGTTGAACATGAAGGCCCAGCCGCTGCCGACCGTGGTGATCAGCACACCCGCGACGGCGGGGCCGATGAGCCGGGCCGACTGGAAGTTCGCCGAGTTCAGGCTGACCGCGTTGCGCAGCTGCGCGGGGCCGACCATCTCGGACACGAACGCCTGCCGGGCCGGGTTGTCGACCACGGTGACCATGCCGAGCAGGAACGCGATGAGATAGACGTGCCACACCTGGACCACGCCGGAGAGCGTGAGCACGGCGAGCACGACACCGCAGGCGCCCAGGGCGGCCTGGCTGACGAGCAGGAGCTTGCGCTTGGGCAGCCGGTCGGCGATGACGCCGCCGTACAGGCCGAACAGCAGCATGGGGAGGAACTGGAGTGCCGTGGTGATGCCTACCGCGGCGGCGGACCCGGTGAGGCTCAGGACGAGCCAGTCCTGCGTGATGCGGGACATCCAGGTACCGGTGTTGGAGATCACGGCGCCCGTGGCGAACAGGCGGTAGTTGCGGATCTTCAGCGACGAGAAGGTCCCGCCGGTCTTGCTCTCGTGGGTGGAAGTCGGTGCGGGGGCGGAGTCTGCTCCGGATCCCGTACTCAAAAGGGTTCGCCTCCTCGGCGTGGACATCTTGCTGGTCGACGGGGACGGAGATGTCTCTCCTACAGGTGGGCCAGCTTCTCCAGCACGGGCGCCGCGTTGCGCAGCGTCTCCCACTCGTCCTCGTCCAGGCCCTCGGCGAGCGTGGTCAGCCAGGCGTTCCGCTTCTTGCGGCTCTCGGCGAGCATGGCCTCGGCCTGCTCGGTCTGGCTGACCATCTTCTGACGACGGTCATCGGGGTGCGGTTCCAGCCTGACCAGCCCCTTCGATTCCAGCAACGCGACGATGCGGGTCATCGACGGCGGCTGCACATGCTCCTTGCGGGCCAGCTCACCCGGAGTGGCGGAACCACAACGGGCGAGCGTCCCGAGCACCGACATCTCGGTCGGGCTCAGCGACTCGTCGACGCGCTGGTGCTTCAGGCGCCGGCCGAGCAGCATGACGGCGGAACGGAGGGAGCTCACGGCGGCGGCACTGTCGCTGTCGTGGATCAGGTCAGGCATGTTTGTTAGCGTAACTCATTACCTACTCTAAATACCACTTGTGGTACACGCGCGAGAGCGAGATCACTCCACCCGTCCGGATCGGCACGGGGCGTGAGAGTGACGGGTTTACCAATCGATCACCCAAACGAGTGAGCCGATGGGGGAAAATCTCGCGCGCCGGGCCGGTGGGGCGTAACCCTGCTTGCCATGGGATCGACAGTGCTCAGCCTGCGCATAGACGGTGAGCTGCTCGACCGGCTCAAGCAGCACGCCGCGAAACGCGGAATGAGCGTCCAGGACTATGTGGTCCGGACGCTCATTCGCGACGACTTCGACGAGCGCTTCCAGGCGGCCGTAGAGGAGACGGAGAAGTTCTACGGGCCGGAGAAGCTCTGCCCGGCGGACGGCGTGCCGGCCGAGGAGGTCAACTGACCCCCGGGGCCGGACCGCGCCCCGCCCCTACGTGAGGCCGAGCGCCGGCATCATGTAGTAGAAGACGAAGACCGCCGACACCGCGTACATCGCCGCGGGCACCTCGCGACCGCGGCCGGAGGCCAGGCGCAGCACGGTGAAGGCGATGAAGCCGATGCCGATGCCGTTGGTGATCGAGTACGTGAACGGCATCATGACCATCGCGAGAAACGCCGGGATGGCGAGTGTGAAGTCGCTCCAGTCGATGTCCCGCACCGAGCCCGCGATGATCAGGAAGCCCACCGCCAGCAGGGCGGGGGTCGCCGCCTGCGAGGGGACCATGGTCGCCAGCGGCGTGAGGAACAGCGCCACCGTGAACAGCAGGCCCGTGACGATGCTGGCCAGACCCGTGCGGGCGCCCTCGCCGACGCCCGCCGTGGACTCCACGAAGCAGGTCGAGGCGGAGGAGGAGCTCGCGCCGCCCGCGGCGACCGCGACACCGTCCACGAAGAGCACCCGGTTGATGCCCGGGAAGTTGCCGTTGGCGTCCGTCAGCTTGGCCTCGTCGCCGACGCCGAGGATGGTGCCCATCGCGTCGAAGAAGCAGGACAGCAGCACGGTGAAGACGAACAGGATGCCGGTCAGGACGCCGACCTTGCCGAAGCCGCCGAACAGGCTGAAGTGACCCAGCAGCCCGAAGTCCGGGGTGGCCACGGGATTGCCCGGCCACTCCGGCACGGTCAGCCCCCACGCCTCGCCCGGCAGGTCCGCGACCGCGTCGATGATCAGCGCGACGACGGTCATCGCCACGATGGAGATCAGGATCGCGCCCGGCACCTTGCGGACGATGAGGATCAGGGTGAGCAGCGCGCCCAGGACGAAGACCAGGACCGGCCAGCCGTTGAGGTGGCCGTCGGAGCCGAGCTGAAGCGGCACGGTGGTGTGCGCGACGTCCGGCATGCGGGAGACGAAGCCCGAGTCGACCAGGCCGATGAGCAGGATGAACAGGCCGATACCGATCGCGATGCCCTTGCGCAGCGAGCCCGGTACGGCGTTCATCACGCGTTCCCGCAGCCCGGTCGCGACCAGCAGCATGACCACGATGCCCGCGAGGACGACCATGCCCATGGCGTCGGCCCAGCTCATCCGGGGGGCGAGCTGGAGGGCGACGACGGTGTTGACGCCGAGGCCCGCGGCCAGCGCGATCGGCACGTTGCCGATGACGCCCATGAGCAGCGTGGAGAACGCGGCGGTGAGCACGGTCGCGGTGACCAGCTGGCCGCCGTCGAGCTGGTGGCCGTACATGTCCTTCGCGCTGCCCAGGATGATCGGGTTCAGCACGATGATGTAGGCCATCGCGAAGAAGGTCGCGAATCCGCCACGGATCTCGCGGGCTACCGACGACCCCCGCTCGGAGATCTTGAAGAAGCTGTCCAGGCCGCCGGAGGGCGGGGAGGGCGGAGGCGGCGTGGCGTCGACCTTAGCGGGGGCCGAGGGGGACATGTATGACCTCAGTACGTGCGTAGAGGGGATCAAAAGTGGTCAGCTTTGGACTTTCACACGAATAATTCGAGCCAGCCGTAAGCAGATTCAGTATGAATACATAAGGCGAAGATCGCTATCTCCGCGCGTAGACCCTTGGGCCGACTGGCCCGATGGCGCATATATACGCGCCGCATAGACTGGCCGCATGGCGAAGTGGACACCCAAGCACGAGGCGCCGGAGCCCCTGGAGGGCCCGGTCGTCGCGACCATCACCGGCGGCACGATCCTCTGGTTCGTCCTCTTCCTCGTCCAGATCCCGTTCTACGGCTGGTACGACGACCACGGCCATCTGTGGTGGGTGTGGACCTGCCTGGCCGGCGCGGGCCTCGGCCTGATCGGCATCTGGTACGTACGCGGCCGCGACGCGGCCATCAAGCGCGCGGCGGCCGGCGCGGCGCAGGGCGACTGAGCCCCCGTACGACCACGGGACGATTCCCGTCCTCCCCCGGTACGGTCTTCGTCCGCTCCGGCGGGTGCCCCGGACCATCCGCCCGTACCGTCGGAACCATGACGCAGCGGGCATCCGAACTTTCCGGGGAGCAGCGTGCCGGCGCTCCCGGACGCGGGCTGACGGCGGCCGAGGTCGCCGAGCGGATATCGCGGGGCGAGGTCAACGACGTTCCGGTGCGGTCCTCGCGGTCGCTGACCGAGATCGTCCGGGCCAACGTCTTCACCCGGTTCAACCTGATCATCGGCGTGCTCTGGGTGATCATGCTGTCCGTGGCGCCGATCCAGGACAGCCTGTTCGGCTTCGTGATCATCGCCAACACCGGCATCGGCATCGTGCAGGAGTGGCGGGCCAAGAAGACGCTGGACAGCCTCGCGGTCATCGGCGAGGCGAAACCCGTCGTCCGGCGCGACGGCGCGGCCACCGAGATCCACACCTCCGAGATCGTCCTCGGCGACCTGGTCGAGCTGGGCCCCGGGGACAAGGTGGTCGTGGACGGCACGGTCGCCGAGGCGGACGGCCTGGAGGTGGACGAGTCCCTGCTCACCGGCGAGGCGGACCCGGTCCTCAAGAAGACCGGCGACACGGTGATGTCCGGCAGCTTCGTCGTCGCCGGCGGCGGCGCCTTCACCGCGACGAAGGTCGGACGCGAGGCGTACGCGGCGCAGCTCGCCGAGGAGGCGTCCCGCTTCACGCTCGTCCGGTCCGAGCTGCGCAGCGGCATCTCGACCATCCTGAAGTACATCACCTGGATGATGGTGCCGACGGCGACCGCCCTGGTGATCAGCCAGCTGGTGGTGAAGGAGCACAACGTCAAGGACTCCGTCGCCCGCACGGTCGGCGGGATCGTCCCGATGATCCCGGAGGGCCTGGTCCTGCTGACCTCGGTGGCCTTCGCGATCGGGGTCGTACGCCTGGGCCGCAAGCAGTGCCTGGTGCAGGAGCTGCCCGCCATCGAGGGCCTGGCCCGGGTCGACGTCGTCTGCCTGGACAAGACCGGCACGCTCACCGAGGGCGGCATGGACGTCACGGAGCTGCGTGCGCTGGGCGGCTCGGAGGAAGCGCATCTGCGCCGCGTCCTGGGGGCCTTCGGCGCGTCCGAGCCCCGTCCCAACGCCAGCCTCCAGGCCATCATCGACGCCTGCCCGGCCCCGGCGGACGGCGGCTGGACGACCACCGGCACCCTGCCGTTCTCCTCCGCCCGCAAGTACAGCGGCGCCGCGTTCACCGAGGACGGCGGCGCCTCCTCCGCCTGGCTGCTCGGCGCGCCCGACGTGCTGCTGTCCGAGGACGACCCGGCGCTCGCGGAGATCGGGCACCTCAACGAACAGGGCCTCCGGGTGCTGCTGCTCGCCCGGGCGCGGGGCGAGCTGGACGCGCCGGACGCGGCCGAGGGGGCGGAGCCGGCCGCGCTCGTCGTCCTGGAACAGCGGCTGCGGCCCGACGCGGGGCGGACCCTCGCGTACTTCGGCGAGCAGCGGGTCGCCACGAAGGTGATCTCCGGCGACAACGCGGTCTCGGTCGGCGCGGTGGCCGCGAAGCTCGGGATGGAGGGCGCGGACCACCCGCTGGACGCGCGCCGGATGCCGGAGGACGCGGACGAGATGGCCACCGCGATGGAGCGGAACGCGGTGTTCGGCCGGGTCACCCCGCAGCAGAAGCGGGAGATGGTCGCCGCCCTCCAGTCGCGCGGGCACACGGTCGCTATGACCGGTGACGGCGTCAACGACGTCCTCGCGCTGAAGGACGCCGACATCGGCGTCTCCATGGGCTCGGGCTCGGAGGCGACGCGCGCGGTCGCCCAGATCGTGCTGCTGGACAACAGCTTCGCGACCCTGCCGTCCGTGGTCGCCGAGGGCCGCCGCGTGATCGGCAACATCACCCGGGTCGCCACCCTGTTCCTGACGAAGACCGTCTACTCGGTGCTGCTCGCCGTCCTGGTGGTCTGCTTCCAGGTCGAGTACCCGTTCCTGCCGCGTCATCTGACCCTGCTGTCCACGCTGACGATCGGCGTCCCGGCGTTCTTCCTGGCGCTCGCCCCGAACAAGGAGCGCGCCCATCCGCACTTCGTACGGCGCGTCATGCGGTACGCGATCCCCTCGGGCGTCATCGCCGCCGCCGCGACCTTCGTGATGTACCTGATCGCCCGGCACCACTACTCCGGTACGGGAGCGCTGGACGCGGAGACGAGCGCGGCCACGCTCACGCTGTTCCTGGTCTCGATGTGGGTCCTGGCGATCATCGCCCGCCCGTACACCTGGTGGCGGATCTGCCTGGTGGCCGCGATGGGCCTGGCGTTCCTGGTGGTGCTCGCGGTGCCGTGGCTCCAGGACTTCTTCGCGCTGAAGCTGGTGGGCACCCTGATGCCGTGGACGGCGGTCGGTATCGCGGTGGTGGCGTCGGCGGCGCTGGAGTACGCGTGGCGGCTGGTGGGCCGCCGCTTCGGAGGGTGAAACGGCGGCCCTGGCCGGGCTACTTCACGTCGACGTAGTCACCCGTGGCGGTGGCGGCCGGGGTGGTGGACGTACCGGCGAAGCTGTAGCGCCAGTAGCCGTCGGCCGACGCCTTGACGGTGGTCTTCGCGTCGCCCTTGTTGTTCGTCTTGACGGTCTTCACCGTGGTGTAGGTGCTGCTGCCCTTCTTGCGGAACTGCAGCTTCACGGACTGGCCGGTGTAGCCGTGGTACTTGAAGTCGTCCCAGTTGGCCCGCGAGAGCCAGCCGGTGACGGTGATGGTCTTGCCCTTCTTGACCGGCTCGGGCGAGGCGTTGACGGTCTGCCGCGAGGCACGCTGGAACTTGAAGGAGGCGGCCTTCTCCTTCCAGACGTAGTCGCCGTCCCCGGCGTCCACCCACGCGTCGACGTACCAGGTGCCGGCGTAGTCGTTGGAGTACAGCAGGTCGGCCTTCGGGTCGACGGCGAACGTCGCCGAGCAGGTGCTGCCGGAGCACTTGGTCGTGCTGGACATGTAGCCGAAGCCCGGCCCGTGGACGCTGATGTCGGCGCCCGCGATGCCGGAGTTGTCCTTGGCGGTCACGGAGACCGTGAACTTCTTGACCTCGCTGACACCGAGGACCACGTTCTTGCCGCCGTTGACCGTGACCTTGGTGATGGCGGTGTCGCCGTAACCGCCGTCGGCCTGTGCGGCCGGCACGGCGAGGGCGGTCAGGGCCAGGGTGCCGACGGCGACGGCGGCGGTTGTGCGCATGCGCATGTGTGTTTCCCCGCGGGAAAGGGCCCGGTCCGCACGCGGACCGTACGGGCCGTTGGTCGGTCGAGTCGGGACGACTCAACAGACCAGACGGGTGAACGATGTGAAGGGTTGTGCAGGATTTGAAGATTCTGCAAAGACCGCCCATATCGGTGTAGGTGCCACGGGCATGGACCACGGGTGTACGGCCCCGGCCCGGCGGCCGGAGCCACCGCTCAGTCGAACCAGCGGTCCCGGGCCAGTTCCTCCGTACGGGAGGGGTCCTCCAGGAGCGCCGCGACCTCGAAGCGGCGGGGCCACTGGCCGGAGGCCCAGGCCAGGCCCGCCGCGACGCCCTCCAGTGTCGAGGCGTGCACCACGCCGTCGGGGGTGCGGCGCCAGTCCAGTTCCACGCCGCCCGCGCGGAGTTCGCCGTGTTCGATGTACGTGGCCGGCGTGGCGGGCCCCAGCAGGACGCGCACGGACTCGGGCACCTCGTGCTCCTCGCCGTCGCTCGTGACCTCGGCCTCCACGCTCTCGCCGAGCCGCCGCACCTGGAACAGCTCGGCCAGCTCCGCCGCGTGCGCCGGGGCGACGGGCAGCAGCGGCAGCCCTCCGGCGAGCGGAAGCAGGTCCGGCGCGTCCGCGATCACCGCGTCCGCCGCGTCGACCACCCGCACCTCGCCGTCCACGACCGCCCGCAGCTCGTCCGGCAGCGTGACCTGGTCCGGGTCGAGCGCGGACAGCGCCGTGTACAGCGCGTGCAGGTGGACGGCGGTGACCGGGCGGTCCTCGTCGGCGAGCCGGCCCAGGAGCTCGGCGGCCCCGCCCGGCTCGTCCAGGAGGGCGGCGACCGAGGTCCGTACGCCCAGGGCGCGCAGCACCTCGGCGTCCTCGAAGCCGGTCGCGTCGGCGGAGTCGTACAGCCCCGCGAGCCGGGGGTCGCCGCCGTGGACGCGCAGGCCCGCCGGGCGGCGGCCGCCGAGCACCGGGTGGCCGCGCAGCCACCACGCGGTGTACGGGCGGACGGACTCCGTGGTGCCGTCCGGGAGCAGCACCCGGACCGGCTGGGTGAGCGCGTCCCGCAGCGGCGGCCGGGCGAGCAGCGCGAGGGCCTGCGGCCAGGCGTCGTCGTCCACCAGGTCCAGATCGCGTACGGCGACCAGCTCGGTGGCGACCGGCGGCACCGGGCCGTCCGGGAGCTGGTCGAGGATGTCCTCGCACCACACGTCCACCGCGTCCAGCAGCCCGGCGTCGTCCGGCTCCGCGAAGTCGCTGTCGCGGGGCTCCAGTTCGTCCGGGTCGAGGACGACATCGGTGGCCCGTACGAGGGCGAAGGTGGCGAGCACCCCGCAGGCGGTGAGCGGCTGTTCGCCCCAGCGCTCGGCGAGTTCCAGGTCGCACAGGGCGAGTTCACCCTCGCGCATGACCCCGGCGAACAGGCTGTCCGGCAGCACGAGTTCCCCGGCGGGGGCGAGTTCGCCGTCCTCGTCGGGCAGCGCGAGCGCGCCGAGCCAGGGCTCCTCGCCCGGTTCCAGGGCGGCGTCGCGGACCAGGGTGAGCACGGTCTCCGCCAGCTCGTCGCCGTCGAGCGCGTCCTCGTCCCAGACCTCGCCCGCGTCCAGCGAACCGGCGACGGCCGCCCGCACCTGCGGGGTCGTCAGCACGGCGCGCGGCGTGGCGGGCAGGGCGCCCAGCTTCTCCAGGAGCGGGTGCGCGGCGTCCGGGTGCGCGACCTTGAGCCCGAGCCGGCCGAGGCGGTCGAGAACGGTCCCGGACAGGGCGTCCGGCAGGGGGAGGAGGACCTGGCGGGGGCCGATGGTGGTGCGGGGAGGCGCGTCCGGGGTGGCGCCCGCCAGGGGCACCGGGAGCCCCGACAGCCGGTCCGGGTCCACCCCGGCCAGGCTGTCGTAGAGCCGGCGCCACCAGGCGGGTTCGCGTTCCAGGCCGGCCAGGCGGTCGATCGCCTCGGTCAGCGGGACGCGGGCGACGCCGAGCGTGCGCAGCTCGACGCGCCGTTCGAGACCCGCCGGCAGCAGGCACGGCAGCACCTCGGCCAGTACGGCGACCGTCAGCGCTCCGGCGCCCTCCACCACCTCGGCCTCGACCGGGCGCAGCCCGACGGTGTCCTTGCGGACGCCCTCGTCCCCGTCCCAGCCGTCCCAGCGCTCCGGCTCGGCGGCCGGGTCGCGCGGGGCGGCGGGCGCCAGGAACGCCACGCGCGGCAGCCGCTCCAGGATCGCGCCGCGCAGCGCGCCGTCGAGGCCGCCCTGCCCGAGGGGGCCCGGCACCAGGCCGATCGTCGCGACGGACACCGGCTCCCAGTCGCCGAGCAGCTCCGCGTACGCGTCGGCGGCGCGGTGCACCAGGAAGTCGGTGAGCGGTCCGGGGGCGGGGTGCCTGCGGGTGGTGTCCAGCGGCAGCGAGGCGATGAGCAGCGCGGGCAGCCCGAGCGGTTCGTCGGTGGGCGTCGGCGCGTGCACGACGGGTGCGGTACGGGGGCGGACCGGGGCGCCGTCCTCGTCCACCGGAACGGCCCAGGTCACCGACCAGTGCGGGCGGAGGCGTTCCTCCAGCGGCCGGTCGGCGAGCAGGGCGGGCTCGACCGGGCCGTGGTGGACGGCGGTGCGCCAGCGGTTCGTGCCGTGCGCGGAGTCCTCGATGTGCGTGTACGGGCCGTGCTGGGAGCGGCGGAGGGTGCGTACGCCCTCCGGGGTCTCCACGGTCACCTCTTCCAGGCCGGTGAGCGTGAGCAGCAGGGCGTCGTCCACGGCGGCCAGCAGCCGTTGGACCAGGTCCTCGGCGACGCCGTCGCGCAGGGGGAGCACGACGACGGTGTCGTAGCCGTCGGGCGCGGTGCCCTCGGCGGGGAGCGGGAGGCGCAGCAGCGGTACGTGGCCGTCGCGGCGGCGCAGCTCGTCGCCCAGGCCGGGGCTGCCGACGGCGGCCTCCCGGGCGAGTTCGCGGGCCTCCGCGAGGGACCAGCGGACGCCGCCGTGCCGGCCGGTGACCGCCGGCTCGTCGCTCACCGCGAGCACGGCGGCGAACCCGACGCCGAACCGGCCCACGGCACCCTCGTGCCCCTCGCGCTTCGCGGACGCGCGCAGCGTGGACAGCGACTCGACGCCGGTGGCGTCCAGGGGTGCGCCGGTGTTCGCGGCGGCGAGGACGGCGGGGGTGCCGTGCCCTGCCGGGTGCAGGGTGAGCCTCAGGCGGCCGGGGACTCCGGCGCGGGCGGCGGCGTCGGCGGCGTTCTGGGCCAGCTCGACCACGAGGCGGTCGCGGTAGCCGCCGAGCGCGAGGTCCTCCTCGGCGTTGGCGTCCTCCCGGAACCGGGCCGGACCCGCGCCCCAGGCGGCGAGCACGCCACGCCGCAGCCGCGCGGTGCCGAACGGGTCGCCCTCCGTCGCGATAGTGCTCACGCGCGTACTCCCTCTGCCGGTTGCCGGTAACGCGTACCCCGCGAAGCTACCGGGTACTGCCCGGGCCCTCCGACTCCCCGCCCCCCGGGGTGCGCGTCCCCCACCGCAAGGGTTCCGTCCTCAATCGCCGGACGGGCTGGATTCCCGCGACGCGCGGGCCCTCCACGTACAGGGTTCCGTCCTCAATCGCCGGACGGGCTGGGTTGGCCGCGGGGCTCCGGCCGGCGGTGCCCAGCCGCACCCGAAGGGGGTGCCCAGCCGCACCCGAAGGGCGGCACCGGCCACACCAAGCCCGTCCGGCGATTGGGGACGGAACCGGTTCGCCGGGGCACCCCGGGCCCGCGTGGGCCCGGGCGCCCGCCCGGCTACGCGTCGCCCGGGTCCGAGGACCGCTCACCGTGCAACGGATACTCATCCACCCGCACCGTGTCCAACGCATGCGGCACCGCCGCAGGCGGCTTCGGCATCACCGCCGCCTCCGAGTGCCCCCCGCACCCGTACGACAGCGACACCACATGCCCGTCCGCCGGACCGAACTCGTTCGCGCACACGCCGAACGCCTGCCGCAGCGACCCCGCCAGCGGCATCAGGAAGGCGCACGACGCGCACGACGCCGGCGCGGCCTGCGCCATCGGAGTCTTCGCGCCGAACTCCTCGTCCCAGCGGTCCGCCGCCGTCTGCAGCCCGTACCGGGACAGCACCCGCGCCCGCCGCATGCCCAGCTCTTCCGCCACCGCCGCGATCGACCCGCGCCGCGGCGGCCCCGGGCGCGTCGTCAGCTCCGCGTCCTCCACGTCGACGACGTCGGCCAGCTCACCGGTGACCGCGGCGACCGCCGAGTTCGGCGGGGCCTCGTCCGCGCCGGTGTACCCGGGCTCGAGCCGCAGGTCGTCCGCCTCGGTCGGCAGCAGGTCGCCCGGCCCCATGTCGCCCGGCCGCAGCCGCTCGCTCCACGGCACCCACTCCGGCGCGAGCAGCGCGTCGCTGCCCGGCAGCAGCACGGTCTCGTCCAGCGTGACGTTCTTCGCGCGGGAGGCCCGGGCGACCGTCACGGCCCAGCGCCAGCCCCGGTAGCCGGGGTCCTCGCACTCGAAGTAGTGCGTGACGACCCGGTCCCCCTCGGAGACCACCGCCACATGCTCACCCACGATCCCCGGCGCGGCCGCCTCCTCCGCCGCCGCGCGGGCGAGGTCTACCGCCTCGGCGCACAGACGGTCGGGAGCGGGGGTACGGGCGGTACGGGCCGTACGGCCTCGCGTCGTCGCAGCACTCACAGGTCTCGCTTCTCTCCTACGCCAGTCTCACGAGCGCGCCAGCACATCGACCATCGATTCGGCCATACGGTCGCGGACGGAGCGGACCTGGGGGCCGCGTCGACGTCCACGCCCGTTGAGCCGAGCTCGGGCACGCCTTCCACGATCCATTCTGCGGGATCGCCGAGAGGCGCGCGGCCGAGAACAACCGCCGGTGGCGCGCTACGCACGCTACCCTCTCCGCCGCTCCCCGCCCACCTGCCGTCCGAAACGCCGCCGTATCCGCACCCCGGACCGGCGCCCGCGCACGACCGTTCCCCGCCCCGCACCGCACCCCGCGACCCGGCCCGGCGCTGACCCGACGGGGCGGTCCCGACCGCGTCCCGCCAGGATGCCGGTTCGCATCACCCGGTCCTGGGGCACTATGACCAAGTGGCTTCTGCCAGGTCGCACGACGGACCCGGCCCGCTCCGCAGTGCGGGCCGGTCGATCGGTCATGCCCTGCGCGTCCCCTTCACCGGCACCGCCCGGGGCATCCGCAGGGCGACCCACGCGCACGGCGCCGGCGAGAGCGGCCTCGGCAAGCTGATCGAACTGCACGCGGTGAACGGCGCGGGCGATGTGATGATCACCGTCGCGCTCGCGTCCACCGTCTTCTTCTCCGTACCGACGGACCAGGCGCGCGGCCGGGTCGCGCTGTACCTCGCGGTGACGATGGCGCCGTTCATCCTGCTGGCCCCGGTCATCGGCCCGCTCCTGGACCGCCTGCCGCACGGGCGCCGGGCCGCGATGGCCGGTTCGATGCTGGCGCGGGCGGTGCTGGCGCTGACCATGTCCGGCGCGGTCGCGACCGGCGACCTGGAGCTGTACCCGGCGGCGCTCGGCGTCCTGGTCTGCTCGAAGGCGTACGGAGTGGTGCGCAGCGCCGTCGTACCGCGCCTGCTGCCACCGAAGTTCTCGCTGGTGAAGGCCAACTCGCGGGTGACCCTCGCCGGGCTGCTGGCCACCGGGGCCGCCGCGCCGGTCGGGGCGGGGCTCCAGACGATCGGCCCGCAGTGGCCGCTGTACGGCGCGTGCGCGATCTTCGTCGGTGGCGGGATCCTGGCGTTCACGCTGCCGCCGAAGGTGGACTCGGCGAAGGGGGAGAGCCGGGCGCAGCTCGTACCGCCGCACGGCGGGAGCGAGCCGCGGCCGTCCCCCGCGAAGCCCGGAAACAGGACCGGAAAGACCGGGACCAAGTCCGGCCGCGAGCGGCGGCCGGGGCTGCGGTCGGTCGGCCCGTCCGTGCTGCACGGCCTCCAGGCCAACGCGGCGCACCGGGCGCTCTCCGGGTTCCTGATCTTCTTCCTGGCGTTCCTGCTGCGCGAGCACCCCCTTTCCGGGCAGAGCGCCGCGATCTCGCTGGGCATCGTCGGTGTGGCGGCGGGCGTGGGCAACGCGCTGGGCACGGCGGTGGGCTCCTGGCTGCGGGCGCGCGGCCCGGAGATCATCGTCGCGTCGGTGCTGGGCCTGGCCCTGGGCGTGGCGGTCCTGGCGGCCGTGTTCTTCTCCACGGTCATGGTCGCCGCGCTCGCCGCGACGGCGGGCCTGACGCAGGCGCTGTCGAAGCTGTCGCTGGACGCGATGATCCAGCGGGATGTGCCGGAGGAGGTGCGGACGTCGGCGTTCGCCCGCTCCGAGACGGCGCTCCAGATGGCCTGGGTGGTGGGCGGCGCGATCGGCATCGCCCTCCCCCTCAACGGCGTACTGGGCATGTCCGTCGCCGCCGGGCTCCTGGCACTGGGCGCCTCCGCCTCCGTACGGGGGCTGCTGGGCGCCGCGCGGCGCGGCTCGCCGCACCCCCGCGTGGCGTGAGCGGGAGCGACCGATAGCCTTCGGCCCATGACCGTTGCGTTCTTCTCCGGTAAGGGCCGTCGAATCGGCGTCGCTCTTGGTGCCGTGTCCGCGGGACTCCTCGTCCTCTCCGCCTGCGACAAGCCGACGCCGCTCGCCACCGTGACGGTCGGCGACGACTCGGTGAGCGCCGAGGCCGCCTGCTACAACGACGGCAAGGGCCTCAAGAACTCCGAGGCCGAGAAGTGCCTCAACAAGAAGGCGGAGAAGACCATCGAGGTCTCGACCACCGACACGGTCCACTTCGGCGTCGACCCGGAGATCGCGGACAACGGCTGGACCCTCTTCGTCGAGGGCCAGCGCGGCGAGCCGGAGCCGTCCAAGAAGACCTACCGGTCCTTCCCGGGCGCCGCCTTCTTCTCCAGCCAGAGCAGCCAGACCGGCGAGGCCGCCGCCCCGAAGAACACGCAGATCAGCATCGTGGAGACCAAGGGCGCGAAGGTGATCGGCATCTGGCACTTCAAGCTGGAGAAGACCGACTGACGTGCGTGTACTCGTCGTGACCGCGGTCCCGGTGGAACGGGACGCGGTCACGCGTGCGTACGGGGACGAGCCGGCGGTCCACCGGATCCGCGGCGCGGAGATCCACCGCGCCGGCCCGCTGGACGTGCTCGCCGGGGGCGCGGGCCCGGCCGCCGCGGCGGCGTCGACGGCGTTCGCGCTGGCGGCCGACCGCTACGGCCTGGTGATCTCGGCGGGCATCGGGGGCGGATTCGCGCCGGGAGCGCCGCTGGGCTCGCTGGTCGTGGCCGACGCGATCGTGGCCGCCGATCTGGGCGCGGACACGCCGGACGGCTTCCTGCCGGTGACGGCGCTCGGTTTCGGCCGCGACCGGTTCGTGCCGCCGCCCGCGCTGGTCCGGGAAGCCACTGCCGCGACGGGCGCCCGCTCCGGCGGCATCCTCACCGTCTCCACCGTCACCGGCACGGCGGACCGCACCGCCGCACTGCTGGCCGCCCACCCGGACGCCGTCGCCGAGGCCATGGAGGGCTTCGGGGTCGCGGAGGCGGCGAACCTGGCCGGCGCGCCGGTCCTGGAGATCAGGGCCGTGTCGAACACCGTCGGCCCGCGCGACCGCGACGCCTGGCGCATCGGCGACGCGCTGACCGCGCTGACCGAGGCGTTCGGGAAGCTCATACCCGTACTGGAAGGCTGGACCCGCCATGACCGAGACGACTCCGCGGACTGACACGCTGCGCATCGCCTTCTCGCCCTGCCCGAACGACACGTTCGTCTTCGACGCCTGGGCACACGGCAGGGTCCCCGGCGCGCCGGCGCTGGACGTCACGTTCGCGGACATCGACATCACCAACGGCATGGCCGAGCGCGGCGAGCTGGACGTGCTCAAGGTGTCGTACGCGGTGCTGCCCTGGGTCCTGGAGGAGTACGCCCTGCTGCCGTGCGGCGGCGCGCTGGGCCGGGGCTGCGGCCCGCTCGTCCTCACCCGCGAGGCGGGCACCGACCTGACCGGGAAGACCGTCGCCGTACCGAGCGAGCGCTCGACGGCGTACCTCCTCTTCCGCCTCTGGGCGGCCGACGTGGTGCCGGGCGGGGTGGGCGAGATCGTCGTCATGCCGTTCGACGAGATCATGCCCGCCGTCCGGGACGGCAAGGTGGACGCCGGTCTGGTCATCCACGAGGCGCGCTTCACGTACCAGAACTACGGCCTGCACAACCTGGCCGACATGGGCCGGCACTGGGAGGACACCACCGGCCTGCCGATCCCGCTCGGCGCGATCATCGCCAAGCGCTCGCTGGGCGCGGACACGCTGAAGCTGCTTGCCGAGTCGGCCCGTGCCTCGGTCCGGATGGCGTGGGACGACCCGGAGACCTCCCGCCCGTACGTCCTCGCCCACGCCCAGGAAATGGACCCGTCCGTCGCGGACCAGCACATCGGCCTGTACGTGAACGAGTTCACCGCGGACCTGGGCGAGGACGGCTACGCGGCGGTCCGCGGCCTCCTGACCCGCGCGGCGGCCGAGGGCCTGGTCCCGCCGCTGGCCCCGGACGCGCTGTCCTTCGTCTGAGAGGGCGCTTCCTTCACATTCCCCACGCCACAAAGGGGATGCGCGGTGACATGGTTGACCGGCCGGCGAGTCCGCCGCCGGTACATGCACCCTGGGGGGTTTCCATGCGTACCCGCACCGCCGCGGCCTTCGCGGCCGTCGTCCTGCTCACGCTGCTGGGCTCGACCGCCTGCTCGGCCTCTTCGGACGGCCCGCCGTCCTCGGAGACCGGGCAGGCGACCCGGAGCAAGCCCGCGATCGACCCGTCGGAGTGCGCGGTCCCTGCCGACAAGACCCCGGAGGAGTGCGAGGTCGACGCGTCCTTCGCCGTCATCGAGGAGGGGGTCCCGGCCGAGGGAATGCCGCCGACAGCGCCCGGCAACTAGTGCGCTGGGGGCGTCCCCGGCCGGGGACGCCCACCGCACGCTGCGTCGCGGCTACACGTCGAGCTGGTCCGCGACCGCTCTCAGCAGGCCGGCGATCTTGGCGCCCGCCGCCTTGTCGGGGTAGCGGCCGCGCTCCAGCATCGGGGTGATGTTCTCCAGGACGGTCGTCAGGTCCTGGACGATCGACGCCAGCTCGTCCGGCTTGCGGCGCT
Source organism: Streptomyces sp. NPDC016469 (assembly GCF_040632905.1). Taxonomy (NCBI): domain Bacteria; kingdom Bacillati; phylum Actinomycetota; class Actinomycetes; order Kitasatosporales; family Streptomycetaceae; genus Streptomyces; species Streptomyces sp. NPDC016469. Next base: position 250,875 of record NZ_JBEYCQ010000007.1, read on the forward strand.
GGGCGGCCGCGACGGACGGGGTCGGGTCGAGGATCGACACGGAGAGCGCCTGGTCACCGCGCTGGCCGGCGACCACACCGAATTCGACGCGCTGACCGGGCTTGAGAGCGTCGACCCCGGCCGGGAGCACGGACGAGTGCACGAAGACGTCGCTGCCGTCGTCGCGGGAGAGGAAGCCGAAGCCCTTCTCGCTGTTGAACCACTTGACCTTGCCAGTCGGCAAAGCACGCACCCCATCTCAACCCGTATGCCGGAACGAATGCCCTCAGCAGGTCAGGCCGTCCTGTGGTCGTGCTCCCCTGCTGGCTGAAGCCTCCACAGGGGAAGTACCCCTCGTCAAGCCTGGTCATCCGGACTGTGTCCGGAAACGGCACCTGCTTCACCCGGACACGGTTCCGCGGCGTCCGGGAACTACCCTGAGGGGGTGAGTACCTCATCTTCCGGCGCGGGCGACCGGCTGGTCCGGATCGGCGCGATCGTCTTCTTCATCGGCGCCCTCTCCACCCTCGCCACCATGGCCCCGCTCTTCCTCGGCACCCATCCGCTGCCGTCCATCGCCTGGTCCCTCTGCATGCTGATGGGCATCGGCTTCCTGATCGCCGCGGCGGGCGTCATCCGCTCGGCGCGGGCGGGGTCGCGGACAGAGCGGTAGCACCGGGACCGTAGGCCGGCCTTTGGCCAGAAATGCGTTGCACTTGCAACGTTCCCCTTGGTAGAGATGAAGCTCCTTACAGAGCCGTGCCGGGGGGCGACATGACGGGATGGGACATCGATCCGGGCGGGGTGGAGTCGATCCTGTCCCTGGTCGGACGTGCAGCCAAGGACTTGAGCAAAGACGTCCGGGGCTACGGCAGGAGCGTCGAGGACGCGGCGGTGTCCGCGGGGACGATCAGCGGGCCCTACTGCGGTGAGGCGCCCTCGGGTCCGGTGGGCGCCGCCGTCGTCAACTTCGTGTCCGACACCCAGCACAAGATCACGTTCATGGCGGCCCGCGCCAAGAAGTCGATGGACGGCACGGTCAAGGCGACCACCGAGTACATCGAGGGCGACCTCGCCATGGCGGCCCGGGCCCAGCGCGAGGCGGCCAAGGCCCCCACTCCCGCCGAGCTCAGGGCGGCCGGGAAACCGTCCGGCGAGCGGGACGGGAAGTAGCCGCCGTGATCCAGCCCGGCGGCATCCCGCAGTGCACCGGCGACTTCGCCCAGTTGGAGAAGGCCGCGTCCAGTCTCCGTACGCACGCCGTCGGCATCCGTACCAGCGGCAAGGACGTCCACTCCCGCTTCCAGGCGACGGCCGGTTACTACAAGGCGCCCGAGGCAGACCGGCTGTTCTCCTCCACCCAGCCGGTGATGGACACGGCGGAGGAGTTCGCCACGGACATCGAGTCGCTGGCCGACGCCCTGGACACCTTCATCCACGAGGCCAAGCCGCACGCGGACCGGCTCAAGCAGCTGAAGCTGGACGCGATCGACTTCGTCCACGGCGTCGAGGGCGACGACGACTGGACCGAGGACCAGAAGAAGCTCGACGAGCACCAGGCCCTCATGGACGACGTGGCCACGGCACAGGACGGCTTCCACGAGGCCGAACGCAAAGCCGCGAACACGATCGAGGCGATCAGCCCGGCCATGTCCAGGCCCCGCTGGACCGCCGACGACGGCTCCCACGGCCCCCGTACGTACGGCCCGTCCGAGGACCTGCTCGCACGGATGCCGAGTTCGACGACAAGGACCACAACGATGTGGGTCTGGCGAAGATCTCGACGCCGCCCGATGGGTCGATCTTCCCGTAAGGAATGCGCATGTCCACCCTGAAGCGGGCCCCCAAACACGTCGGCGCCTGGTATTGGGATCTCGAAGAGATCACGCCGGACGGAGCGGAGCGCGATGTGATCGCCGCGACGCTGACCGCCGCGGAGAGGTGCGCCGAGATCCTCCGTGCCCACGCGTTGCTGGAGGCGACGTCAGTAGAGCAGGCGTGGTACGCCCCAGGTTCGGGGCCCACGGGGCTGACAAGCAAACTGTCCGTACCCGTGACGCCCCTCGGGGACCCCGAGGTCACGGAGCGAGTGCTCGGGAGCCGTCCGTCCGGATTCCCGGACGCCTTCATCGGAAACATGTACATCAGGGGGCCTGGGACGTGGTTCGACGCTGAAGGAAACGCACGCAGAGAACCCGAACTCGTCACTATCTGGCTGACACCCGACAGCGCCGGCATCTCTGTCGAAGTGTCCGTCCACCACGACATCTGGTGCTGGTTCGACTTCTCCGGACGCCCTCACCCCCAGGTGCACAGGCGCAACGCTCCCCGACTGGCGGGCGCGCTGCAGGAGATCACATCGCATTTCGGCGTGAAGCCCGAGACAGGCGAGCCAACGTATTTCGGCCATGCCGTCGGCTATGGCATCTCCACCGATGACGCGGATGAGAACGGCATGGGCCTCGACGTGACCGACAAGCTCTGACAGACCCCGGGAAGGACAGCCGGCATGATCACCTCTGCTCCAGTCGGCGAGTGGGTACGGGAACTCTCCGCGAGCAGTGCGACGCATACGGCGGCGGGATTGTGAAGCCGACTTGCGGGTCTGGACCGCAGATCGCCGAAGGCCCGGTCCGGTACCTCACGGTGCGGCGGGACGGCCGGACCCTGGGCTTCGTCCGGGCGGCCGTCGACGATTCCGCCGCCGGGTACGTGCCCCGTACCGCAGCCGGCGAAGCGGCATTCGACGCCGGGGCAGCGTGGCTGACGGCCCTCAGGGAGGCCCGTCGGAACGGGCTCACCCCGCTCGCGGCTCTGCATGGGATCCGGCGCCCGGGACGGCCGGAGGCCGGTGTCATCGCCCAGGACGCTCCCGCGGAAGCGTCGTCCCTGGACGCCCTGGAGGAGTTGTCCGGCCGGTACTGACCCGCATCGCTCACCATCCTCACCTGACGGAGCAGCATGACCCAGGACGTCATTGCCCTCACCCCCCGGATGCCCGGCCCGAAGGCGCTGCTGGCCGGGCTGCACGCGGGCGGCCCCGATCTGCGGGTGGACGAGGCCGGGGACGGGGCCGTCGTGCGACTGTGCGCGGACTCCGGGCAGACGCTGGTCTCGCTCGAAGCGCCCCGGTATCTCCAAGTCCCCGGCGAAGTGCAGAGGTCGCTCGGCAAGGGTGTCTGGGACGAGTCGCCCGTGTGGTGGACGGAGGCGCGGGCGTCCAGTGCGGCAATGGAGGCCGCGCGGCTCACGGAGTCCGTCGCGGGGCGGCTGGCCGCGGTGCTCGGGGGCTCCGTCTGGCCGCCGGGGGCCGGTCGCACCGAGGTGGTCCCCGGCCTCGCGGGGCTCAGCGGTGATACGGCTCCCCCAGGCGTCGACGTGCTCACCGCGAGGGCGGCCGTCGTCATCCAGGGACGCCCCGTCGTGGCCGCGACCACATGGCTGACCGACGTCGCCCGTAACGCCGTACGCACCGGGCGTGAACTGCAGCTCGTCACTCCGCCCGGCACCCGGCTCACCTTCCCCGTCCACACCCTGCTCGATGGGGTGCCCTCGCGCTGGGTCGTCCGGGACCCGGAGTGCGGCTACTACGACGGCCTCTCCGGGGCTGTACTCGACTGGCACGACGGGCGCTTCGCCCCCGCCACCACCGACAACGGCACGCCCCGGATCGCGGACGCGTTCCGGCAGCCTGCCGGGCCCGAGGGGGAGCGGCAGCTGATCCTCTCCCTCCGTACGATTCACCCGCCCGACGACCGTCTCACCCTCGGCGGCGCCCTGGAACGGGCCTGGCGCACGCTCACAGGTGCGCCGCCCGCCGGGTGGTCCACCGCCGAGCCTGTCAACGTGCCCTGGTCGCCTCGGCAACTGACCGAACTGGCCCGCGGGCGCGCCCGGCAGGCCTTGCCGACCTGGGTGGTCGCAGTCGGCGGCTCCGACTGCCCCTCGATCGCTGCCGTGCGGGTGTCGCACACCGCTGCCGGCATCGAGGAGCGCACGACGATCGTCCTCGGCTACGGGCCCGGCCACGACGTGCCGCTGGATCTCGTGCCGGACCTCGCGGCGTCCCTGTGCACCGGGCACGGTCTCGCGTCCATGGTCGTCCAACTGCGGTCCGCCCGGGCCGACCTGAGCACTCCGGCCCGCTACCAACCACCTTCGGCGCCCGTCTCCTTCACACTGGGGCCCGATGCCGTCGCCGGCCTCGACCTCATGGGCACGGCCCTCGCCGGCACCGTGCCGATGCGCCTCGGACCGGCCGCCGGGCCGGGTCTGCACTACGCGCTGGGGGACGGCTGCGACCCGTCCGGCTGGGAACGGCTGCGGGAGATGCAGGTACGCCTGAGACGCGTCGCCCGGCCCACCGAGTCAGGTCTGGCGGAAGGCTTTTGACGGGGTGTCGGGGCTGTGCTTCGCTGCCGTGGGCATGTTGTTCCTCTGCCCGGAAGGCCGCTCATGACCAAGCTCCTGTCCATCATCACCCCCGTCCACCGGGCCGGGCTCGGGTATCTGCGGGAGACCTACGACTCCCTCGTGGCGCAGGTGCTTCCCGGCGGGTGGGAGTGGGAGTGGCTGATACAGGAGGACGGGGCGGGGGTCGGGGCGGAGGAGTTCCTGCCGGACGATCCCCGGATCAGGATCTCCTCCTCCCGGCAGGGTGGGCCCCACGTCTCGCGGACCGTGGCACTCGGACGGTCGTACGGGGAACTGATCAAGACGCTGGACGCCGACGATCTGCTGACCGACGGGGCCCTGGCCCGGGACATCCGGGTGCTGGCCGAGCGGCCCGAGGCCGGGTGGGTCACCTCGGCCGTGCTGGACCTCATGCCGGACGGCAGCCGGGTCGGCTTCCCGGACCCGGCGGAGGGGCCGGTCGAGCCCGGCGACGTCCTCGCGCACTGGGAGCAGCACCACCGGCCGCAGGTCCACCCGGCCACGCTGTGCGTACGCCGGCAGCTCATCGTCGCCCTCGGCGGGTGGACCGCGCTGCCGGCCTCGGGCGACACCGGGCTGCTGCTCGGGCTCGACGCCTTCAGCCCGGGCTGGTTCACCGCCGAGGTGGGGCTCCTCTACCGGAAGCACGACGGCCAGATCACCACCGATCCCGCCCACGCGCGGGGCCCGAGTGAGACGCGCGCATGCGGATCATCGGGGAGCGGGCCAGGGCGTTCCGGGAGCTGTTCGGGGCGCGTTAGCGCGCGGTGCGCTTCGTGTACGCGTCGAGCCAGGCGGGGAGTTCGGTGAGCGAGGCGAGGACGGTGTCCGCTCCGGCCGTACGCAGTTCCTCCGCATCGCAGGGGCCCGTCGCGACGCCCACCGGGACGGCGTTCGCGGCCTGGGCGCCGCGGACGTCGCCGATGTGGTCGCCGACGTAGACCGTGGCGCCGTGCTCCTTCAGCGCGACCGCCTTCTGCTCCGCCCAGAGGTTGCCCACGAGGACGTCCGGCTCGATGCCGAGGTGGGCCAGGTGCAGCTTGGCGTTCGGCTCGTACTTGGCGGTGACGACCATCGTGCGGCCGCCGCGCTCCCGTATCGCCTCGATCGCCTCCAGGGCGCCGGGCATGGCGAGGGTCGGCTCGATGGCGTACGTGGGGTACATGGCCCGGTAACGGTTCGCCACGGCGGGCACGTCGGCGGCGGGAAACCAGTTCGCGAGCTCGTCCTCCAACGGGGGGCCGAGGCGGCTCACCACCAGATCGGTGTCGATCGGGGTGCCCGTCTCGGCGACGAGGGCCTCGTAGACGGCCTTGATGCCGGGGCGGGAGTCGATGAGCGTCATGTCCAGGTCGAAGCCGACCGTGAGGGGTGAGGGGGTCATACCGTCCATTGTGCCGGGCAGGCCTCCGGCCGGGCGTGGGGCTTCGGGCGCGCCGGGGCGACCGGTGTTCGTGTGCGCCGGGGGCCGGGCGCGGGGTCCGCCCTCGATCGCCGGTCCGGCTTGGGTGGGCGCGGGGCGTCCAGGAAGCGCGCGGTTCCGTCCTCGATCGCCGGACGGGCTCGAGCGGCGCGCCCGGCTGGGTGGCGCGGGGCGCCCGTGGTGGGGGCAAAGCCGCTGGTCACCGTCGCCTCGCGCGCCACACCAGGAACAGGGCTGACGCCACCGCCGCCGTGCGTACCGTGACCGGCCATACGTCGCCCAGCGCGTCCTTCATGCCGTGTTCCGGGATCGGCGTGCCCCAGCGGCCGTCCATCCGGCCCCAGAGCCAGACGAGGGCGGCCGCCGCGACCGCGCCGGGGAGGCCCATCGCGGCCCACTTCGCCTCCGCGCGGGACAGTTTGCGGGAGCTGTACGCGAGCAGCCAGCCGCCCGCGAGGGCGAGCAGGGAGCCCATCACCGCGCCCACCACGAGGAGCGCCGCCGCCAGCAGCAGCACGGGGTGGCCGAAGCCCCGGCGGGGGGCCGCCTCGGCGGCCGCCGGGACCGGGCGGGCTCGGCGGAACCGGCGGCGCGGCGGTTCCGGAGTCGCTTCGGGCTCCTCCTCCTCTTCCGCTGCCTCGTCCTCCGCCTCCTCGTCCGGCTCCTCCTCCGCCTCCGGCGGCCGCAGCAGCGCCGGAATCTCGACGCCGCCCCGGAACCCCGGCACCTCCGTCCCCGGCCCGAACTCCCCGAACGCCCCGGGCCCGGTCTCACCGAACGGCCCGGGTTCGTCCCGCCACCAGTCGCCGTCACCGGCGTCCGGGCCGAGCTCGTCCATCCCCAACCGATGCGGGGCGGAGGCGTCCGGGGCCTCGGCGTCCCGGTCCGCCCGGCGCCGGGAGAAGGCACCCTTGCCCGCTCGCCGCGAGGCCGAAGCGTCCCCGTCCGCCCGACGCGCCGTCGACGCGTCCCCGCGCGGCCCCGCCGCATCCGCGTCCGCCCCCCGCCGCCCCCCGCCGGGAAGACTCGCGCGGCGCGGTTCGGGGATTTCCGGGGGGTCCGGCGTCTCCGACGCCCCCGACCGGGCCGCTGCCGCGACCAGTTCGTCGGGGGAGCCCAGGGTGCCGATGATGCGGCGCACCTGGCCGGGGGTGTGCGCCCGCTGGGCCGTGCGCCGGCGGTCGATCTCCGTCCGGAGCTCCGCCACCAGCCTCATCCGGGCGCCGGACGGCAACTGCTGCTGCTGGGCCAGGTCGCCGACCCGGCTCAGGTAGTCGTAGACGAGCTGGTCGCTCTCGATCCCCACGCGTCGCTTCCCCTCGGTTCCCCGCCACCGGCCTGCACCGACGGTAGCGCCCTCAGGGCTGTCCGGAGCGGCTACCGTGGGGCGGATGGGGACGACCACACCACCGCGGACGCTCGCCGAGGCCCTGCGCGCCCGGGACGACGAGTCACTGGCCGGGCTGCTGCGGGCACGGCCCGATCTCCTCTCCCCCGTGCCGGGCGACATCACGCAGCTCGCCACGCGCGCGGGCACCCGTGCGTCCGTCGTGCGCGCCCTGGAACACCTGGACCGGTTCGCCCTCCAGGCCGCCGAGGCCCTGGCGGTCGCGCCGGACCCGGCACCGTACGAGACGCTGCTCGGACTGCTGACCGGTGACGGGCAGGACGACGGCGAGCAGCGCGACGACGTGGGCGCCGCGATCGTCGCGGCGCTGCCCGGCGCGGTCGGGACCCTCCGCGAGCAGGCACTCGTGTGGGGCGAGGACGACCGGCTCCGGCTCGTCCGCACGGCGCGGGAGCTGTTGTCGCCGTCGCCGCAGCACCCCTCCCCCACCGGTCTCGGGCCGACCGTCGCCGAGGCCACCGCGGGGATGTCCCCCGGCCGGCTCCAGGAGATCCTGGCCGCCGCCGGGCTGCCCGCCACGCACGACCCGGTGTCCGCGGTGGCCGCCCTGACCGGGCTGTTCACCGACCGCGCCCGGATGGGCGAGCTGCTGGACACCGCGCCCATGGAGGCCCTGGCGGTCCTGGACCGGCTCGTGTGGGGGCCGCCGTACGGGGAGGTCACACCCAACCCGACGCCGCCCGTGAGGTGGCTGCGCGACCGGGGGCTGCTGCTGCCCGTCTCGACCCGGACCGTCGTGCTGCCGCGCGAGGCGGCGCTGCATCTGCGGGCCGGGCGCGCCCACCGGACGCCGGAGCCCCGGCCGCCGGTCGTGACCGCCGTCGCCGAACGCGATCCACAGGCTGTGGACAGCGCGGCGGCCGGCCAGGCGTTCCTGGCGGTGTCCACCGTCGAGGAGCTGCTGAAGCACTGGAACGGCGGCGGCCCGGCCGTGCTGCGCTCCGGCGGGCTGAGCGTCCGGGAGCTGCGGAAGACGGCCGCCGCGCTGGACGTCCAGGAACCGGTCGCCGCGTTCTGGGTGGAGCTCGCGTACGCGGCCGGGCTGCTGGCCTCCGACGGCGAGGCCGACGAGCGGTACGCGCCGACGCCGGCGTCCGACGAGTGGCTGGAGCTCCCCGCGCAGGAGCGCTGGGTCTCCCTCGCGACGGCCTGGCTCACCGCCACCCGGACCTCCGGCCTGGTCGGCGGCCAGGACGCGAAGGGGCGGGCGCTGTCCGCGCTCGGCCCGGACCTGGACCGTTCCGCCGCGCCCGAGGTACGCCACCGGGTCCTCGCCCTGCTCGACGCGCTGCCGGCCGGCACCGCGCCCGACCCCGAGTCCGTGCTCGCCCGGCTCCGCTGGGAGCGCCCGCTGCGCGGGGCCGCCGCCACCGAGGGGACCACGGATCTGCGGTCCCGGATCGCCCTGTGGACGCTGAACGAGTCGGAGCTCTTGGGCATCACCGGGCGCGGCGCGCTCGCCGCCCAGACCCGCGCCCTGCTCGGCGAGGGGCCCGCCAAGGCCGCCGGCCTGCTCGCCCCGCTGCTGCCGGAGCCCTTGGACCACGTCCTGCTCCAGGCCGACCTGACGGCCGTCGCGCCCGGCCCGCTGGAACGCCCGCTGGCCGACATGCTCGGCACGCTCGCCGACGTCGAGTCCAAGGGCGGGGCGACGGTGTACCGCTTCACGCCCGGGTCGGTCCGCCGCGCCCTGGACGCCGGGCAGACCGCCGCCGACCTGCACGCCTTCCTCGCCACGCACAGCCGGACGCCGGTGCCGCAGCCGCTGAGCTACCTCATCGACGACGTGGCCCGCCGCCACGGGCACCTCCGGATCGGCGCCGCGTCCTCGTACGTGCGCTGCGACGACGAGGCCGTGCTCGGCGAGATCCTGGCCGACAAGCGGTCCGCCGCGCTGCGGCTGCGCCGGATCGCGCCGACGGTGCTGGCGGCGCGGGCCGACCCGGCGTCCCTGCTCGACGGGCTGCGCGAGATGGGGTACGCCCCCGCCGCGGAGTCCGCCGACGGCGACGTCCTGATCACCCGGGCCGGCGCCCACCGCACCCCGCCCCGCTCCGCGCCCGCCCCCGTCCCCGAGGGCCCGCCCGTGCCGGACACCACGCTGCTCGGCGCGGCGGTCCGGGCGATCCGGGCCGGGGACAACGCGGCGACGGTGGTGAAGGCCCAGCCGGACACCGGGCTCGCCGCACCGCCCGGTGCCCTCCCGCGCACCACCGCGGCGGAGACCCTGGTCACCGTCCAGGCCGCCGCGATGACCGGCTCCGCGGTCTGGATCGGCTACGTCAACGCGGAGGGCACCGCCAGCCAGCGCGTGATCGCCCCGGTCCGCGTGGAGGGCGGCTACGTCACGGCGTACGACCACACGGCGGACGAGATCCGCACGTACCCGCTGCACCGCATCACGGGCGTGGCGGAGCTGGCGGAGTAGGGCGGCTGGGGCCCGCGAGGCATGGCCGTCGCCCGTTCTCGCCGAACGATTCCCCAGCTCTCCTGCGACGGCATGCCAGGTCCCGCCGCGATGCGCGATTTTTTTGACCGATCGTTCCAGAACGCCTTATGGTCTTCGATGTGGCCAGGACCAAGGAATTCGATCCGGACGCCGCGTTGCAGTCGGCCCTTGAGCTGTTCTGGCGGCGCGGCTACGAAGCGACGTCATTGACGGATCTCGTCGAGCACCTCGGCATCGGCCGCGCCAGCATCTACGCGACCTTCGGCAGCAAGCACGAGCTGTACCTGAAAGCCCTGGACCGGTACGCCGAGGCGCGCGACCCGGCGCTCCTGGCCGAGCTGTCCCAGCCGGGCCCCGCACTGCCCGCGGTGCGGGCGGTGGTGCGCCGCTTCGCCGCGGAGGCCATCTCCCCGGAGGGCCGGCTGAACGGCTGTTTCGTCACCAATACCGCGGCCGAGCTGGCGCCGCACGACCCGGCGGCGGCCCGCCGAGTGGAGATCAGCTGGGAGCACGTCGAGACCATGCTGCACTCCGCGCTCGTACGGGCCCGGGCCCAGGGCGAGCTGCCCGAGGAGCGCGATCCGCGTGCGCTGGCCCGCATGCTGCTCGTCCTGCTCCAGGGGGTACGGATCGTCGGCAAGGCGTCGATCGATCCCGACCGGGTACGGGACGCGGCCGAACAGGCCCTGACCCTCCTGGACTGACCCGCGCCCGCCGGATCCACCGGACCCGCTTCCGCATGCCCAAATAATGAACCGATCGGTCAAATATCAGGAGGAAGGCATGCCCGCCCCAGGCACTGCCCGCGTCGCCACCGCGCGGACGTGATCCTGCTCGGCGCCGCCTACGGACTGACCTTCGCGATCCTGCTCACGCTCGGCAGCGATGCCTGGTCCCTGGCCGCTACAGGGCGCTCTCGCAGCCGTCGCCCTTCTGCACCACCGCACCGGGTAATCCATCACCTCAAGGGAGTCACCGCGATGAACCGCTTCACCGGAAAGACCGTTCTCATCACCGGCGCAGGCTCCGGCCTCGGCCGCGCGATCGCGCTCGCCTTCGCCACCGAGGGCGCGTCCGTGGTCGCCGCGGGACGCACCGCGGCCGCCCTGGACGAGACGGTCGGTCTCATCGAGGCCGCCGGCGGCACGGCCACCGCCGTCACCGCCGACGTCACCGACTCCAGCCGGCTTCAGAACCTCGTACGCGAGAGCGTTGCCCGCTTCGGCGGACTGGACATCGCGGTCAACAACGCCGGGATACTCCGCGGCACCGTACCCGTCGGTGAGGTGAGCGAGGAGGACTGGGACGCGGTGCTGCGAACCAATGTCACCGGTGTCTGGCTGGCCATGAAGCACGAGATCGCGCACATGAAGGAAAACGGTGGCGGCGCCATCGTCAACATCTCCTCCAACCTGGGCGCACACCTGCGCGTCCCGAACCTTGCCGCGTACATCACCTCGAAGGCAGCGGTCTCCGCGCTCACCCGCGCAGCCGCTCTCGACCACATCCACCAGGGGATCCGCATCAACGCGGTCAGCCCCGGCGCCTCCGCCGCTCCCATGTCGCTGCGGCCCGGCGAGACCGAGGCCGACCGTGCCGAGCGGGTGAAGACGCAGAACCCGCTCGGCCGGGTCGCGGAAGCCGAAGAAGTAGCGGCCGCGGTCCTCTATCTCGCCTCACCTGCGGCCGGCGCGGTGGTCGGCGCCGACCTGGTCATCGACAGCGGATCCTCGGCCTGACGGTTCGTGGGCTCCGGCGTCACCCTTCCCCAGCAGGGAACGCGCCGCGGCGCGGGCACGCTCACTTCCGCACCACCATCGCGCACAACGTGCGGGAACCGCTGAAAACCGTCCAGCTGAGCGTCGTGCGGCCGGTGCGCTGAGGGCATGGGCCATCGCTCGACAACGCGGTGATGACCATGAGCGCGTTCTGGCCCTTCGGTACGTTCGTCCGGTCGCAGCCCCAGACGGTGAACAGCTGTCCGGTGCCCTTGATGCTCCCGTCCGCCTGCTTGGTCAGTGCGGCGGGAAAGCACTGGCCCGCGGCGAACCGCCGGTCCAGGCACAGGGCGAGGGAGGACCCGTCGGCGTTGACGTGTCCCCAGCCGTGCCGTCCGCCGCCCTCGGGGCAGTTGCCGGCGGACGTGGTCACCATGGTCACCTGCGTGAAGGCGAAGCTCGCCGCGCAGTCGACGGCCTCGGGCCGGTCGTGGTTCAGCTTGCCCCAGCCGGCGTCGAACACGCTGAGGCAGGTGCCGGCCCGGACGGACGCGAACGCCAGGTCCACGGGGCTCGGCGGGTCGGGCGTAGGGGTCGGCGTGGGAGTGGGGGTCGGGCTGGGCGTCGGCGTGGAAGTCGTCTCGTCCGCATCCGGCTCCTCCTCGTCGTCGCGGCTGTCCGGAGGCGGGTCCCGGTGCGGCCGGGACGACGGCTCCGACACCACGGAGGCGGGCTTGTCGTCGTCGCCCCCGCCCTGCTTCTGCCACGGCTGCCAGAGGGCCACCAGGACGACGATGCCCGCGAGGGCGAGTACGACCGCGGACGAGGCGCTGACGAAGTAGGTGCTGCTGATGTCCCGGCCGGCCATCGTGATCCGGGACCGCCCGGAGGCCTGGGCATCCATCCGGATGCCGCCGCCGTCGGCGTCGTCCGAGTCCCCTCCTGCGTAACTCAAGCGATCACCCCTTGCTGATGGTGACGTCCCGCCCGGCCATCGTGACGCGGGAGCGGCCGGACGCCTTCACCTCCATGGTGACCGTCCGCGGTGCCGCGTCCTCGGCCCCGGCCGGCCGCAGCTCGTCCAGCACGCGCCGGAGCTCGGGCACCAGCTCCGGATGGGCGGCCAACAGCCGCTCCAGCCGCGCCGCCCACTCGGCGACGAGGCCCTCCTCCAGCGCCTCGTTGCCGGTGCGCCGTGCCGTGAGCGCGTCCGCGCGGGCGTCCGTCAGATCGGCCGCCACCCGCTCCGCCCGGTCGGGCTGCACCCGGCTCCAGAGATCGGCCAGCGCCTGCTGGGCGCGCTCCCACCCGGCCGTCGCCAGGCCGTCCACCAGCGTCGACGCCGCCTGGCCCGCCAGCGCCGCCAGTTCGATCTCCATAGCCCGCTCCCTGCGTTCACTCGCCATCGGGAGAACGTGTATATCGCCCGTGGCACGGGGCCGCCGGGGATTTGAGGTGTTCCTGAGCATGCACACGCGTGACCCGGGCCCACGACACACCGCCCCCCGATGCGGCACACTGGAGGTTTCCCCCGAGCCGAAAGGGCCCACGCGCGTGAGCGGACCCCTCATCGTCCAGAGCGACAAAACGCTCCTCCTCGAAGTCGACCACGAGCAGGCCGACGCCTGCCGTCGGGCCATCGCGCCGTTCGCCGAGCTGGAGCGGGCGCCCGAGCACATCCACACGTACCGGCTGACCCCGCTCGGGCTGTGGAACGCCCGTGCGGCCGGGCACGACGCCGAGCAGGTCGTGGACGCGCTCGTGACGTACTCGCGCTACCCCGTACCGCACGCGCTGCTCGTCGACATCGCCGAGACGATGGACCGCTACGGCCGCCTCACCCTGTCCAAGCACCCCGTGCACGGGCTCGTCCTGACGACGACGGACCGGCCCGTCCTTGAGGAGATCCTCCGGTCGAAGAAGGTCCAGCCCCTGGTGGGGGCCCGGATCGACCCGGACACCGTCGCCGTGCACCCCTCCGAGCGCGGCCAGGTCAAGCAGACGCTGCTCAAGCTCGGCTGGCCCGCCGAGGACCTCGCGGGGTACGTGGACGGCGAGGCCCACGCCATCGAGCTGGACGAGGACGGCTGGTCGCTGCGCCCGTACCAGCAGCAGGCCGTCGACGGGTTCTGGCACGGCGGGTCCGGGGTCGTCGTGCTCCCCTGCGGCGCGGGCAAGACGCTCGTCGGGGCGGGCGCGATGGCGCAGGCCAAGGCGACGACCCTGATCCTGGTGACGAATACCGTCTCCGCCCGCCAGTGGAAGCACGAGCTGGTGAAGCGGACCTCGCTGACCGAGGACGAGATCGGCGAGTACAGCGGGACGCGGAAGGAGATCCGGCCGGTCACGATCGCCACCTACCAGGTGCTGACGACCCGCCGGAAGGGCGTCTACCCCCACCTGGAGCTGTTCGACTCCCGCGACTGGGGCCTCGTGATCTACGACGAGGTGCACCTGCTCCCGGCGCCCGTCTTCAAGTTCACCGCCGACCTCCAGGCCCGCCGCCGCCTCGGCCTGACCGCGACCCTGGTCCGCGAGGACGGCCGAGAGTCGGACGTCTTCTCGCTCATCGGCCCCAAGCGCTTCGACGCGCCGTGGAAGGAGATCGAGGCGCAGGGCTACATCGCCCCGGCGGACTGCGTCGAGGTCCGGGTCAATCTCACGGACTCGGAGCGGCTGGCGTACGCGACCGCCGAGGCCGAGGAGAAGTACCGGTTCTGCGCGACGACCGCGACGAAGCGGAAGGTCACCGAGGCGCTGGTGCGCAAGCACCGGGGCGAGCAGACACTCGTCATCGGGCAGTACATCGACCAGCTGGACGAGCTGGGCGAGCATCTGGACGCCCCGGTGATCAAGGGCGAGACGAGCAACGCGCAGCGCGAGAAGCTGTTCGAGGCGTTCCGGCAGGGCGAGCTGAACGTGCTGGTGGTGTCGAAGGTGGCGAACTTCTCCATCGACCTGCCGGAGGCGACGGTCGCCATCCAGGTGTCGGGGACGTTCGGTTCGCGCCAGGAGGAGGCGCAGCGCCTGGGCCGGGTGCTGCGGCCGAAGGCCGACGGGCACGAGGCGCGGTTCTACTCGGTCGTCGCGCGCGACACGATCGACCAGGACTTCGCGGCCCACCGCCAGCGGTTCCTGGCCGAGCAGGGCTACGCGTACCGCATCGTGGACGCGGACGAGCTGCTGTCGGAGAGCTGAGGGAGGCGCGGGGGTGCGGTCAGCGCCGCCGCACCCCCGCCTCCTCCGCGTACTCGCCGAGGACGACGACCCCGAAGGCGGCCTGCGCGAACACCTTCACGGCGCGCAGGGCGCCGGAGGCGCGGTTGTGGGGGTGACCGGGGGCCGCGGTGGCGCCGGTCCTGCTCGGGTCAAGGGTGACGGTGCTCATGTATCCATGGTGCTCCGGGCGGGTGCGCCGGGGCGTCGCCCCGCAGATGGAAGCGCGACGCCGCCCGCGTACGCCTCCGGTCGCACTGCATCCCCTACGGGAGGGACGGGCGCGGACCCTCGGAGCCGTAAGAACACCCGGCCCCGTCCACCGCGCCCCGTGAAAACCATTCGCGCGCACCCCCCGCCCGCCGGTACACTCCCCGGTCTGCCCGCCTCCCGCACCGTGGTACCGGCGGCCCCCGAGGGGCCCTGCCGGCAGCCGGGGGAGCGCCGCCGACCGGACGGAAACCGGCCGACAACCGTACGCACGATCGATCCCCGAGCGGACCCGCACACGCCCCGCAAGCGCCGGAGGCGAGCCGCGGTCCGCCGTCCTGCGTTGAATGCCGGAGGCAACACCGTGCCCGCGCACGAATTCGAGAGCGACACCACCACCGACCCCCTCGCCCATGAGCGCGCCCATCTCGCGGCGTCCCGCGCCGCGTTGCGCGCCATGCGGGAGGACGCCCAGAACCTGGACATCCGCGACGTCACCGCGAACTGGGTGAACGCGGCGGTCCTCCAGGCCCAGATCGACGAGCGGATCAAGTCGCTCGCGGACCTGGCCCACACCCCGCTGTTCTTCGGGCGCCTGGACTACCTGCACGTCGTCGGGGCGGAGGAGGCGGAAGGCGCGGAGGGCGAGCAGTTCTACATCGGGCGCCGCCATGTGCACGACGCCGTGGGCGACCCGATGGTGATCGACTGGCGCGCCCCGGTCTCCCAGCCGTTCTACCGGGCATCGCGCAAGGACCCGCTGGACGTCGGCCGCAGGCGCCGCTTCGGCTACACGGGCGGCGACCTCACCGCGTACGAGGACGAGCACCTCACCGACCCCGCCGAGGCCGAGCAGACGAGCAAGCTGCTCCAGGCGGAGATCGAGCGCCCCCGCGTCGGGCCGATGCGGGACATCGTCGCGACGATCCAGCCGGAGCAGGACGAGATCGTCCGCAGCGAGCTGGGCGGCACGGTCTGCGTGCAGGGAGGGCCCGGCACCGGGAAGACCGCCGTCGGCCTGCACCGGGTCGCGTATCTGCTGTACGCGCACCGCGAGCGCCTGGCCCGCACCGGCACCCTGGTCGTCGGGCCGAACCGCTCGTTCCTGCACTACATCGAGCAGGTGCTCCCGGCCCTCGGCGAGCTGGAGGTCAAGCAGGCGACCGTCGAGGACCTGGTCGCCGCGCAGATCGAGGTCCGGGGCACGGACGAGGCCCCGGCCGCCGTCGTGAAGGGCGACGCGCGCATGGCGGAGGTGCTGCGCCGGGCCCTCCGGTCGCACGTCACGCCGCCGGCCGAGCCGGTGATGGTGGTGCGCGGCTCGCGGCGCTGGCGCGTTCCGGCGTACGAGATCGAGGAGATGGTCCAGGAGCTGCTGGCCCGGGACATGCGGTACGGCGCCGCGCACGAGGCGCTGCCCCAGCGCATCGCGCACGCCGTCCTGGTGCGGATGGAGCAGGCGGGCGAGGCGCCCGACGACCGGGTGCAGAATTCGGTGGCCCGCAACCCCGCCGTGAAGGCGGCCGTCAAGGCGATCTGGCCGGCCGTCGACCCGGCGAAGCTGGTCCTGCGGCTGCTGTCCGACGCGGAGTTCCTGGCGGAGCACGCGGAGGGGCTGCTCTCCGAGGACGAGCAGAAGGCCATCCTGTGGATCAAGCCTGCCCGGAGCGTGAAGACCGCCAAGTGGTCGGCGGCGGACGCGGTGTTGATCGACGAGGCGGCCGACCTGGTGTCGCGCACGCACTCGCTCGGCCATGTCGTGATCGATGAGGCGCAGGACCTCTCCCCCATGCAGTACCGCGCGGTCGGCCGCCGCTGCTCGACCGGTTCGGCCACCGTCCTCGGCGACCTGGCGCAGGGCACGACGCCGTGGTCGACGCAGAGCTGGGAGCAGGCACTGCACCACCTGGGCAAGGCGGACGCGCTGGTGGAGGAGCTGACGGCCGGCTTCCGCGTGCCGCGCGATGTGATCGCGTACGCATCCCGGCTGCTCCCGGTGATCTCGCCGGGGCTCACGCCGGTGGAGTCGGTGCGTGAGTCGCCGGGGTCGCTGTCGGTACGGGAGGTGGCGGATGCGGCCGAACTGGACGCGGCCGTGGTCGCGGCCTGCGAGGAGTCCCTGACCCACGAGGGCTCGATCGGCCTGATCGCCGCCGACGCGCGCATCCCGGCCCTGGCCGACGCCCTGACGGCGGCCGGTCACACATATCTCTCCCCCGGCCAGGAGACGACCACCGAGACCCGGCTGACCCTGGTCCCGGCGTCGCTGGCGAAGGGCCTGGAGTACGACTACGTGGTGCTGGACGAACCGGCCGCCGTGGTCGACGGCGAGCCGGACGAACGCACGGGCCTGCGCCGCCTGTATGTGGCGCTGACCCGTGCGGTCTCCGGCCTGGCGGTGCTTCACGCCGCGCCGCTGCCGCAGGAGTTGGCGTGACGAAGTGAACGGGGGCGGGGGGACCATCGTCCACCCCCGCCCCCGCCCGGTCATCAACCGGCGGTGCAGGACCGCCCGTTCAGCTTCACCGTGCCCGGGTCGGCCGCCGGACCCGTGCGGCTGCTGTTGAACCCGAAGTCCACGGAGGCCCCGGGCGCGATGGTCCGGTTCCAGGACAGCGGCGCGGCCGTCACCGTCCGTCCGTACTGGCCGATCTCGGCGCTCCAGGTGTGGCTGAGCTTCTGGTCGCCGGGCAGCAGCCAGGTCAGCGACCACGGCGTGACGGGCTCGGTGCCGGTGTTCTTCACCGTGACCGTGGTGGTCGAGCCGGTGCTCCACGGGTGCGAGGAGTACGTCACCTTGCAGGTGCGGGCCGGGCCCGTGGCGTCGCCCGCGTCGTCCAGGTAGGAGGCGATGTAGGCCAGCGGGGCGTTCCAGTTGATGGCGACCTCGTTGGTGGCGTACGAGCCGTTGTCGTCCAGGTAGCACATCGCGGCCGCGCACCCCTTGAGCTTCGCGGCGGCCTCCGGGTCGCCCGAGGTGGGGGCGGTCAGGTTGGGCCCGCCCGCGAGGGACCCGGCCGGCGGGTGCGGCAGGGACGGGTCGGACTCGTGGGCCCAGAACCGGTGGTGCTGGTTCTGCGAGTACCGCTCGCCGTAGCCGGTGACGTACGACTGGTTGAGCGGGTTGCGCCCGAACAGGTAGTCCGCGCCGCGCAGGACGGCGTCCCGGTAACCGGCGTCACCGGTGAGGTCGGCGGCGGTCGCCAGCACGATCATGTTGTTCAGGACCTGGCTGTTCGAACCCCAGGCGTAGTTCTGGTCCTTGGGCGCGTACGGCACGCCGTACAGCTGGTCCTCGGTCTGCGCCCGGTAGCGGTCGGCGGCCGTCGTCACGATGTCCCGTACGTCCGCGAGCTGGGCGGCCGTCAGGTCGTTCGGGACCGTGGCCAGGGTGAGCACGCCGAGCCCGGCGGTGCCGCCCCACCAGATGCCGCCGTCGGCGGGGAAGGCCGCGTCCACGTCACCGTGCAGCGGCGAGCCGAGCAGCGCCTGCCGGTACGCGTCCTTGCCGGTCGTCGTGAACAGCTCGGCGGCGGCCCAGTAGAACTCGTCGCGCACGTCGTTGTCCTCGTACGTCCCGCCCCCGACGCCGTCCGCCGGGCTGGCGAGCACGTTCGGGTGCGCCTTCGCGGCGGCCCACGCCGTCTCGGCGGCGGTACGGCACGTGGCCGCGAACTCCGCGTCGAACGGGGCGTAGAGCCGGGCGCACTGGGCGGCCGTGGCGGCGAGGTTCAGGGTCGCGGCGGTGGTCGGCGGGTGCAGTTCGCGCTGCTCCGGGTCGAGTTCGGGCCGCATCGGGATACCGGTCCAGTTGGCGTCGTGCACCTTGTGGTGCGCCATGCCCGCCAGCGGCTCCCCGGCCGGGACCTGCATGCGCATCAGGAACTCCAGCTCCCAGCGCGCCTCGTCGAGGATGTCCGGCACGTCGTTGCCGTGCTCGGGCACCGCCAGCGCGCCGTCGCCCAGCTCGGCGGACTCGGCGCCGTCGGCCGTCAGGGTGCGCTCGTAGGTGTCCATCAGCTCGGCGACCGCGATGCCGCCGTTCACGACGTACTTGCCGTGGTCCCCGGCGTCGTACCAGCCGCCGCGCACATCGAGCCGGTAGTCGCAGACGCCCGCCTGGCACGGCACGTCCGTGTCGCCCTTGTTCGGCGCGACCCCGAGGTGCCCGGCCGGCCGCGCGTACTCCTCGCCGGCCAGGTCCGCGTCGATCGCGATGCCGCTGCGGTTCTGGTAGAAGTACGCGAGCGAGTCGGACCGGAGGCTGTCGTACAGGTCCGCCCGGATCGAGAAGGGCTCGCTGACCTGGCCGTCCGCCTCGACCGTGAAGCCGTCGCCGGTGGCGGTGGCGTCGCTGAAGTCGAAGGTGTGCACGTTCTGCCGCGAGGTCGGGTCCTCGCCGCCGGGGTTGGTCGTCCCGCTCGCGACGGTCGCCCCGTCGGCCGCCTTCAGCGTCCACGGGACCGGGTCGGTCGCGTCGGTGACCAGGGTGCCGGTCTTGGGACCCTTGGGCAGATAGCCGACCTGGTTGACGCGGACCCGCGACCCGGTGTCGGGCACGTACACGGGCGGCTCGGCGCCCCCGCGCAGCGACACGTCGTCCACGCAGAAGGTCGCCGCCTTCGCGCCCCCGCCGACCTGGAACGCGACCTGCGCGGCGTCCTGGTCGGCGGACGCGGTGAACACGTGCGTGTAGGCGGTCGCCCCGGCCCCGATCTGATCGGTCGCGGACAAATCGGCGGTGTACGGGTCGGTCGCCATCTGCACGTTGGTGTGAATGGACAGCGGTACGGTCGAACTCGCCGTGTACGACAGCGTGTACGCCTCACCCGCGACGAGCGGGATGTCGTTCTGCCCGATGATCGCGTCCCACGGGTTGGCGGTCCCGCCCGGCACGTCGGCACACAGCCGCCCGTCCACGACGGCGACGGGCGCGTTGGCCGTCGACCACCAGGGCGCGGTCCCCGCGGAGAAGTCACCGTTGGTGATCTGCTCCGGAGCGGGGTCGCCGTCGGCGGCGACGGCACCGGGGGCGGTGAGGATGCCGCCGCAGAGGGCTGCGACGGCCAGAACACCGAGCGCACGGCGTCTGCGCCGGACGGAGGACGGGGGCGGGGAGGCGTTCACCAGGGGCCTTTCGTCGTGGGGACGGAAGAGAGTGATGGGAGCGCTCCCACGACAGACGGGCATGCCGGGGAGGCGCGCCATGGGAGCGTTCCCATCACCGCGAGGCCATTGTGGGGCGAGGGGCGCCGGTTGCGCCAGGGTCATGACAGGGCGGCGTTCCGCCGCGGGTTTGCGCGGCGGAACGGACGCGGCACGGCCGGCGGGGCGAACGCGGCGGGCCGGCACACGAGGGCCGCCGGCACACCCCGCACCGCCGCGAAACCGGGGCCGCCACCACAACTAGCCCCTCCGGCGCTTGAGGAGCAGGGGCCCGGGGGCAGCACCCCCGAAACCACGACGCCACACGCACGAGCGAACCCCAGCGGCACCGCCGCGAAACCAGCACCGCCACCACAACTAGCCCCTCCGGCGCTTGAGGAGCAGGGGCCCGGGGGCAGCGCCCCCGAAACCACGACGCCACACGCACGAGCGAACCCCAACGGCACCGCCGCGAAACCAGCACCGCCACCACAACTAGCCCCTCCGGCGCTTGAGGAGCAGGGGCCCGGGGGCGGCGCCCCCGCGAGGGCGGCGCGCCACGGCGCACCCAGGGACGACACCGCACCGCCCCCGCGGCTAGCGGTCCAGCACCGCCCGCCACTCCCGCACCGCATCCGCGGAAACCGGCCCGGCCCAGCCGTCCGGGCGCGCGGCGCCACCGATGTGGACCGCGTCGATACCCGCATCCAGGAGCGCCGGCAGGTGCTCCAGCCGCAACCCGCCCCCCACAAGAATCCGCGGCTCGTACCCCGGCTCGCCCGCCCGCCCCGCCTCGGCCACCAACGTGGGTATCCCCGCGTCCACCCCGGCCGCCGCCCCGGCCGTCAGATACGTGTCAAGACCCGGCAGATCCGCGAGCGCCTTGCGGAGCGCGTCCCGGTCGCCCGCCCGGTCGATCGCCCGGTGGAACGTCCACCGGCAGCCGTCCAGCACGGCGACAAGCCGCTCGACCGCGACCAGGTCCGGGTTCCCGTCCGCGTCCAGGAAGCCGAGCACGAACTCGTCCGCCCCCTCGGCCCGCAGCTCACGGGCCTTGCGTACGAGTATCTCGATGTCACCGGCCGCGAAGCCGTCGGCGACCCTGAGCATCACCCGCAGCGGAATTTCCACCGCGGCGCGGATCGCCGCGAAGGTCGCACAGGACGGGGTGAGGCCGTCCGCCGCCATGTCGGTGACCAGCTCAAGCCGGTCCGCACCACCCGCCTGGGCGGCGACCGCGTCCTCCGCGTCGAGAGCGATCACCTCCAGGACTGCACGGTTGCTCATGGGAACCCAATCCTCCAGGAAGCAGCTATAGGTCTAGTCCAATGGCCAGCCTACGGGGCGGTAGGCCGAGGGCGCAGCCCTGACCGTGAACGTGAAGATACGCGAGGCCGAACGGAGGCCGGGCGACCGACCGGCGCGACCCACACACCCCACACAGGACCACCCTTGCTTCGCCATAGGGGGTGGGGGTATACATGACCGAAGCAGATACCCCCAGGGGGTACCCAGGACGGGTTGCCCGGGACCACGAGGAGGGCCCATGTCAGCGCACACAGCGCACACCGCGGAGGCCGAGGTAGAGCTGGCCATCGGGGGCATGACCTGCGCCTCCTGCGCGGCCCGTATCGAGAAGAAGCTGAACCGGATGGACGGCGTGACGGCCGGCGTCAACTACGCCACGGAGAAGGCCCACGTGACCTACGACGGCGCCGCCGTCTCCGTACAGGACCTCATCGCCACGGTCGAGAAGACCGGCTACACCGCGCACGAACCCGCACCCCCGGCGCGTACGACGGAAGAGGCGGCCGTACCCGCCGCGCGGGAGGCGGACACCCTGCGGCAGCGGCTGATCACGGCCGTGCTCCTCGCGGTGCCGGTGATCGCGATGTCGATGATCCCGGCGCTCCAGTTCGACAACTGGCAGTGGCTCGCCCTCACCCTCACCGCGCCCGTCGTCACGTACGCGGGCTGGCCGTTCCACCGGGTCGCGTGGACCAACGCCCGGCACGGCGCGGCGACGATGGACACACTGATCTCCGTCGGCACGTCGGCCGCGTTCCTCTGGTCGTTGTGGGCGCTGTTCTTCGGCACCGCCGGGATGACCGGCATGACGCACCCGTTCGAGCTGACCATCGGCCGCAGCGACGGCGCGGGAAACATCTATCTGGAGGCGGCGGCCGGCGTCACCGCGTTCATCCTCGCCGGGCGCTACTTCGAGGCCCGGTCGAAGCGGAAGGCGGGCGCCGCGCTCAAGGCGCTCCTCGAGCTGGGCGCCAAGGAGGTCACCGTCCTGCGTGACGGCCGCGAGGTGACCGTGGACACGGCGGACCTCCACGTCGGCGACCGCTTCCTCGTGCGCCCCGGCGAGAAGATCGCCACGGACGGCACGGTGGTCGAGGGCTCATCGGCGGTGGACGCGTCCATGCTCACCGGCGAGTCCGTCCCGGTCGAGGTCGGCGTCGGCGACACGGTCACCGGCGCGACGCTCAACGCGGGCGGGCGCCTCGTGGTCGAGGCGACCCGCGTCGGCGCGGACACCCAGCTCGCCCGGATGGCGAAGCTGGTCGAGGACGCCCAGAACGGCAAGGCGGCGGCACAGCGCCTCGCGGACCAGATCTCGGCGGTGTTCGTCCCCGTGGTCATCGCGCTCGCGCTGGGCACCCTGGGCTTCTGGCTGGCGGACGGCGCGGGGCTCACGGCCGCGTTCACGGCGGCGGTGGCGGTCCTGATCATCGCCTGCCCGTGCGCCCTCGGCCTCGCCACGCCCACCGCGCTCATGGTCGGCACCGGGCGCGGCGCCCAGCTCGGCATCCTGATCAAGGGCCCCGAGGTCCTGGAGTCCACCCGCCGGGTCGACACGATCGTCCTCGACAAGACGGGCACCGTCACCACGGGCCGGATGACCCTCCGGGCCGTCCACACCACCCCCGGAACCACCGAAAACGACGCCCTCCGCCTCGCCGGAGCCCTCGAACACGCCTCCGAACACCCCATCGCCCAAGCGGTCGCCACCGGAGCCGCCGAACGCACCGGCGCCCCCCTCCCCACCCCGGAGGACTTCGCCAACGTCCCCGGACTCGGCGTCCAGGGCGTGGTCGACGGCCACGCGGTCCTCGTCGGCCGCGAACAGCTCCTCGCGGAGTGGGAGATCCGCCTCCCGGCGGACCTGGCCGCCCGCAAGGCCGAGGCGGAGGCCGCCGGCCGCACGGCGATCACGGTCGCCTGGGACGGCGAGGCGCGCGCGGTGTTCGAGGTGGCCGACGCGGTGAAGGACACCAGCGCGGAGGCGATCACCCGCCTGCGCCGCCTGGGCCTGACGCCCATCCTGCTGACCGGCGACAACCGCGCGGTGGCGGAGTCGGTCGCGGCCGAGGTCGGGATCGACGAGGTGTACGCGGAGGTCATGCCGCAGGACAAGGTGGACGTCGTCAAGCGCCTCCAGGCGGAGGGCCGTTCGGTCGCGATGGTCGGCGACGGCGTGAACGACGCCGCCGCGCTGGCCCGGGCCGACCTGGGCCTGGCGATGGGCACGGGCACGGACGCGGCCATCGAGGCGGGCGACCTGACCCTGGTCCGCGGCGACCTGCGAGCGGCGGCGGACGCGATCCGCCTCGCGCGCCGGACGCTGAGCACGATCCGGACGAACCTGTTCTGGGCCTTCGCGTACAACGTGGCGGCGCTCCCGCTGGCCGCGGCGGGCCTGCTGAACCCGATGATCGCGGGCGCGGCGATGGCGTTCTCGTCGGTGTTCGTAGTGGGCAACTCGTTGCGCCTGCGGCGCTTCCGGGGCGCACCCGGCCCGTCCGACACCCCCAGCCCGTCCGGCGTGTGAGGACGCAACCGTTCACGAGGCGTCCCCGAACCCGCGGGGGCGCCCCGGGCGTCGTGCCTACGCGCCCGCCGCCCTCCTCATCCGCGCCTCCAGGCGTCCCCGTACGTCCGGCCACTCCTCCGCCGTGATGGAGAAGATCGCCGAATCCCGCAGCCGTCCCTCCTCACCGGGCGCCCACGACGGGGACCACTTGCGCAGGACGCCCTCGAAGCAGGCGCCCACCGACTCGATCGCGGCCCGCGAACGCTGGTTGCGCGCATCGGTCTTGAGGTCCACCCGCGAGACGCCCCACTCCTCGAACGCGTGCCGGAAGAGCAGGTACTTGGACTCGGTGTTCACCCCGGTGCCCTGCGCGGACGCGGCGAGCCAGGTGAAGCCGACCTCGATGGCGGTGAGGCTGTCGTCATCCAGCCAGCAGCGGGGCTCCCAGAAGGCGGTGGCCCCGACGACCCGCCCGGACCCCCGGTCCACCTGAACATAGGGAGCCAGCTTCCCCGCGGCGGCACGCCCCAACTGGGCGTCGATATACCCCTCGACCTCCCCGGGTCCGGGCACCCAGGTGTATCCGTACGAACTCCGGTCCTCCTGCCCCGCGAGCAACAGCCCCTCCGCATGCCGGTGTTCGAGCGGTTCGAGCCGCACCCGGGAACCTTCCAGAACCGGTCCTACCAGCACGAAAGTCATCGCTCACCCATCCAGTCGGCAGCAAGGGAACAACGGGCCCGGGCCCGTGCGCAGGGTTCCAGAGCCATCGCGCGCATGTCGCGCGAATATGTGCCCGCCGGCAACCGGATCACCGCTCGCACGCGTCGTAGCCTGCGCCCGGCCTGCGGAGAACCGCACCACCGCTCCCGGACCGGCACGTCAGTCCTGTACGACGAGCACGAAGAGGATCTATGCAGCGCACCACCGCGACCACCGTTGCAGGCAAGCGTTCCCGCCTGCGCCGCCGGAGCACCGCCGCTCTGCTCGGCGCGGCCGCCCTCGCCGCCCTGACCACGGTCACGGCCACACCCGCCAGTGCCGCCGGAGCGCCGACCGGCATCAACTGGGACCACACCTGGAACGGCAGGGGAGTCCGGGTCTATGTCGAGGAGTACGGCGACATCATCTCCGTGTGCGACACCGCGGCGAACGGTCACGCGGCCTTCGTCACGGTCGACGACTGGGACCTGAACATCAGTCACTACAAGGCCACCGTGAAGACGGGCAAGGGCACCTGCGTGACGCACCGCGCCAGCCAGGGCGGCAAGTACAACCTGCACGAGTACAGCAACATCGGGCTCACCTTCGAGGGTGAGGGCGGCCAGGGCTCCTACGCCGTGAACTTCGTCAACGACCACTGACGTCACGCTGAAGTGCCGGCAACGGGGCCGTCTCGCGGCCCTGTTGTCACTCCCCCCGTCTACGCTCGCCGCATGACGTGGATCGACAGTGTGTGCGAGTTCCCCGGACACGAGGTCAACCTCGTGTTCGCCCGGGGGCTGACCCGGCCCGCGCTCGTCGCGGGGCTGCGCGAGCAGCACCGTGAGGCGCTTGCCGAGGGGGAGGCGGGGGGTTGGGCATGGGCGGTGCATGACATGGCCAACTGGGAGATCGAGGACTACGACAACATCGACTACACCCGCCTCTGCGCGTCCGGGGGCGAGATCGTGGTCATCGTGACCGAGCCGTGCAGCGCCAAGGCTCACGGGCCGGACTTCACGTACCTGCGCGACGGGAAGTGGATCGTTCACTTCAGCTTCGAGGACGTGGAGCAGCGCGTCGGCGACAACCCCGACTACATGTCGGCCGAACTGCTCGCCGCGAACCTCATAGGCCCGGACGCGGAATGCCTCGCCTGGGAGACCGATCCGGCCCACGACTGCGACGAGCACGACGCCGACAAGGAGGACCGGATCGTGCGCGCGATAGCCGCCTGCTTCGGCCTTCCCTCGCCGCCGCTCGCCCGGGAGGTGACGGTGCTGTGACCGCACCCTTCATCGCCCCGGACACGTTCGTCACGTACGCGAGGGGCCTCGATCTTCCCACCCTGAGCGGGGTCTACACGGACCTGGGCCTCCCCTCCCGTACGCAGGGCGCGTCCGACGGCTGGGCCTGGCTGACGCACGACGCGGCCACGCACACCGGCGGCGACCTCGCGACCCAGGCGGGTTACCTCACCGGGTTCCGCTACGAGGAACGCTTCGGCCGCCCCAACCCCCTGGAAACCGTGTTCCTGGCCTCCACCCCGGCCTGCGAGTGCCCGCACGGGCAGAACTTCATGGTCCCGCACTGCGAGGCGCACCCGTTCCACTTCATCCACAGCAGGCGCGGCTTCTCGACCACGTACTTCAACATCGGCGCTCGTCGCGAGACCCGCCGCCACGGGGACCTGCTGGTACGCGAGCTGCTGGCGGCCGGAATCGTCGGCCGGGAGACCCCGCGTTACGAGGCGGAGCCCGGGTTCAACGCGGACGGCGCCGTGACCCTGCGGATCATCACCGGCCACTTCGGCCTACCCTCGTCCGCATGACGGACGACCGCGCGCAGTACGAGGAAGCGCTCCGCACCCGCTGGCACGACACCCTCGTCGCGGCCCGGGGCGGTGCGGACGGCCCCGATCCGCTTCCGTACGCGGAGAATCTGCTCGCCCGCTGGGCCGAGCCGCGGCGCAAGTACCACACGACCGCCCACCTCGCGGCGGTCCTGGACCGCGTCGACACGCTCGCCGGTCACGCCGCCGACGCGGACGCCGTACGCCTCGCGGCCTGGTTCCACGATGCGGTGTACCGGCCCGACCGGTCGGAGAACGAGGAGCGCAGCGCGGTGCTCGCCGAGCGGGCGCTGCCGGAGGCCGGGGTGCCGGACGCGGTGACCGAGGAGGTCGCGCGGCTCGTCCGGCTGACCGTCACGCACGACCCGGCCGCCGGCGACACCAACGGCGAGGTGCTGTGCGACGCGGACCTGGCGATCCTGGCGGCGGCGCCGAAGGAGTACGGGGAGTACGCGGCGCAGGTCCGCGAGGAGTACGGCTTCGTGCCGGAGGAGGCGTTCCGCGAGGGCCGGGCGGCGGTGCTGCGGCAGCTCCTGGGGTTGCCGCGGCTGTTCCGCACTCCGTACGGGACGAGGGAGTGGGAGCCGAGGGCGCGGCAGAACCTCCTGACGGAGCTGGAACTGCTCACGCGCTGACCGGGAGCGGCCGGCCGCCGGGGAATGTCAGGAACGTTTCCGCTGTTGCCACCTGTCATGCCTGACTCCGCCGTACGCGCCCCCTCCCGTATGCCCCTGGCCGTATACATCCTCGGCCTCTCGGTCTTCGCCCTGGGCACGAGCGAGTTCATGCTCTCCGGGCTGCTGCCGCCGATCGCCGACGACATGGACGTGTCGATTCCGCGCGCGGGACTCCTCATATCCGCGTTCGCGATCGGCATGGTGGTCGGCGCCCCGCTGCTCGCCGTGGCGACCCTGCGGCTGCCGCGCCGCACCACGCTCATCGCGCTGATCTCGGTCTTCGGCCTGGGCCAGGTCGCCGGCGCGCTCGCGCCGACGTACGAGGTGCTGTTCGCGTCCCGGGTGGTGAGCGCGTTCGCGTGCGCGGGATTCTGGGCGGTCGGGGCGGCCGTCGCCATCGCGATGGTGCCGGTGAACGCGCGGGCCCGCGCCATGGCCGTGATGATCGGCGGGCTGTCGATCGCCAACGTGCTGGGCGTGCCGCTCGGCGCGTTCCTCGGCGAGAACCTGGGCTGGCGGTCCGCGTTCTGGGCGGTCGGCGCGGCCTCGGCGGTGGCCCTGGCCGGCGTCGTGACGCTGATCCCGCGCATCCCGCTGCCGGCCGCGAAGGCGCAGCTCAAGCGGGAGATGGGGATCTACCGCGACCGCCAGGTGTGGCTGTCCATCGTGATCACCGCGCTCGCGGCGGGCGGGGTGTTCTGCGCGTTCAGCTACCTCGCGCCGCTGCTGACGGACGTCGCCGGGCTCGATTCCGGCTGGGTGCCGACCGTGCTGGCGCTGTTCGGTGTGGGCGCCCTGGTCGGTACGACGATCGGCGGCCGGGTCGCGGACGCGCACCTCTTCGGGGTGCTGCTGAGCGGAATCGCCGCCTCCACGGTCTTCCTGGCGGCGCTGGCGCTGTTCGCGTCGAACCAGGCGGCCGTGATCACGCTGTCGTTCCTGCTGGGCCTCTCGGCGTTCTACACCGCGCCCGCGCTCAACGCCCGGATGTTCAACGTGGCGGGCGCCGCCCCGACGCTGGCCGGTGCGACGACGACCGCCGCGTTCAACCTGGGCAACACGGGCGGGCCGTGGCTGGGCGGCGCGGTGATCGACGCGGACTTCGGCTTCGGGGCGACGGCCTGGGCCGGGGCGGCGATGACCGTCGCGGCGCTGGTGACCGTGGTGTTCTCGCTGCGGCTCCAGCGGGCGCGCGGCTCCGCGGCCTCCCGGCTGGTGGCGCAGGGGGCGGGGGCGCCCAAGGGCGCGCCGGTGGAGTCGACGGAGTGCGCGACGGGCTGAGGCGGGGTGCTCAGGGCGCCGGCCGCCCCTTCGGCCGCCGGAGCCCGGCCTCGGTCAGGCGCCGGACCAGCTCCTTCGACCCGATCTCCCGCGCCCCGGCCCGCACCGCGTCCTCGTAACTCGCGGCCGGGATGTCGTAGTGGTCGCGCTCGAACGCCCGCGCCGGGGCGCCGATGGACGCCGCGAAGGCGTGCAGCTCCTCGAACGACACATCGCTGACCAGGTGCGACCAGAGACGCCCGTGGCCGGGCCAGGTCGGCGGGTCGATGTAGAGCGTCATCGCCTCACCGCCGGAGTATCCCGCTGAGCGCGCCGACCGGGGCGACCGCGACGGCGGCCTTGGTGCAGACCCAGTGCGGGTGCGGCCCGAGCTCCGGCTCGACGTCCAGCGCGTGCGGGTCGCCCGCGTCGCAGACCGGGCAGAGCGGCCAGCGGCCGTACTGCTCGAGGAGCGCGTCCTGCACGTCCTGGGCGACGAGGCCGACGACGAACTCCGCGCCCTCCGGCCACTGCTCCACCCACCAGCGGCGGTGCGTCACGGCGTCCTCGACCATCGACACGATCTGTGCCTCGGCGACGTCTCCGGCGGCGAGGTCGGCCATGACGAGGGCGCGGGCGGTGTGCAGCGCCTGCTCCAGGCGGTCGGGCCGGTCGGACTCCGGCGGATTCTGCTCCATGCAGCCATTGTCCACCCGTCGACTGTCCGCCCGTCGGCGTCAACCGTTTCTTTCACAGGTCACACCAAAGAGGGTTGACGCCCTCTCGACTTGAAAATATCTTTCAAAGGTGACCAATGACCTGAAGGAAAGTTTCAGTACGGACTCGCCGCCGGCCCCGGCGGCCCTCGCCGCCAAGGTGCGGACGCTGGCGCCGTCCATGACCCGCTCCATGCAGCGCGTCGCCGAGGCCGTCGCCGGCGACCCGGCGGGCTGCGCCGCCCTGACGGTCACCGGTCTCGCCGAGCTGACGGGCACCAGCGAGGCGACGGTGGTCCGCACCGCCCGCCTCCTGGGGTATCCGGGCTATCGCGACCTGCGCCTCGCGCTCGCCGGTCTCGCCGCCCACCAGGAGTCCGGCCGCGCCCCCGCCGTCACCGCGGACATAGCGGTGGACGACCCCATCGCCGACGTGGTCGCCAAGCTGGCCTACGACGAGCAGCAGACCCTCGCCGACACGGCCGCCGGGCTCGACACGGTGCAGCTGGGCGCCGCGGTCGCCGCCGCCGCCACGGCCCGCCGGATCGACATCTACGGGGTGGGCGCGTCCTCCCTCGTCGGCCAGGACCTGGCCCAGAAGCTGTCCCGGATCGGCCTCATCGCCCACTCCCACACGGACCCGCACCTCGCGGTGACCAACGCCGTGCAGCTCCGCTCCGGCGACATGGCCATCGCGATCACGCACTCCGGCTCGACGGGCGACGTCATAGAGCCGCTGCGCGTCGCGTTCGACCGGGGCGCGACGACGGTCGCGATCACCGGCCGCCCCGACGGCCCCGTCACGCAGTACGCGGACCACGTGCTGACGACGTCCACGGCGCGCGAGAGCGAGCTGCGCCCGGCCGCCATGTCGAGCCGCACCAGCCAGCTCCTGGTGGTCGACTGCCTGTTCATAGGGGTCGCCCAGCGTACGTACGAGACGGCCGCCCCGGCCCTCGCCGCCTCCTACGAGGCGCTGGCCCACCGCCACACCCCGCGCACCCGCTGACCGTCACCCGGACGCCCTCCGGCAGCGCCCCGCACCCGCCCCGCAACCGCACGCCGTACGAGAAAGCAGAGCCGCCCTCCATGACCTCCCTCACCGACGCCACCCCCGACGGCTACGGCGAGCTGCGCGCCCAGCTCGCGACCCTCACCACCGAGGCGTTCCGCCCGGAGCTCGCCGAGATCGACCGGCTGGCCACCGCGGAGATCGCCCGGATCATGAACGGCGAGGACCGGACCGTCCCGGCCGCCGTCGCCGAGCGGCTTCCCGAGATCGCCGACGCGATCGACGCGACCGCCGAGCGCATGGCCCGCGGCGGCCGCCTGATCTACGCGGGCGCGGGCACCGCGGGCCGGCTGGGTGTGCTGGACGCCAGTGAGTGCCCGCCCACGTTCAATACGGACCCGGCCGACGTCATCGGCCTGATCGCGGGAGGCCCGTCCGCCATGGTCACCGCCGTCGAGGGCGCGGAGGACAGCAAGGAGCTGGCCGCCGCCGACCTGGAGGCGCTGGAGCTCACCGCCGACGACACGGTGGTCGGCATCTCGGCCTCGGGCCGTACGCCGTACGCGATCGGGGCCGTGGAGCACGCCCGCGCGAAGGGCGCCCTGACCCTCGGCCTGTCGTGCAACGCGGACTCCGCGCTGGGCGCCGCCGCCGAGCACCCGCTCGAAGTGGTCGTCGGCCCCGAGCTGCTGACCGGCTCCACCCGGCTCAAGGCGGGCACGGCGCAGAAGCTCGTGCTCAACATGATCTCCACCATCACGATGATCCGCCTCGGCAAGACGTACGGGAACCTCATGGTCGACGTGCGTGCCTCCAACGAGAAGCTGCGGGCCCGCTCCCGGCGCATCGTCGCGCTGGCCACCGGCGCGTCCGACGAGGAGATCGAGGCGGCGCTCGCCGCCACGGACGGCGAGGTGAAGAACGCCATCCTGACGATCCTCGGCCAGGTCGACGGCCCCACGGCCGCCACGCTCCTGTCCGAGTCGGACGGCCACCTCCGCGCCGCGCTCGCCGCCGCCCCCCGCACCACCTGACCTGCCGCACCACCTCTCCCCCGCACAGCAAGGCACCACGCACCATGGCTACAGAAGACAAGAACCGCGCCACTGCCGCCGCGATCCTTCCGCTCGTCGGTGGCGCCGCGAACGTCAGCTCCATCGCCCACTGCATGACCCGGCTCCGGCTCGGGCTGCACGACCGTTCACTCGTCCAGGACGACGCGCTGAAGGCCGTCCCCGCGGTCATGGGCGTGGTCGAGGACGACACGTACCAGATCGTCCTCGGTCCCGGTACGGTCGCCCGCGTCACGCCGGAGTTCGAGAAGCTGGTCGAGGAGGGCAAGGCCGAGGCCCCCGCCCCGGCCCCGGCCGACGCGACCCCGCTCACGGCGGAGGAACTGGCCGCGCAGGGCGCCGCGATGAAGGCGGCCCGCAAGGCGAAGAACGCGACACCGTTCAAGCTGTTCCTGCGCAGGATCGCCAACATCTTCGTGCCGCTGATCCCGGCCCTCATCGGCTGCGGCATCATCGCCGGGCTCAACGGCCTGCTGGTCAACCTCGAATGGCTGCCGTCGGTCACCCCGGCGCTCGCGGCGATGGCGTCCGGCTTCATGGCGCTCATCGCGGTCTTCGTCGGCTACAACACCGCGAAGGAGTTCGGCGGCACGCCGATCCTGGGCGGTGCGGTCGCGGCGATCATCGTCTTCCCG
The DNA here is from genome assembly GCF_040632905.1 of Streptomyces sp. NPDC016469. NCBI lineage: Bacteria > Bacillati > Actinomycetota > Actinomycetes > Kitasatosporales > Streptomycetaceae > Streptomyces > Streptomyces sp. NPDC016469. The sequence continues at coordinate 282,604 of NZ_JBEYCQ010000007.1, forward strand.
GGCGTCGCGAACATCGAGGCGTTCGGCCAGAAGCTCTCCCCCGGCCAGGGCGGCGTGCTCGGCGCCCTGGGCGCGGCGGTGCTCGCGGTGTACGTGGAGAAGTGGTGCCGCCGCTGGGTGCCGGAGGCGCTGGACGTGCTGGTCACACCGACGCTGACGGTCCTCATCTCCGGCCTGGTCACGATCTTCGGCCTGATGTACGTGGCGGGTGAGGTGTCCACCGCGATCGGCGACTTCGCCGACTGGCTGCTGTCCAACGGCGGCGCGGGCGCGGGGCTGATCCTGGGCGGCTTCTTCCTCCCGCTGGTCATGCTGGGCCTGCACCAGGCCCTGATCCCGATCCACACGACCCTGATCGAGCAGCAGGGCTACACGGTCCTGCTCCCGATCCTCGCCATGGCCGGTGCCGGCCAGGTCGGCGCGGCCATCGCCACGTACTTCCGCCTCCCGCGCAACGAGTCGATCCGCAAGACCATCAAGTCCGCCCTGCCCGCCGGCTTCCTGGGCGTCGGCGAGCCCCTGATCTACGGCGTCTCGCTGCCCCTGGGCCGCCCGTTCATCACGGCCTGCGTGGGCGGTGCCTTCGGCGGCGCGTTCGTCGGCTTCTTCAACCAGCTGGGCGACGCGGTCGGCTCCACCGCGATCGGCCCCTCCGGCTGGGCCCTGTTCCCCCTGCTCGACGGCAACCACGGCCTGGGTGCCACGATCGCGATCTACGCGGGCGGCCTGGTCGTCGGCTACCTCGCGGGCTTCCTGGCCACGTACTTCTTCGGCTTCAGCAAGGACCTCCTGGCGGAGTTCAACGTGAGCCAGGAGGAGGCCCCGGGCACGGCGGCGACCCCGGACCCGGCCACGCCTTCCGAAACGGCGAAGGCGCCGGCGGCGGTCTGAGACACACAGCGAACGGAGCGGCGGCACCCTTGACCAAGGGGTGCCGCCGCTTCGTCGTCACGGCTCAGTTCTTGCCGGCACCGAGAGAGATGGCCGAAAACTTGCACCAGGGATGGCTGGAAGTCGCCCCCTCCAATGAGGGTCGGCGCGGGTCGATGTGAACACCAGCTGATTCAAGCCTGAATCACTCCCGTCCCGCTGGTGACACCCATGCGCGGAGAATCCCTGGGGGGACATTGCCTTCCGCTACACCCGGCCGTTTCGGTCTCGCACGCGCGAAACGCGCGAGCCGGATCTCGGCCTGCACCACACTCGTTCTCGCCGCCGGCATGCTGCTGGCGGCTCCGGCCTCGGCCGACGACGCCTCCAAGGGCTCCGGCGGCCCCGAGACGCCGGCCACAGGCACGAAACCGCGCCTGGACCTGAACGGCAACGGCGACAACGACCTCCTCTACCGAGGCGTGGACGGCGTCCTGTACGTCAAGGCGGGGGGGTTCACCCCCGACTACCCGTTCCGGATCCCCGCCACCGACGAGCGGGAGATGCACAAGGACATCATCGCGCTGGGCGACCTCGACGCCAACGGCCCGCCCGAGATCGTCACGCTGTCCCAGACCGGCACACTCACGCTGTACCCGAGCGCGGGCGAGGAGAGGACCTCCCCCGCCACCTGGTCCGGTGAGGGCTGGCAGAAGTACAACAAGATCCTCTCCCCCGGCGACCTGACCGGTGACGGCCGCAACGACCTGCTCGCGCGCACGCCCTCCGGCGACGTCTACCTCCACGCCTCCACCGGCGCCATCAAGGGCGAGCCCTTCGCGCCCGCGGTCAAGGTGGCCTCCGGCTGGGAGACGTACGACCAGATCGTCGGCCTCAACGACAGCAACGGTGACGGGTTCGGCGATGTCGTCACCCGCACCACGGGCGGGGACCTGTACTTCTTCGCGGGCACCGGCGACGCGGCGAAGCCCTTCAAGACGCCGACCAAGAGAATTGGCTACGGCTTCGGCATCTACAACCAGCTCGTGGGTGTCGACGACCTCAACGGAGACGGCCACGGCGACCTCATGGGCCGCAAGCCGAACGGCGACACGTACATCTACCGGTCCACCGGTCAGGGCACCTTCCGCACGCGTGTCGCCGATGCCTTCGGCTGGCAGAAGGCCGCCCTGTTCGTCGGCCAGGGCGGCAACCCCGACTTCGGCAAGCACGAGGCCGTGGGCACCACCGACGACCACCGTTGGTGGTGGTACGACTCCAAGAACAACGGACAGTTCGCCCCCCGCGGGCTCCGCAACGTCGCCGAGGCCGGGCCGATGAGGCGGCTCGTCTCCTCCCTCGACGCCGACGGACGGCCCGAGGAACTCTGGGTCAAGGACGGCCGGCTGACCATCGGGGACCATTCCTTCGGCAGCGGCTGGGGCGCCTACGACGATCTCATCGGGCCGGGCGACCTGAGCGGTGACGGCAAGGGCGACCTGCTGGCCCGCGACGCCAAGGGCGACCTGTACCTGTATCCGGGCAACGGCCTCACCGCGTTCGGCGCCAAGGTCAAGGTCGGCTACGGCTACGGCACGTACCGCCACATCGTCGGTGCCGGTGACCTCACCGACGACGGCAGGACCGATGTGGTGGCCGTCGCCAAGGACGGCACGCTCTACCTGTACGCGGGCACGGGCCAGGCGTCCGCGCCGCTGAAGGCGCGCGTGAAGATCGGCTCCGGCTTCGACATCTACAACAAGTTCGCCGCGCCCGGCGACATCAACGGGGACGGCAGGGCCGACCTGATCGGCGTCAACGGCTACGGCGACCTGTACCGCTACACGTCCACCGGGACCGGCACGATCAGCAAGCGCGTACAGATCGGCTACGGCTTCAACATCTACAACGGCCTGTACTGATCACTGCGCCGTGACGCCCTCCTCGCGGATGCGCGGGAGGGCGCCTTCGACCGGAGCGGCGGCCCCCTTCACCAAGGGGGCCGCCGAGCCCGTCCGGGGCGCGTGGACTGGCGGTTTCGCGGCGTGAGGCCGCCTTTCTCAGCGTCCCGCGTTCGTGTGAGCGACGCACTGAGCGCCGCTCGCCTTCACGCCCCGGCGGCCGCCAGCTCCAACAGCGCCGCATGCGTCTCCCGGTCCGCCGCCACGACCAGCCCGCCCGCGCCCCGGTCCACCGGCAGCCCGTCGATCCCCGTCACCACGCAGCCCGCCGCCTCGCACAGCGCGATGCCCGCCGCGAAGTGGACGCTGTCCAGGCGGAGGCCCGGCCCACCGTCGGTGATGTACGCGGCCCGGCGCCCCGCCGCCACCCACGCGACGGCCACCGTGCTGGAGACGACGCGCGGCCGGAACCCGGCGACGAACTCCGGCGCGGCCATGAGCTCCACCGCCCGGAAGCCCGGCGCGTGCGGGAACGGCGGGTCCAGATTGACGTCCACCAGCCGGGAGCCCGCCGAGGGTATGAGCCGGTCGTCCCGCCCCTCCGCCCCCCGGACCCACGCACCCGCCCCGTCCGTCCAGAAGACCTCGCCGCTGAACGGGTCGGCGGAGGCCGCTGCCACGATGCCGGCGGAGGCGTCCCGCAGCGCGACGTTCACCGCGACGAGCATGGTGCCCACCGCGTAGTTGAGCGTCCCGCACAGCGGGTCCACCAGCCACCGGCGCCCCGCCCCGGCCGCCCCGGTGGCCCCGCTCTCCTCACCCGTCACCGCGTCATCGGGCCGCGCCGCGCGCAGCACGTCGAGGACGGCCTCCTCCGCCGCGATGTCGGCGGCCGTGGCGAAGTCGCCCCCGCCCTTCTCGTACCGCGCCAGTGACGCCCCGTACATCTCGCGTACGACGGCCGCACCCGCCGACGCGGCCCTGAGGGCCACCTGCGCATCGTTTTCCGTGTCCATGGTCACCATCTCGGCAGGCTACGGCCTCCCTGCGAGGGCCCAGCGGCTGTACGCAGGAACCGCACCAAGTCCTCGATCTTGTAGCCGCGTTCCGGCCCCTGCTCGGCCGCCATCCGTAGCAGCTGCCCCACGACGTCCGCGCCCCACCCGTCCGTGCCGTCCGACGACCACTCCCACAGCTTCTCGATCCCGGGATCGGTCATCAGCAGGCCGTGCCCGGTCCTGATCTCGGCGCACACCCCGGCCACCGCGTCCAGCAGGGTCGCGCCCCGCCGTTCGCAGACCAGCCCGCAGTACGCGCCGAACTCCTCGACTCGGCACCCCTGCGGCGGTGCCGCGCGGATCGCCTCGTACTCCGGGCAGTCCGGGCGTGGCCGCCGCCCCACGGGGCAGTGGATCAACATGAACCGCTGCCCCCTGGAAGGCGCCGTCACCTCGGCAACTGCCCCTCCCGGTTGATCTCCGTCACCCGCGCCCGCAGCACCGCTCCCGGCGGCGCCTGCCGTACGGAGTCCGCCGGGCAGTCCCACGCAGGCCCGCCGCCCGGCGGCCGCAGCCGCACGTACGGCCCGACGCGCCCCAACACCCGGCCGATCCGGCCGTCCCGTACATCCACGGCGAACGACCCCGGCTCCGGCGTACAAGCCTCCAGGCCGTCCCCGCCCGTCATGACGCCGCCGCCTTCTCGTCCAGCAGCCGGCTGAGCCGCTGCGCCGCCGCGAGGTTGCAGCGCCCCAGGTCCACCAGCACCGCCGGGTCGTCCCCCGCACACGAGGCCGCGTCGATCCGCAGCGAGGGCAGCTTCACCCCGGCCCGCGCGAAGCCCTCCCTCAGCAACGCCACCACTTCCTCGGCCTCCCGAATCTTCGCCACCGCTGCCCTGCGCCGTTCCGTTGTCGTCATGATCCATTCCTTCCACACTGAGTAACGACGATGCATACCCAGAGTGGTGATTCTCTCGCTAGCCTGGAAGGGGTGCAGGCCCAACAAGCGCACGTGTGTAACAGGGAGTTGTCATGCCAGGCCCCAGAAAGCTCGACCCCTCCTCCTCTCCCCGAGCCCTCCTGGGCGCCGAACTCCGTCACCGAAGGGAACGCGCGGGCCTGTCCCAGTCCGTCCTGGGTGCCCCGCTCTTCCTCAGCGGCTCGTTCATCGGCCAGCTGGAGTCCGGGGTCCGGCGCATGCAGATGGATCAGGCGATCAAGTTCGACGAGACCCTGGGCACGGAGGGCTTCTTCGAACGCAATTGCGCGGCGTTGAAGAAGTCGAAGTACCCGGACCACTTCGCGGAGGCCGCCGAGGCGGAGGCCCGAGCGACGGAGATCAAGGAGTACGCGCCGCAGCTCATCCCGGGGTTGTTGCAGACGGAGGCGTACGCGCGGGCGGTGTTCAGGGAGTACCAGCCCACGGCCGTCGAGAGCGTGATCGATGAACTGGTGTCGGCTCGTCTGGAGCGCGCACAACTCCTCGCCGATCCAACAGTGCCGATGTTGTGGGTCGTGTTGGACGAAGCGGTGTTACGCCGAAGGGTCGGCGGGCCCGAATGCATGGCGGGGGCGCTCCGCCACATCGCCGCGTTGCTCCGCCAGCGCCGAGTCATCGTGCAGGTACTGCCTTTCACCGCAGGCGGCCACGCCGCGATGGGCGGCGGCCTAAAGCTCATGCGATTCTCCGATGCTCCCCCGCTGGCGTACCTGGATGGCCTCGGATCAGGCCAACTACTGGACGATCCAGGCACGGTGAGCGGGTATGAACTGACCTACGATCTGGTCGTGGCCAGCGCGCTCTCACCGGCAGCGTCTCTGGCCTTGATCGAGTCGGTGGCGGAGGATTACGAGCATGAAGCGCAGCGGTTCTGACTACGACCTGTCCACGGCCACTTGGCAGAAGTCCTCCCACAGTGACGCCAGTGGCGGCAACTGCGTGGAGGTCGCCACCTGGCGCAAGTCCACGTACAGCGACGGAAGCGGCGGCAACTGCCTCGAAGTCCTCGACGGCGTCCCCAACGCTGTCCCCGTCCGCGACTCCAAGGTGACCGACGGCCCGGCGGTCGTCTTCGCAACGACCGCCTGGGAGCAGTTCGTCACCGACCTCAAGCAGGGCTGACGCAGCGAGAACCGGCGGCCGGTACCACTGACAAGCGCGGTGGTACCGGCCGCCTTGACCTCAACCTCGCTTGAGGCCGCACGATCTCGTCCATGCAGACAGCTACGCAATGGATCAGGCACAACTCCCACGCGCTCGCCGCAAGGAAGCCCGACGAGCCGCTGGACGATCTGCGGCCACTCGCCCCGCTGGTACGCGACGCCAAGATCGTCGCCCTGGGGGCCGCCACCCGGCAGACCCGCGAACTGTCGGAGGTGGCGCACCGCGTGGTGCGCCTGCTCGTGGAGGAGGAGGGGTTCCGGAGCGTCGTCCTGGAGGGCGACGATCCCGGCCGACTCGGCCTGGCGGCGTACGTGGCCACGGGCGACGGGGACCCGGGGGCCATGCTGGCGGAGGCGCGGGCGTTCTGGCGGACCGGGGAAATCCTCGAACTCGTCCAGTGGATGCGGTCGTACAACGAGCGCCACCCGGACGACCCGGTACGTCTCGCGCAGCCACCGGCTGGACAGGCGAACAGCCTGGCAGAAGCGGAACGCGCACTCGCCGACGGTGCGGCCTGGTGGCAGCGGCACACGGGAGACAAGGTCGTCTACTGGGGCGGGATGGCCCACACCGCCGTCGGCACCCCGCGCACCGTGTCCGTGTCCCGCTCCGAGCCCCCGCAGACGCACCGGAACATGGGCGGATACCTGCGTGAACGCCTGGGCCCGGGCTTCCGCTCCATCGGCCTCACCCTGGCGCACGGTTCCATCGGCCGGCCCCTGCCCACGCCGGGCCCGGACTTCGTGGACAGCGTGCTGGGCGCGGCCGCCGGGAACAGGGCGGCCTACCTCCTGGACCCGGGCCTCCCGAGCTCCGGGGCGGTACGCCGCTTCCTGGACACCCCGACCCGTACGCGATTGATCGGCCCGTCGTACGACCCCCGGCAGGACGAAGCCCACCACATGTCCGGCGGTTCGCTCGCGACCTGGTTCGACGCCGTCATCCACACCCAGGAGGTGACGTCGTCCCGTCCCCTGCCCCAAGGGCCGGCCCCCGCCGGCTAGTGCGCGATGCTGTCGATCACGTCGCGGGCGCCCTGGCGGAGGAGGGCGACGGCGACGGACGTGCCGAGTGTGGCCGGGTCGAGGCGGCCCGCCCACTCGTGGGCGTTGAGGACGGTCTTGCCGTCCGGGGAGAACACGCAGGCGCGGAGCGACAGTTCGCCGTTGCCCTCGACCCGGGCGAATCCGGCGATCGGGCTGTTGCAGTGGCCCTGCAGGACGTGCAGGAGCATCCGCTCGGCCTGCGTCTCGCGGTAGGCGTCGTGGTCGCCGAGCGGGCTGACGACGTCGATGAGCTCCGCGTCACCCTCACGGCACTGGAGGGCGAGGACTCCGGCGCCGATCGGCGGGATCATCGTCTCGGTCGTGAGGATCTCGGTGATGACGTCGGTCCGGCCGATCCGCTCAAGACCGGCGGCGGCCAGGATCAGCGCGTCGGCGTCGCCCGCGTCGAGCTTCGCCAGGCGGCGGTTCGCGTTCCCGCGCATCGGGACGCACTCCAGGTGCGGGTGCGAGGCGGCGAGCTGGGCGACGCGGCGCACCGACGAGGTCCCGATCCGGGTACCGGCCGGGAGCTGGTCGAGGGTGAGGCCGCCGGGGTGGATGAGCGCGTCCCGGATGTCGTCCCGCTTGAGGAAGGCCGCGAAGGTCGTGCCGGCCGGGAGGGGCCGGTCCGCCGGGATGTCCTTGACGCAGTGCACGGCGAGGTCGGCCTCCCCGGCGAGGAGCGCGGCGTCGACCTCCTTGGTGAACGCCCCCTTGCCCTCCACCTGGCTGAGGTCGCCCATCCACTTGTCACCGGTCGTCTTCACCGGGAGGACGGCGGTCTCGATGCCGGGATGGAGCACGGCCAGCTCGGCTCGGACGCGCTCCACCTGAGCGAGTGCCATCGGCGAGTCACGGGAAACGATGCGAATTAGATCAACCGGCATGAGGGCACGATAGACCCGCAGATCCGGCGATTCCATCTCCCCGCGTGCCTTCCCGCCCGGCGCTCAAGCCGCGAGTTCCGAGCGCTCTTTGAATGGAATGGTTGGGAGGGCCTGTACCCACCCACCCGCCCCCCGTTACCCGCAAGGGTTCACTTTTCGCGATCAAGTTGCGACGGACGGTAGGCACGCTTTAGCTTCAGCGAGGACATAGACCTAAGACGGCCCCGGCGGTGCACCAACACCGCCAGGGGCCTGACCACCTCGATCGACGCACGAAAAGAGCGATCAGATGGCTGACGCCCAGTCTAGTAGCGCACCCTTCCCCGACCACCCGATGGCGAACCCCGGTTACGGCAAGCGATCCGCCCCGGACCAACGCCCTCGTACGGGTCAGGACTTCACGCACCTCAATCCCCGTGACGCGGCCATCGTGGCGTACATCGACGGGCTGTGCGACGGCGCGGACATCTCCGTAAAGGCCCTGGCCAAGGCGCTTCCGTACGGACAGTGCGCGATCCGGACGTCGCTGAACCGCCTCCAGGAGGCGGGGCACCTGCGCCGAGGCAGCGAGTGCGTGGCGAGCGGGGTGAACCTGCTGTGGGTGACCCGGACGTTCTTTTCCCGCACCGCGCGCGACGACACCTGGTGGGCGGACTTCAGCCGGGGCGACGTACCCAGGGAGACCCGACGGGAAACGCGTTCCAGGGCGTTCATCCTGCTCGCGGCGCTGGGCCGCAAGGCCCCCGTGCTGTCGCTGTCGCACAACGACTGCGTGGCGCTGGAGCCGCAGGCGTCGGAGTGGCTCCGCAGGGGCGCCACGGAGACCGACATCCTCCGGGCCCTCACCACCGGACTCCCGGACCGCATCCACCACCCGGCGGCCTTCGTGGCGAAGCGCCTCCAGACGAAGCTGCCCCCGGCCCGCGAACCCCACCCGGTCCTGCGGTCCCTGGAGTGCAGCGAGTGCCGGGCCCCCGGAACCGCCGACGCGCTCCCCGGCGGCAAGTGCCGCCGCTGCGCGGGCAAACCCGTCCGCGAGACCCCGACCCTCCCCGCCCAACAGGTCAGGGCCCGGGCCCGAGCCGTACGAGCGGGCCTGATCCCCAAGTCGGACCGCCCCAAACGCTGAGCCGCCCTCGGCGTCATCACGTCGCCGCCCCCGCGCCGGCTGAGGGCACGGGGGCGGCGGTGGAGCGTGGGGTGGGTCAGTGGGTCGTGGGGATGATCGTGGGGCAGTACTCCTCGTAGGCCACGAGGCCCGAGGGCAGGAGGTAGCCGTAGTAGACGGCGTCGCCGGTCTTCGGACCGACGATGCCGTCCGCCGAAAGGCCGCGGCTGCGCTGGAAGTCGGTCAACGCCGCATAGGTCGCCTGCCCGTAGACACCGTCGCGCACGATCCCGTACCCCGCCAGCTGCAGTGCCTTCTGCACACAGGCGACCGCGTCGCCGCGCTGATCGGGCTTGATGTACGGGACGCCCACGTCGGCCTGGGCGACGCCGGCGAGCGAGCTGACGGCGAGGGCGGCAGCGCCGAAGGCGACGGCTCCGCGCCGGAGAACGGTCTTGAACATGGAAGGTTTTCCCCCATCTCGTAAGCGGTCACGGGCCGCCCCGACAGGGCATTCCGTGACTCGGACAGGGCTCATGCTCGGCACCGCGCCACCCGTCCCACCAGGACTTCCCGTCCCTGAGACATCCCGGGCCGGCGGGGGCGGACCGACCGGGGCGTCCACCCGCGTCCCGCCCGCGTCCCGGTCGCGATTCCCGGCCGGGGACGCCGCTACGGCCGGACCGGCGCGGCCGTCCTCGCCGCCCGCTCGACCCTCGCGCGATGCGCCGCGCGGGCCTCCTCGTCGATCCGCTGCTCGTGCTCGGGACGCAACCCGGTCCGGCCGTCGAGACCTTCGCGCAGGATGTCGGCGTGACCGGCGTGCCGGACGGCCTCACCGAGGACGTGGACCAGGACGGCGAACAGAGTCGTGTCGGCATGGGGTTCCGGCCACCACGGCACATGCCCGGGGGCGTCGAGGGGAAGCGCCTCGACCGTCGCGTCCGAGTGCGCCCACGTACGCCGGTAGAACCCGATGACCTGATCACGGGTCTCGCCCTCGGCCGCCCACAGATCGCCGCCGTCGGCATCCTGCCACCGGGGCAGCGGCTCGGGGGAAGGGCGGCCGAAGACCTCCCCGAAGTACCGGGCCTCGACGTTGGCCACGTGCTTGACCAGACCGAGCAGATTGGTCCCGGTCGCCGTCAGGGGCCGGCGGACGTCGTAGTCGGACAACCCGTCGAGCTTCCAGAGCAGCACCTCACGGTCGCGCCGCAGCCGCCCGTGCAATACGTCTTTCGCCACCTCATCGATCATGCCCGCCGACCCTGCCACGAAGCGCGGGGACCCTCAAGCCCGGCTCCCCCGGCCGCTACGCCGTGCGCACCTCCGCGAACACCCCTCGCACCTCCACGTCCTCCGGCGTGGACCAGGGGCCGGAGATGTGCCCCGCCGTGCCTTCCGGGGCGTCCGCGGCGGCGCGCAGAACGCGGTTCACGTGGAGGGTGGTGCCCGGGACGGACAGGTCCGTGCCCTCCGGGGTGTCCGTGGCCGTGGGGGCCACCAGGCCGAAGGCGGCGCCCGTGTGGGAGTGCGTGATCGTGGGGTCCGGGGTGTCGGTGACGCTCTGGGCCTGGGGCTCCGCCCTGCCGTCCAGCAGGGCGAGCAGCTGCGCCACCAGGACCGGGTCGTGGCAGCCGTCGTACACCCAGCGCTCCCCCAGCACGCCGTGCGCGGTCGTGCCGACGAGGGCGTCCTCCGCGCCTTCGAGCGCCGCGCCCCGGTAGGTGAGCGGCACGAAGTACGGCACCGGCTCGGCGCCCGAGGTGTCGGTGACCACCATGAACTCGATGCCCACCTCGCCCTGCGGGTCGTCCAGGCGGAAGCCGCCGGACTTGACGAGGGACGGGTGAGCGGGGCCCACGTACCAGGGGCGGGTCGGAAGCCAGGTGGTGAGCAGTTCGAGCTTGGTCGGCGACAGGGTGGTGCGGTGGATGACGGCCATGCCGGTGGTCTCTCCCGTGCGTCGAGTGGGCTGGTTATCGTGCGCGCGGGACCCGTTGTCAGCCCCGCCCGCCGGCTTGAGCGTAGGGCCTGGAGAAGGCGGGAGGGGTCGGGGCCGAGATCAGCGGGACCGGTGGCGTCTGCGTCAGCGTCAGCGTGGCCGAAGACAAGGCGGTGGTGGGGCTACAAAGCGAACTGGTTCAAGTGCCGGACCCGTTCGGTACGCCGCGACCGCCACAGCCCGCCGCCGGAGCCCTTTTC